>JACRKF010000037.1 GCA_016219865.1 Candidatus Woesearchaeota archaeon | reverse complement strand
TCTGATATCAATTGCGCATAATTTACAGAAAATTCACAGGATGATGGAAGGAAATAATGGAATGGTTCAAGAAAGTTCTTCTGTTTTTGCATTTCTTAGAAATTTTTATATTTTACCAATATAATTGTGAGACGGTTTCTCGTATTAAGCGTACTTTTATTACGCTTAATACAACTATTTAACATAAAATACGAAAATTTATATATTTAACAGTTTTTCTCATATTATATGAATGAATACCATCCAAAAGAAACTTCCAATAATACTTTCAAAAGAAGAGATTGAAAAACTCATTTCAGTTGCAAAAAATGTTAATCATAGGCTTATTATTCAGATAGGATATTCATCTGGGTTAAGAATCAGCGAAATTATAAATCTTCAATGGCAAGATATTGATTTTAACAGAAACTTGATTCATTTAAAGAGAGCAAAAGGAAAAAAAGATAGAATTGTCATGCTTTCTTTGAAAGTAAAAGAGAATTTGATGGATTTGACTTCTGATAAACAAGGCCATGTTTTCTTAACGAACAGAAATGGAAAATACACACAAAGAACAATCCAAAAGATTATAGAAAATGCTGCAATGAAAGCAGGCATAAGAAAAAAAATAACACCCCATACATTAAGACATACTTTTGCAACACATCTTTTAGAAAATGGCACAGATCTCAAATATATCCGCGATTTACTGGGCCATTCAGATATAAGCACAACATTAATCTACACAAAAGTATTCAATAAAGATATCTGCAAAATTAAAAGTCCAATAGATGATTAATATGATTGATTTAAACAAAGTGAATCCATGACAACAATCCCGCAAGAATTCAAACAATTTGCAGAACAAGAGAAAAAGAATTATAACTCTCTGATTAAACAATTAAAAAAAGAATACAAAATAGAAAACTATCCAGAAATATATAAGCACAGTCCGGATTACGAAGTTATAAAAATTTTGCAAAGCAAAATGTTTAGTGCAACTGCAAAAGCATATCCTATTCAAGGAATTCTCAAATATCATGGCATGCCTGATTGGCAATACAGAACAGCATTTTTTCCATCAATCTCATTAACTAACGATTGCGCTTATACTAAAACAACAGTAACATTTCCAGAAGAATTCAAAGAAGACTACATTACCATAAACAAAAAACCTGCAAATGATTCAGAAAGAAAAAGAGTGTTGGCAATAATTGATTATCTAAGAAAGCTCGCAAATACAACCCAGAAAATAAAGATTGAATCTGATAATTATTATTCAGATGGAAAAGAAATACCTGATCAAAATCGCATTAAAATCCCCTTGTCCGGATTGCCCAATTCAGCGAATTTTGAAGAAATAGTAATTTCTTCAAAATTCGCTTCACCAAAAGGCCTTGGCACAAGTGCTTCAGCTGGTGCAGCGTTAGCATTAGCTGCAACGCACGCATTATTTGGAAAAAAATACTCTTCAAACATGAGATTTGTAAGCACAATTGCGCGCTTATTAGCAGGCTCCGCATGCAGAAGTGTTACCGGCGGAATTTCATTATGGTTATCATATCCGGGAATTGCGCATGAAGATTGTTTTGCAATAAGAATTGATAAAAAAGACCAATTCTCAGATTGCATTTTAATCACAATCCCAATCGCTTCAAAAGATAATATCAAAACAGAGATGGCGCATCTCCATGCACAAACATCGCCATTTTTTAGATTATGGTTGCAACAAAGAAAGCAAAAGATAGTGCAATTACTGCAAGCAATTAAAAACAATGATCTCTGGACAATCGCAAAACTGGCAGAACAAGACACACTTAATCTGCATAATATAACAATGACAAGTAATAATCCCATTGTATTATATGAACCAGAAACAATGAGTTTGATGGAATTATGTTATAAACTAAGAAACAATGGCATACAAGTTTATTTTTCAATTGACACTGGCCCGACTGTTGTTTTGATTACAGACAAAGAGAACAAAAACAAAGTTGAGAATGGATTAAAATCAATTAATATCAATAATTACATCATTGGAAAGATTGCAGCAGGAGCTGAATTAGTATGAAACAATAAAAAGCTGCTATAAAACAAGAAATAAAACCATTATACATTATAAAATTAGGTGGCAGTGCTATAACAAACAAAACAGAAAACAAATTAGAGTTTTATTCTAAAATAATAGAAAGAATTGCAGACGAAATAAACAAAGCAAAAAAACAAAAACATTTCTCATTGATAATTGTTCATGGTGTTGGCGCTTATGGCCATAAATTAGTAAAAGAATACAACATTAAAGAGGGAGTCGCAACACCATTGCAATATGAAGGCTTTCACAAGACGCACGAATCAGTTCTATCTCTCAACAAAGAGATTATGCAGATTTTTGCAGACAAAAATCTGCCAGTAGAAACTATTATTCCCATAGATATATTTTTAACAAAAAATAAAGAAATAATAAATGCAGATGTAGAAAAGATAAGGAATTTTGTGCAGCAGGACAAAATTCCAGTTCTTTTCGGTGATATGGTTATTGATCAAGAATTGACTGCAATTCCTCTTTCCGGAGATGACATTTCCTGTTACCTTGCAAAACAGTTAAATGCGAATATTTTATTTTTCGGCTCTGATGTTGACGGGATCTATGATCAAAATAAAAAAATGATTCCAGAGATAAACAAACAAAATCTTGTACAATATACAGCCGCAATTGGAAAGTCAAGACATAATGATGTAACAGGAGGGATGAGAAACAAACTTGAAAAAGTGCAGCAATATAAAAAAGATTATAACGTATATGTATTCAATCTAAACAAAGAAAAAGCATTGTATAAGAATTTAGTTGGAGAGTATAATGGAACAAAAATAGATTTAAGAGAAGAATAAAAGATAAAAATCTATTTCTTGCTTCTTCCCCATATTTCCAAAAAGAAGCTTTTATATTGCAGAGCAATTTCAGCAGATTGTATTTGAACAGCAACAGGATTCTCCTTCCATGAAAAAGGAAATAGCATAATGCCGATTGAATTACGAACAGTAAAGAATAACTCATTTAGTCAATTTTTTTTACAATAATCTTCCAGCAATCTCCTGTACCATCTGCATCTCCTCATTCGCTGCAACAACAAACAGCTTTACAGAAGAATTTTTAGCAGAAATCTCAAATTTATTCATCTTATTCTCCACCATATCCAACTTCAATCCAAATACAGCCAATTGCTTGCAAATCTCTTCCCGTAAATACCACGCATTCTCTCCGATGCCGCCTGTAAACACAATTGCATCGCATCCACTAAGAACAGCATAATACGCGCCAATATATTTCACAATTCTATAAGTAAAAATATCCAAAGCAAGTTTTGCTCTTTCAGCTCTTTTTCCTTTTCCAAGAGAAATTGCATGCAATTCTTTCACATCATTACTTGCTCCGGAAATCCCAAGCAATCCTGATTTATCTCTAAGCATCTCAAACACTTTCTTAGTTGAATTCTTACGAAGCAAAAATTCAATAACACCTGAATCAATATCACCAGCACGAGTTCCCATCACTAACCCTTCATTAGGAGAAAATCCCATACTTGTATCAACGCTTTTGCCGTCTTTCACAGCAGTTATCGAACATCCATTGCCTAGATGACAAATAATTAGCTTGCTTTTTTCCTTATGCAAAAATTGCGAAGCAATTTTTGTGCAATAAGCAAAATTACTGCCATGAAAACCATATTTCATAATCCCTTTGCGATAAAAAGAATAAGGCAATCCATACACTTTTGCTTTCACAGCCATTGTTTTATGAAACGCAGTATCAAACACAGCATACTGCTCAGCAAAAGGAAATAATTTTCTGCATAATTTTATCCCAATAATATTATAAGGATTATGCAAGGGCGCAAATGCAGAATATTTTTCCAGCTCCCGAACAACAGCAGCTGTAACTTTTACTGGCAGAGTAAATTTCCCCCCATAGACAACACGATGAACAATAAGATCAATATGTTCCAATTGATTCTTCTGAAAAAACGTTCTGATTATAATTTCTAGTCTTTTTTGCCAACCTCCCCAATCATTAAATACTATTTTCTCCCGACAACATTCTCGCAGTTTTCCTTGATTGATAGAAAATAAAGCAAGCTTGAGAGAAGATGATCCAATATTGACAACAAGAATCGCTTTATCTTTTATCATCAACAATTTCCCCCTTACTTAATCCTCTTAGCCCGAATTGCATGGCTTTGAGAATTCTGCTTTGCAGAATTCTCAATTGCCTCATAACACGTAATAATCGCAACATCAACAATATCCTGCGCTGAACATCCTCTGCTTAAGTCATTGACTGGTTTAGCTAAACCTTGCAGAATTGGTCCAACTGCATGCGCTTTTGCTAATCTTTCAACAAGTTTATACGCAATATTTGCAGAATTCAAATCTGGAAATATTAACACATTTGCATCTCCTTTAATGATAACAGAATTTTTTCTAACGGCAGTTAATTCATCAAGCGCTGCATCAACTTGTAATTCTCCATCAACAATCAGTTTAGAATTTTTACTCCGAACAATCTTCACTGCATCTCGAATATGCTGCAAAGAAGCATTGCTTGCTGAACCTTTTGTAGAAAAAGAAAGAAACGCAATCTTTGGTTTTATTCCAAACATTTTAGCAGTTTTCGCGCTATCCAATGCTATTTCTGACAAATCACGACTGGAAGGAGTGATTTGCACAGCGCAATCCGCAAACAAAAGCAATCTATTCTGCAGCATCATCAAGAATACACCAGAAACTCTATGAAACTTTTGTTTAGTTTTAAGTATATGCAGCGCAGGTCGTAAAGTATCAGCAGTAGGAGAATTGCTTCCAGAAACAACACCATCAACTTCTCCAGTATAAAGCATCATAGTTGCAAAATACATCGGCTGCTTGATTAGATTCAACGCTTTTTCATAAGAAACTCTTTTTGCGCTGCATAGCTGCGCAAAAAGATGAGCATAATGCTTTACTTTATCTGTTGATTGCGGATCAATGATTGGCAAAGGATTAAGCGAAATCTTATTTCTTGATAATCTTTTTTTAATTACAGCAGCATTTCCAAGTAAAATAAAATCGCATATATTCTCTTTTTGCAGAATTCTGCAAGCCTTAAGAACTCTGATATCCTCAGATTCAGGAAAAACAATTATTTTTCTCTTAGTTCTTACTATTTTCCTCATATTCTCAAGAATATTCTTCATAATCGCACCTTTTTAATTAAAGTCTATTGAAATCACTTATATAAATATTCTTCTTAAAACAAGTTTATATATTTTATATAAAACAAATCTGAAAAAATTTCTTGAAATTTTTCCAAAAAGAAAACTTTATATATAAGAGCAAGTTAGTAATTATTGTTTTAACTTTCAAGTTAATATAGAAATTATTTATTAAAGGGTGAAGTAAATGATTGTAAAAGAAGAATTTTTAAGTAAATTAAGAAGATATTTTTCATTAAATTTATATGAAGTAAAGATTTGGGCAGCATTGCTTTCTCGAGGAGTATCCACTGCCGGAGAATTATCAGACATCGCAAATGTTCCAAGGAGCAGAAGTTATGATGTTTTGGAAAGCCTGGAAAAGAAAGGGTTTGTCATAATGAAATTAGGCAAACCAATAAAATATTTAGCAGTTCCTCCGATGGAAGTTCTTGAACGTGTAAAAAAGAACATGAAAAAAGAAGTAGAAGAAAGAATGGATCGTTTAGAAGAATTAAAAGCTACAGAAGTGCTTGGTGAGTTAAACTCATTGCACACTCAAGGAATTGAATTAGTTGAGCCTTCTGACTTATCTGGTTCATTGCGAGGAAGACATAATCTTTACAACCATTTAGAATTGACAATTAAAGGCGCAGAAGAAACAGTAACAATAATGACAACAACGCAAGGATTTATTCGGAAAATTGAAGGATTAAAACCAATCTTTGAAAAGCTAAAGAAAAGAGGAGTAAAAATAAGAATTGCTGCTCCTATCACAAAAGAAGCTTTGCCTGCATTAAAAGATATTAGTGAAGTTGCTGAAGTAAGACATACTAATTCAAAAGCAAGATTCTGTATTGTTGATAGCAAAGAATTAGTCTTTATGGTTTTAGATGATGCTGAAGTTCATCCTACATACGATATAGGTATCTGGATAAACACACCATTTTTCGCAAACGCGCTGCAAGAATTGTTTGACACATTATGGGCAACATTAAAACCTGCAGAAAAAGTTGTTAAATAAATTATTTAGTTTCATTTTTTAATTTTTTTATTTAGTTTTATTTTGCTTTCTCTATTGCTTTGCAGAATTCTCTTAAGAAGTTAATCCCATTTTCTGATATTTCATCACAATAGGCTTTCCATTTTGCAATAACTCTGAAATCTTTGCTCTTCCTGAACTGCTTACTTTAACTGAAACAGTTAAATTACTCATTTCAAACTCAGCATTTCTTTCAAAGAAATATTGTTCAATGCCATACTCAATATTTATCTTATCATTAGCAATATTTCTAACAATGCCTTTAATAAATCTGCCTTGTGAAGGCCTAACAAAACTTGCAGAACTATAATCAAATATTTTATTTTCATTTTCTTGAACAAGAACATAAACATTATCTCCCAATTGAGCATCTTTCAGCAAGGGAATTGTAGAAATTTTATAATTAATGACAATATACTGCCCTCGAAGAATATCAAAAGGATCAACTGGTCTTGTTTCCAGCGCAATAGTTTCTCCAAAAATTAATGGCCATGACGAATATAGAATAAACGCACCGCTTATCCCAAACAATATTCCTAAAAAAAGAATAAGTTTCAAAAAAGTTCTCATTTCACATTCTCCAAAAGTTGTTTTCTCCATTTTTCAATCAAGTATCCGCCGCCAAGCAGCAATATTCCGCCTGAGATAAATATTGCGCTTAATCCAACATAACCGCCAAAGTCCATGATAAATCCAATATACCTTGAAACAATATCAAGCACAAAAAACACAATACCTATGTTGATGATTGCAGATGATTTCATAATTGTTCCATAACCAATTACTGCTAGAATCACACCAATAAAAAGCACATTGATCAATATCCAAAATACCCAAAGATTTAATGGCATTGTTTTAGAATTTGAAGCAAAAAAGTGATCAGAGTACCAAGCGCAAAGTTCTTCTTTATCGCATGATTCTTTGTTATTATTAAACTTCTGACAAGAACTATACAATTCTTGTTGAGCCTGTGGATTATATCCTCTTGGATTACAATAATAATCTTGCCAAACACAATCTTGATTAGCGCTTTCACAACTTGATTGATTATAATAATAACTGCAAGCAAAAGCGCAAGAACCACTACTGCCTTCAAAACCAGTTACTTGATCATTCCAAGCGCAATGTAAAATTGCAGGTGATTTTTCGCAGTTTTCTTTAGATTGAAAAGAATAACATTCTTTAGTCTGACAATACCCATATTCATTTCTGATTGACATCGTAGATAATAAAAACACAACCAATACAACTAATAACACAACAACCGCAATAATTTCCTTAACCTTACTCATATCTTTTTTATTTTCAAGACTATATTTAATTCCAAAAATAAATAACATAACACTAACAACAGCCATGATCAGAACAAAAACAACAGGAGCTGAGAAGAAACTGATTTTTTCAGTCCATAGATTAGGCAATGCTAATTGAAATGTGAGAATGAAAGTAAACAGCAAGAAATAAAACAATGTCCACCACTGATATATTGCAGCAAATGCATGTTTTTTAGTTGTATGAAACAAATAAAGACTATAAAACAAAACACCAATGACTAAAAACAAAAATGTTAACACACCTCCTGAAAATACTTTAAAGTTTTCAGAAAATGCAGAAAATTGAACAATTGTCCAAATCATAAACTCTAATATGCTCACAATAAGCAATGGAACTGACTTAAAGAAATATGTGCTGATCACAATACCAATAAAAGCTATTAACCATAGCCATGCTTGCCCTTGTAAGCTTGAAGATGTAAAAAAAATCTGCGCAATAAGAAAAATACTTAGAGTATATAACACTCCACCTAAAAGCAGCAAAGCCTTGCCTGTTCCATTATATCCTTTTTCTGGAAGCATTACTCCTGCAATATATGCTGCAGAAGTAAAACCAAGAAGGATTATAATTTTTAAGAATGAAGGAATCTGATGCCAATTCTTTGCAAGAAACCAAGCAACACCCACAGAAATAAGCACACTGCCCATAATAGCAACAATAGTTCCAAAAGAAGCCATTGCTTTCTTCATGAAAAAATGATTCGCTTTGCTCATCATTTTTTTATTCCAATAGTAGTATATAAAATTTTCGCATAATGCCAAAATATAGTATTTTGCGGGTTTGCGAACCCGCAAAATACTATATTTTTATATACCAGTTACTTCTCTAAAACAAGAATGAAACAATTTTCATCTAAGTTATCTTTGTCCGGATTGCCTGATAAGAAGAATCTTGCAAAGCAAGATTCTTCTCAAATACTCTTTGAGAAATTGCATCCATTAGAAAGAAAGGTTCTTCCTCTGATAAAAGAAAACAACACACAGGATAAACTAGTGCTAGCATCAAAATTACAAGAAGTTGAAGTAATTAGAGCATTGCAATGGTTAGAGAACAAGAAAATAATTACAACAAAAGAAGAACTCAAAGAAGTTGTTTCATTGGATGCAAATGGCAGAGAATACAGCAAAATTGGTCTTCCTGAACAAAGATTTCTTGAAACAATACAAAACTCTCCTCAAGCTGCAGACGAGATAAAGAAATTTGCAAAACTCAATGATGCTGAATATTCAGTTTGTATTGGTTTATTGCGAAAAAAAAATGCGATTATTATCAAAAAAGAAGCAAACAATCTGCAGATAACAATTACAGAAGATGGAAGAAAAACATTAGAAAAACAAAAATATGATTATCAATTCTTAAAATCACTTGCGGCAGAAGGACGCGACATTACTGCATTAACACTTGATGAAACAGAAAGCATGAACGAATTAAAACAAAGAAAAGATATAATTAAGATAGAATTAAAAAAACCAAAAACAATCACACCTACAGAAATAGGTAAAGAATTATCAAAGATGAATTTTTCAGTAAACATCGCAGAGAGAGTAACACAAGACATGCTAAAGAATAATTCTTGGAAAGACATTAAATTTAGAAGATTTGATGTTGAGATAAATGTTCCAAAAATCATAGGAGGCAAGCGTCATTTTGAAAACCAAGCGATTGAATATGTAAAACAAATTTGGTTAGACATGGGTTTTAGAGAGATGACAGGAGACTATGCGCATACAGCATACCAAGACCTTGATATGTTATTCGTGCCACAAGATCATCCTGCAAGAACAATGCAAGACACATTCTATTTAGGCGATAAAAAGATATTATTAGGCAAACTTCCAAAGGATTATAAAAAGATTAAAGAGGTTCATGAAACTGGCGCAAACACAGGCAGCAAAGGCTGGCAATATAAATGGAATGAAGAAGAAGCGCGTAAAGTCCTTTTACGAACACACACAACAGTATTAAGCGCATTAAAACTCCAGCAATTAAAAAAACAAGATTTACCCGCAAAATTCTTTAATGTTGGCAAAGTATTTAGGAATGAGGCATTAGATTGGAAACATTTATTTGAATTTTACCAGATTGATGGCATTGTTATTGATCCAAATGCTAACTTTAAGCATCTCAAAGGTTATTTAAGAGAATTTTTCGGAAAAATGGGTTATCCTGATGTAAGAATTCGACCAGCGCATTTTCCTTATACAGAACCTTCTGTTGAAGTAGATGTATTGCATCCTGTAAAAAAAGAATGGATTGAATTAGGAGGCGCAGGAATTTTCCGTCCAGAAGTTGTTATCCCATTGCTTGACGAGGACATTCCAGTATTAGCATGGGGATTAGGCACAGGAAGAATAGTAAGCTCCTATTATGGCATTACTGATATTCGAGATATGTACAAAAATGATTTAAAGCAATTGCGTGAGATGAAGTTATGGATAAAATAATTAAAAATTGAACGAAGTGAAATTTTTTATGCCAACAATAATATTAAAGAAATCAGTGCTTGAAAAAATAATTGGAAAGAAACTCCCTATTGATAAACTCAAAGATAGAATTTCAATGCTTGGCACAGATTTAGAAAAGATTGAAGGTGATGAGATTCATGTTGAGATTTTTCCAAATAGACCAGACTTATTATCAGAGCAAGGTTTTGCCAGAGCATTTTCTTCATTCTTAGGAATAAAAACTGGATTGAAAGAATATAAGATAAAATCTTCTAACTGCAAAGTGATTGTTGACAAATCAGTTACAATGCGTCCGTATACAGCATGCGCAGTTGTAAAAAATATCACATTTAATAACGAACGTATCAAAGAGATAATGCAGATGCAAGAAAAGTTAGCAACAACACATGGAAGAAAAAGAAAAAAATCATGTTATGGTGTTTATCCATTGCAAAAGATTAATTTCCCCATAACTTATATTGCAAAAGATCCAAAAACAATGAAATTCAAACCTCTTGGTTTCAAAGAAGAAATTTCTGCTGATAAAGTAGAAGAATTGCATTCAACAGGAAAAGAATACAAACAAATTGCAGAATCATGGACAAAATATCCCTTTTATATAGACAACAAAGGAAAAATTCTTTCAATGCTTCCATACACAAACTCAGATGATATTGGAAAGATTGATGAAACCACTAAAGAAGTATTTATTGAATGCACTGGAACAGATTATCAAAATGTAGAAATTGCATTAAACATGTTTGTAACAACATTAGCTGATATGGGCGGAGATATTTATGCAGTGGAAATGGTTTATTCAGACAAAAAGTTCACAACACCAAATTTAAACCCGTCAGAAATGAAACTCGATACAAAGTATGTAAATAAACGTTTAGGTTTAAATTTAAGTGAAAAAGAGATGATAAAATATCTTGCAGCTATGGGTTATGGTTATAAAAACGGAAAAGCATTGATTCCTGCATATAGAGCAGACATTTTGCATCCTGTTGATTTGATTGAAGACATCGCAATTGCATATGGTTATGAGAATTTCGAAGAGATTATTCCAAAAGTTGCAACTATTGCGCAAGAAGATGAATTTGAGAAATTCAAAAAGAAAATAATTTATCTACTAGTGGGTTTAAACTTTTTAGAAACTAATTCATATCATCTTATTCCAAAAATATTGCAGCTTGACAACATGAATCTAAATTCAAACACAGAAGTTATTCCATTGATTGACTCAGTCAGCGCTGAATACAACACATTACGTTCATGGTTATTGCCAAGCTTATTGCAAGTGCTAAAAGAAAACAAGCACAATGAATACCCGCAAAACATTTTCGAGATTGCAACAATTTTCTTGCCTGACAAACAAAAAGCAACACTTGTGAATGAAAAACAGCATCTTTCAATAGTATTATGCAGTCCAGAAACAGATTACACAAAAATAAAACAAGTTGTGGATTATCTTCTCAGAATGCTTTCAATAGAATATGTTATCAAAGAAACAGAACACCCATCATTTATTCCAGGAAGAGTTGCAGAAGTAGTTATAAACAACAAATCACTTGGCTTTTTGGGAGAATTGCATCCAAAAGTGCTAAACAACTTCGCAATTGATACTCCAACAACTGCAGCTGAATTAGATTGTAATCTGCTGTTTGAGTTAGTAAAGAAAAATAATTAAAGATAACTTTGTAAAATTTATTAATATTACAATTTCTATACAAATTCCTTATTGTCCGGATTGCCTATCAGGAGAATTTTGTTTATGTTTAACAACAGATCTCCTTTTTTGCAAAGGTTTTTTAGTTTTGCCTGCTTTTGCTGCTTTTTTCTCATCGCAAACAACACCAATTGCTTGTAATGCTTTAACTGCAGCATCATGTGATGCATTTTTATCAACTGCAACTGTCTGCGGCAATGGTTCAAGATGGTCAATGTTACACTTTCTTCTTCGTGTTTGCCCATCTATCAGCACATAATTACTGTCAAAAACATCAACAATAACACATTTGCAGTTCGAATCTCTTCCTGCAATCTTAAAACAAACTCTTCCAATACTAAACATAGTCTCACCTTAAAAATTTGTGAATTTTATTCACAAATTTTTGTTTCACAATTCTCTAGCTTTTTGCTTTAGCAAAAAGCGAGTGCATTTGCTGCACAAATTGCCGCCATAAGGTCTAGCAACTGTTTTCTTGGACTTAGCCAATTGCCGCAATGCATTTGATCGCACACGAGGAATTCCTTTCAACACAACTTTGCAAAGTCTGCATTTTAATGGACTTGGATTTCTTCTCCAATAATGAAGCACATTCCTGTTTCCAGGTGTTACTACATGTTTTCTCTTAAATGACCGTGATCTTAATTTTGGTTCTACCATAATATATACCTCGCATCTTAATCTTTTATTATTAAGGTACTAGAAAAAATTAGCTATTTAAAAAGCTTTCCTTAACTAAGACCTTGCGCCACATATTACAAACGAGAAATGATTGATTTTACCTTTTTAAAGTTAGTATACCCATAAACCCCAAAAAGCAATCCTACAATAACAAACAAGAATGCAAGGTACAATCTATTTGTTTTCTCTGAAAGAGTAAAAATACCTAATCCTACTAGAATGAATGTTAATGAAGTCCTAATAAATGACAGTAAAGTTCTTTCATTAGACAAATATGCCTGTTCTTTCTCAAGTTCTTCTTTTTCATGATCAGTAAATTTCTTTGCTTTTCGAGCCATAAATAACTTCTGGAAGAACTAATATATATTTATTTGCATAAACTATCAACTAAAGAGAATAAATAAAGGCAAGAATCCTTATGAGATACATCGACAAGTGTAACTCCTGTGCTTTTGTCCTGATGGTTAAACGGCAGTTTTCTTCCATCCATATCTGAATTATAAAAAAGGGTTAATAAATAAAAACGAGTCAGATCAACGCCTCTTCGATAAAGAGAATCATAGATTTGCAACGGCGCCCGCATTTCATCAGGATGCGCTACTAATAAATTTTTTCCGATTAGTTCCTCTATTTGTTCAGCAACACTCGTTTGAGTTCCTAAATCATAAGAAATCCGCAATCGCACAAGATATGCTTTTGGCAGCTCTTCATCTGATAAATCTTGCAGATAAGCAGCAACATCACGAGCATTAGGAACAACATCAACAGAAACACCAACTGCTTGTGCATATAATTCTAACGCTTTAGCAAAAGTAGCTTCATGATCAACAATTAATAAGTCAAGAGGTTTAGCGTCCATAGATCAGAAGGAATAAATAGATATTTATATTTTCAATACTCAACAGTAAAAAAATTAAAAATTTCACAAAGTGAAATTTTTTATATAATATCTTCTTCAGAAATAACCATGAAATCACCGATTGCAATAACTGCAGAAAATGGCACAAGAATATTTCCTTCTTTATCGCGTTCTAGTTCAAGTTTTTCAGTATAACTAGTTGGATTAACCAATACCATATGGATTAATTCACCAGAACGTGTCTCAAATATTAAATCTCCTACTTCACCAAATCTTTTTCCTGACTTGGAAACAACAGTCTTGCCAAGCAATTGTTTTGAAAATTTTTTATCTTCATCTGCCATTGAATTTCCCTCTCTATTTTTGAAGAGTAACATGCATAAAAAGAGTGAGTCTAAGTATTATTTAAAGCTTTCGAATGCTTCTGCATATTTTGCATTTTCTCAACTATATAAGATTCATCATAGCAATGCTTTTTTATCTCACAGTTTTGGCATTTTTGTTTATTTTCACAATAAAGTGGTAGTACTTGTTTAGAAAGCAGTTTTTGTGATAAATCAATCAATTGCAGCACTTCTTGCTTCATAAAAGGATTTATTAACACTTTTCTTTTTTCATTATTTGCAAGATAATAAACATAACCATAAGTTACAGTTGGATATTTTTCTTGTAAAAGTAAAATATATGCTGCTATCTGTAATTGATGCTGCTCATACACACCCTGTTTTGGCGCTTTTCCCGTTTTTAATTCAAGAGGAACAACCTGCTCTCCAAAAAGTTCAAGTTGATCAATAACTCCTCGTAATCCAAGAGAAGAAGAGCTGACACTGCATTCTGCTTGTATTTTTGGTAATTTCTCCCAGAGATCATTTCCATAAACATGAAACTCTTTGATTGCACGTAGAACAACTGCTGTTTTCTCAGTGATAGCATCATCAAACAGAAGAATATATTCTTTATAGACATCAATCATATTCTTTTGCAGCTGCTCTAATATTTTCTTTTCACGTAACAGCACAAATCGCAATCCTTTCGCAAACAATTGCTTATACAACACAAAGACATCAGCTGAATCATCTAAAATAGAACAGATCATAACTTGTTCCTGATTTGTTGCATATTCAAATACTGCATGTTTGATAGTGCCAGAAAAAGTAATCTCTCGAGGAGCTTTCTCCACAATACCAAGAACTTTCTGCAAAAAGAGCTTTCGCTGGCAATAATTATAAGTTAATATATCTGAAACTGATAGCATTTTCTCACCACTTACAAGGATAACTCCTGCAAGTTCCACAAATGTTAATCAATGAATTGCGAACAAAGTGAGCAATTCATAGTAATTTAAAAAACTTTATAAAATCAAAGATATAAATCCTTTTAAAATGAACGGAGTGAATTTTAAATGGATTTATTGACAAAATTAAATCTCATCAAGCAAGTCGGCGAAGAAATAGTAACAGAAGAAGAATTAAAAACACTGCTTGAGACAAAAACACATCCGATTGCATATGATGGTTTTGAACCATCTGGAACTGACATCCATATAGCTCAAGGTTTAATGCGTTCAATTAATATTAATAAGATGACAAAAGCAGGCATTAAATTTAAGATGCTAGTTGCAGATTGGCATGCTTGGGCAAATAACAAGATGGGCGGCGATTTAGAAAGAATTCAGAAAGTAGGTAATTATTATATTGAAGTTTGGAAAGTTTGTGGCATGGATTTAAAAAATGTTGAATTTATTTGGGCATCTGATTTATTAAATAATACAGAATATTGGAAAACCGTAATGCAGATTGCAAGAAAAAGCACATTAAAAAGAGTTCTCAGAACAGTGCAGATCATGGGAAGATCTGAATCTGATAATCTTCAAGCATCGCAAATATTTTATCCTTGCATGCAAGCTGCAGATATTTTCCACCTAAAAGCAGATATTTGCCAGCTAGGAATGGATCAACGAAAAGTTTCAGTTTTAGCAAGAGAACTTGGAGAAGATCTTGGATTTTGGAAACCTATTATAATAAGCCACCATATGCTTGCTGGACTTACAGAACCTCCTAAAACAGATGCTGCTGCAATTGATAGGGCAATTGAATTAAAGATGTCAAAATCAAAGCCAGATACAGCTATTTTTATGACAGACTCTGAGGAGGATATCAAAAGAAAAATTAAAAAAGCATGGTGCCCTGAAGGAACTATTGCAGAAAATCCTATTTTAGAATATTTTAAATATATTATTTTTGAATTAGTTGATGAAATAGAAATTAAAAGACATGAGAAATTTGGTGGAAATCTCAAGATAAATAATTATTCAGAATTAGAAAAACAATTTGAAGATAGAAAAATCCACCCTATGGACTTAAAAAACACAGCAGCTGAATATATTAACAGATTGATAGAACCTATAAGAAATAAAATATTAAACGACGCAAAAATAAAAAAGATGAGAGAAGAGATAAAAACATTTGAAGTGACACGATAGAAAAAATGACGTAATCCATTTAAATTCAACCTTATTTCTGCAATTGTGTCAAAAATAGTGAATCTTTGATACCATTTCTCCGTAAGTAATAAGTCGTTCTTAAACTAATGAAAATTTTAACAATTCTCTAAAAACGAAACATTAATATATATCTAATATATATTAAGCATATGCGTAAAATCAACACAATTGTCACAAATGAGCTCAAAATAAAGAATATTA
>JACRKF010000036.1 GCA_016219865.1 Candidatus Woesearchaeota archaeon | reverse complement strand
CCAGGAATAAGATGGACAAATGAAAATGCAAACAATATGGCGCATATCAGAACTGAATATATCAACGGAAATATTGAAGAAATATACAATATTAAACAAAATCCACTTACAGCTATTACCTAAGTTGGGTGGTCGCACCCGCAGATTTTCACAATTTTTAGATTATGAGACGACTTTTACAGAATAAAAGTTGTACGACTAAAAGGAGCTTCGCTCTCGTTAGCTATAATCTCTCCATATCTTTTTGCACTTTTCACATTTATAGAACTTCGTTTCAGGTTCATCAGAAGCTCTTGTTTGAATTGTCCAGAAATATGCTTTAGTATGTCCGCATTTTTCGCATTTTACATCAATCAATGGATATGCTTCAACTTCTTTGCCAATAACCTCAATTTTTGGTTCTTGTTTTATTGTTTCTTTGAATGTTGTATCTTTTAGATCATTATTCTTATAACCGCATTTACATTCTAGAATAGTTTTATCTTTTTCTTTTTTTGGAAGCATAATTGACTTGCATTTTGGACAAAACATCATTATTTGATCACCAAGAATTCGTTTTTCTCTATCCCTTTATATTTTTTATTATCTATCGTACGTAATAAGTCTGTAGTTGGTAGTTAGTGGTTTATAGTATTGCAGCAAATTTGCAGCTTGCCACTAACTACTTACTACTAACAACCAACTTATTACGTACTATCTATCTGCTCATACATTCAACAAAACCATCTTTTCCAACAATATTCATATAACTGCAAAAAGCTGTAATCTTTAACCAGCCAAAATATGGAAGTCTTACAACTGCTTTGCCTATTAATCTAGATTGATCAATATCATCTTCAAAAATATCTTTTTTTATTGCCGGATTATAATCTCCTTTTGTAGTATATGAATATCTGCTATTTTTCTCATGCAATGCAATTACCCGATGAATAATTGGATCAGGCATAATTGATGTAAACACAATTACGTCTCCTACTGCAACTTTATCAGGCGCAACTCCCTTAAGCACCATAATATCTCCTTTATTGAATCCATTGGTGTAACGAAATGTTTGAAATTCTTCTTTTGTAATATTATACTCATTTTGTTTATAGAACTCTTCCTGTGTGCATTGCTGTTTGCAGATTGCTGGCTTATTCCACCACTTATCAAAATTGCCTTGATGTTCCATGCTTCTTGATACAACAGCAACAATTGGATAGTTAGTGCTTAATGCAAATCCAATTGCAGGATAAATAATAAATTTAATAAGAATAATTGCTAGCGCAACATTTGCTAACCATGACCAAATGCTGTCATCTTCCCAGATAAAATGCCAAAATCTCTTCCAATAATATTTTAGTTTTTCCATGTTTACTTCTCTCTACAATATATATCCATAGATATTTTAGTGCCTCAATATCTTATAGAAAACATCAAAGATATCTTCATCAGTTGTAACTTGGTGAAAGCTCGCATTCATTGTTGTGCAGATCTCATTTATTGCAGCACTATGATTGTTTAGCTTTTCTTGATATTTTTCCCGCATTCTTCTGCTAACAAATGTTCTCAGCACTTGTTTTGATTCAGAATCATATAATTTAAGGTCGCCCTCAAGTTTTAATTCTTTTTCAGCTCTGCCAAGCACTTGTATCACATGGATTTGATGTTTTCCAAGTCTTAGCAGTCCTGATTTTATTTCTTCTTGATCAAATAAAAAATCGCTAATAACAACAATTAATGATCTTCCCTTAACATTTTTTCGATATTTTGTCATTGATTCATCAAAACGGGAGATTCCTTTTACCTGCAGACTATTTATTTTATCAACAATAGATGCCATTTGCGAAATTCCTCTTCTTGGCTTTATTGCATTTAAATCAGAGGAAAATGTATTAAATGCAAATTTATCATTTTCAGATAATGCAAGGTATGAAAATCCAGTGCCAATCATTGCGCCATAATCAAATTTAGATAATTTATCACCATAATTCATACTTGCGCTATAATCAAGAATAATATGCACTGTCAATGTTTTGTCTTCTTCAAACTGCCTAATGTACAATTTGTTTGTTCTGGCATAGATTTTCCAATCTAGAAGACGTAAATCATCTCCACGAACATAATCTCTGTAATCTTTAATAGTTAGACCATGCCCAAAAGCAATACTTCTCCTAGATCCAGAATAATTAGAGGTAACTCTTTTTTTGATTATCAAACTAAATCTGCTTAATAATTTGAGGAATTTTGTGTCAATTGCCATAATGTATGCTCTTTTTTAGTATTTTATATTTAACAATTATACAATGGATTTATATTTCTTTTTAAAACTAATTATTTCTTGATCATAACAAAGAAGTTCTTCATTTTTGATAATAGTAAGATACGCAACACAATAATCAATAAAACTTATTCTTATTTTTAATTTATTAATTAATGCAAATATTGCTTCTTCTTCTGAACTATTTAAGTGATAGATAAAACACCTTTTATTCAGTTTTATTCTTTCTAAAACTTTGATGGCATAAAGAATCCCATTTTTATAAGTAACAACTGTAAAGACTTCTTCTAATACTCTATCGGGAATAAGAATTAAATCAGTTATAACTTTGCTAAAATCAATAATTGCATTATCATGATTTTCGTCTTGTTCTAAAAACAAAGCAATAAGAAAAGAACTGTCAGCTATCATCTTTTTACCCCATATGCAATTAAATCATGATCTATTTTTTCTTTTTTCTTAGCGCCTGTTTCATGTAATCTAATCCATTTGATTAAATCATTAATGTCCTCAGTTTTTTGCTTGGATATATCATCTTTCATATGGGTAATAACAATATCGCTAAAGCTCATAGATGGTTTTTTATTTCTTTTTAGTATTTGATATGCTTCTTCGGATAAGCTTATTACTTTTACGATTAGTATCACCTTTGCTGTATGCACATAGTATGCGCATATATATAAATCTTTTTATATATCCTACCTATCTCTGATAAAAAATGCCAAAAAGAAAACTCTGTTTAATAACAACAAATCTAGAAAAATATAATGAAATCAAAGTGCTCTTGCAAGAAGTTGCAGATATTGAAAGAATTGAAGATAACAAAATAGAGCTGAAAGAAGACAGCATCGAGCAGACAGCATTAAGCAATGCAGAATTCTTTGCTAACAAATACAAAAAAGCAGTAATCATTGATGATGGCGGACTATTCTTTGCAGCATACCCTCAATTTCCAGGACCGCATCCAAAATTGATGTATAAATTGCTTGGTTACAAAGGATTGCTTAAATTATTGGAAGGCGAATCAAGAAAAGCAATCTTTCGCACTGCATTAGCTTATTGCGAACCAGGAAAAAAGCCAGAATTGTTTGTTGGAGAAATGGTGGGAAGAATTGCTGAACAACCTGCAGATAAAGGAAATGAATACATGCCGTATGAACGAATATTTATTGCAGATGCCAGCAAAAAATTAGTTTGTGATATGAGCAGAGAAGATAAGAATAAAATATCACATCGGGCAATGGCTGTGAGAAGATTGAAAGAATGGTTAAAATAACAATAATTAGATTAATCAAAAATTATTCTGGTAGAATTAAACATCAAACCCAATTTCTTCTCTATGTTCTTTTCTTGCTTTTTCTAGCCAAGCTTCTGTAATTGAGATAATTTCTCCTTTAGTGATTCCTTCATTATGATGCCTTACACCATAGCCAAAACCTTCTTTAGTATTAAATTGCTCAATTAATAAAATTGATTTTAGCGTAGGTTCTTGCTCTTTACTGTCTCTATTTTGATCTTCTTCCATCTGCCATTCACCTTTCTTCTTCTAGCTAATTTGATTCCAATCATTTTCTCAACTGTTTGGTAAAATTCTTCGTCATCCATAAATAATATTATGCTTCAGTAATATATATACTTTTCGCGCAGAAAATTGAAAGATTTTCGGAACAACTGAAGGAGTCTCCGAAATGTTTGAAGAAAAAACACAATATCCTTAAAATAGTGAAAATCTTTCAGAAGAATGAGAAAAGATTTAAACTCATCACGGCAATCTAATATAATATGTTATTAACACAATTCAAACAATCTTTTCAAAACAAAAAACAGCTCTATCTTGTATCTTTTGCATTCTCATTTATTTTTTTTGGATATAATGCTGTCCAACAATTTATTGCAGGTATTTTTGAGCTAGATGGTAATAAAAATATTGCATTCATTTCGCTTGCAATCATTTATTGTGTTTTTATATTAAGTATGTTTCTTGCTCCCCTTATTATTCAGAAGATTGGTACAAGAAAATCAATGCTTTATAGTGCTTTGTTATATGCATCATATCCTTTAGCAGTTGCAAGCAAAAATATTCTCTTTTTATATTCAGCATCTTTTCTTGTTGGTCTTGGCGCCGGCACATTATGGAATGGATTAAAAGTTCATATTATCTCAATTTCAAAAAAAGAGGAATATGGAAGAAATTTAGGAATATTTTATTTTTTTGTCAGTTTTGGAACAGTTCTTGGAGTATTACTAACAAGTATCTTAATTGAAAGAACAAGTTTGTTTATCATCATGTTAGTGCATACAATAATGATTCTAGTAAGCAGCTGTTTCTTATTTATGACTAAAGAAGTTACTCTCCCAAAAAATATTGTTGAAAATAATCTATTACTCTTTTTTAGAGAACGAAAACTATTGCTTGTCATTGCCGCAGCATTGCCAATTGGTACAATCTACACATTATTATACGGAACATTTGCAGTTCTCATAACACAAAGATTCGGATTAACTGCTGTTGGTTACGTTGCAATAATCGGATATATTACACCGATGATTATACCGTATCTTTCTGGAAGAATTTCTGACAAATATTCAAAAGAGAAAATATTATTGATTGCTCTATTAGTTGGATTGTCTGCAATTAGTCTGCTCTATTTCTCATTGTTTGCTTCACAAACATTTTTATTTGGTGCAATGATTGGTATTTTCTTGCTTTTCATTTATTATAATACTTTTAAAACAGTTACAACTTCATTATTGGCAGATTATTTTCATCAAAAAGGAATCAGCAATGCTCTGAGCTGTTTAGAAGCAAGTTTGTTAATTGTGACTACAACATTTTTATTGTTGAATACTGTTATCAGTCCGACGATAATCATGTATATTGTTATTGGGATGATTGTTTTGAGTGTTGTTCCGTTGATAATCTTGCAAAAAGATTGAAAGCTTTTTTAAAGCAAGATTATGTCCTATAGATATGCTCTCAAAGATAAATGATGATAATAGTAGTAATGATCATAATAATGATAATAAATCTCAATATAAACAGATAATTGATGAAATATTTTCCTACGAATCAAAAGGCATTGTTCTAGGACTAGAAAGAATTAAGGAATTGCTTGCTAAACTTGGCAATCCTGAAAAAAATAAAAATTACATCCACATTTCTGGCACTAATGGCAAAGGAAGCGTAACATCAATGTGCGCAGCAATTCTGCAAGAAGCTGGTTACAAAGTTGGAATGCACACATCTCCTCATTTGTATGATGTGCGAGAAAGAATACAGATTAACTACAAACTTATCCCTGAGAAAGATTTTATTGATTGTTATCTGAAGATAAAACCATTTATTACAAACCAAACATTTTTTGAAGTGATTACTGCAATTGCATTTCTCTATTTTCATAAACAAAAAGTTGATTTTATTGTGCTGGAAGTTGGATTAGGCGGAGAGTATGACGCAACCAATGTGATTAAAAATACACTTGTAAGCGTCATAACAAACGTTGAGCTTGATCATCTGTATTATTTAGGAGATACTCGGGAGAAGATTGCAAAAGAAAAAACTGGGATTATCAAAAGAGATTCTGTGTTTGTTTCAGGTATCAGCAGAAAGGATTCGATATTTCCGATCATTGAGAAAAAAGCAAGACAAGAACAGGCAATAATCATTTTCCCAGAGATGATGCAGGAGAGAAATTTGCAGACAGCTCTATTTGGAGAGTTTCAGAAAGGAAATACATTGCTTGCAAAAACAGCAATAGTTGCATTGCAGAAATATGGTTTTATGATAGATAATGATATCATCAATGCTGGGTTGATGAAAGTGCGATGGCCAGGAAGAATGCAATTTCTAGGGGATAAGAATAATATTTTATTAGATTGCGCGCATAATCCTGCAGGCATTGCTTGCCTAGTGAATGAGATCAATATCTTAAAAAAAGAAAAAAAGTTTGATAGAATTATTGTTGTTTTTGGTGTCATGAAAGACAAGCAATATGAGCAGATGATTACACAGATTAATGAAATTGCAGATGTTCTTATTTTGACGCATGTTCCTTTAGAACGATCAATCTATCCAGAAGAATTGATTCCTTTCATTACAAAAGAATATTATTTGTTTAATGAACCAAATGAAGCATTTGCTTTTGGAAAGAAAATGCTTGAAGAGAATGAGAAAAAAGAGAGTAGTAAGAAAACACTGCTGCTTGTCTGCGGAAGCTGTTATTTGATTGGGAGCCTAAAAATCTGATTTTCTTTCGCTTTTTCACCATTTTTTATTTTTCTCGAAGGAAAAATAAAAATTAAATACAAAACATTTATATATTACCGAGTATAAAGGACATATTGAGGCATAAATTGCCTTTTAAAAAGGGTTGAGGTGATTCGTATCGCACAAAAAGTATGTAAAGTAGGAGCAAAAAGACAAGAAGGGTTTCTCTATTTTGTAGACAAAAATGGAAACGTAGCTCGAGCTAAGATGGCGCGAGGAAAGAAAAAAGGAAAATCAAAGATTGAAGTCGTTGCTAAATGCGGAGTAAAAAAAGAAAAAGGATATTTATACTTCGTTGACAAGCAAGGAGATGTTTCCAGAGCAAAGATGGCTCGAGGACGATAAGAAGAAGATTTTCTTCTTTTTTTTTTAATTTTTTGCTTATTCACTTTGTTCATAATGCAAAAAATGAGATTTCTAATATATAAGTAAGGTAGATAAGAATGTGGCTTGCAAAGATAACACTTAAACATGATTGCATCATCGGAAAACGCTGTCTTCAATTTAGCTGCACTTCTGTGGGTTATCCGCTAGATTTTTACGAAGAGAACAAGTATAACTATTTCTTTCATTTTGAAAAGCTTTCTGGAGAACAGAAAAATATTGATCAGTTCATTGCAGATCTGAAAAAAGATAAACGTATCCAGAATCTGGAAGCTGAAAATAATACTCTCTTTTTCACCTATAAGACAAAAGCAAAAGGAGAGATGCCGACACAATCATATCTTAAAAAAGTATTTCATCTAAAGCCTGTTTTTGTAGATGCGCATGGCATTGAGCATTGGGAAGTTGGCAGCTGGAAAAAAGAATCCTTGATGGACTTTATTGAGCAGATAAAGAAACAGACAGAAGGTTTAGAACAGTTTAAACTTGAAAAGATTGTGAAAACAAAATTGCGAGATATTTATTTTCCTCACATCATGCCATTGATGACGTCTCTGCAGGAAAAAGCGCTGCAATTAGCTCAGAAAGAAGGTTATTATGAGTTTCCAAGAAAGATTGAATTACGGCAATTAGCTAAAATTATTGGCGTTTCGCTTTCTACTTATCGAGAGCATCTGAGAAAAGCTGAGAAAGTTGCGCTAAAGAATTTCTGAAATTCTTTTGCTTGTTCACATCAATAATAACCGTACTATTGCGGGTAAAATTAATTATACTTCTTTGTTCTTCTTTTGCTTTAGTGGTAGTCATGGACAAAGATAATCAAGACAACAAAATCAATCAATGTGGAGCAGATACGATAGTTTCTGGCAGAGATACTGCTGGTTGCCTTCACAGAGAAAACCGATAAGAATTCTCAAGACAAATATAAGTCTAAATACAAATCAGTTGGGATTATCGGTGGAATGGGTCCTGAAGCAACTGCCCAACTTTATTCTAATATCATTACTATTTTTCAGCAAAGGTACAATGCTATTTATGATTCTGATTTTCCAGAAATTGTAATTATCAACTTACCTATTCCTGACGTTGTTGAAAATAACCAAAAGAATGATATCGTGCTTCAAATGCTTTCTGAATCAGTAAAAAAACTAGAAGCATTTGGCGTTGATTTAATCGCTGTTAATTGCAATACACTAAATGAATTCTTGCCATTATTAAAAGAATCAGTTGATATTCCATTCATAAGTATTATTGAAGAAACTATCAAAGAAGTAAGAAGAGAGAATTATCAGAAAATAGGATTACTTGCAACAGAAACAACAATTGCTAAGAATCTTTATGGAAGATTATTGCCGGAAAAGATAAGACTAATATCTCCATTTATCTCTGAACAGAAGAGTGTCACTAAGATTATTATGAATATTTTAGCAGGGAAAAAGCAAGATAAGGATAAAGAATTAGTATCTAAAATAGTGGAGAGAATGAAGATTGCTGGCGCAGAGAAGATAATTCTTGGCTGCACTGAACTTCCACTGCTGATTAAGAATAATTCTGATGCAATTGATACCTTAGAAGTATTTGCAAAAGCAATTGTAAGAGAAGTAGTAAACATAACGGTGGTGAAATAAAATGGATAGAACAAAAAGAAACGTATTTCCAATAATTGGGGAGAATCCAGCAGTTTCTGAAAGAATGTCTGAAAAAATACTGGCAGAAGACAAGAAAAACAAGAAAGAATATCTCCGGCAAAGAAATCTTGAAGAATTAGATTCTTTTGACTATACTCGTTGGGATGCATCTTCTCCTTTTGTTGTGAGCATAATGAATGCGCTTATCTCAACAATGGGATTAACTGCAACAAAAGATGAGATGCAGAAAATTATGGGCTATGCATTTGGCGATGTTGTGCTGGATAAAAGAACAGGCAACACTGGATTTACAATTAATTATGAAGATGGCAGTGGAAATCTCTTTAGAACAGTTGCGCCTGTGCAATCAACTTATTTGGAGAACGCAGCAAATGAAGCGTCACCATTAACTGTAAGGTCTATTGATAATTCTGGAGGAATTGAAATACTCTTTGGAAATAAAGCAAGACTGAATGCGCAAGTAAAAAAAGTTCCTCAGTGGTATCAAAAAGAATATGCAGATAGCAAAGGAGAACTATTTACAGGATCACGATTAGTGCAATGGGAAAATAATGTATTAATGATTGGTGTTCCTAATACTCAAGGATATCAAGTATGCGCATATCTTGGCAAAGCTGAAAATTCCTGCACATTTTGCGGATTAGAGCAAGGTAGATACAAACCATTAACACCAGAAATGCTTGTTGATATAGTAACTGAAGATCTTTTGCAAAATGCTCAAAATACACAAGATAAAAATGTAAAAACAAGCATAACAATGACAGGTGGAAATGACTGGAAAGGTAATAGAGGATTTGAAAAATATATTCCATTTGTGCAAGCATTGCGAAAAGCGTTTGGTTATGAATTACCAATTCAATTAGAAGTTTCTCCGCCAAAAGAAAAAGCAATGCTTGACTGGATTGTTGATCAGCAGCTTTCGTTTATGAGCAATTTAGAAGTCTGGAATCCTGCTGACAGAAAGAGAATTGTGCCTGCAAAATCACAGGAAATCCAAAGAGATGAATATTTTGAAGTGTTCAGCTATCTCAATCAAAGAGGTATTGATACATACAGTGTATTAATCACTTCCTTGCAGCCATTGCAGGATCTATATGAAGGAACAAAAGCATTAGCAGCGATTGGAACTTCAGCAATTATTCTTCCCTTTCGACCAAATGGCGGAGTTTTTGCTGATTACACGCCATCAACTGCAACAGACTTATTACGCGCAACAATTGGCGCAAAAATGATTATGGAATCATATGATGCTGGATTAGACAGAAAACCTAAGGAATATTGTTCTGGCTGCGGTGGATGCGGAACAGATGCAAATCTTCGTGATAATTCTACAGCATTACAGCAGGATAGAAATTATCAATTTTTTGTAAAGAATTTTGGTTTGGATATGTTGGTGAAATAAAATGACTGCTAATCAAACAGCTAAAGAAATGGTTGAATTAGAAGTAAATGAGTTACTTGCCATGAAAAAATCTGATCTTGAAGATATTATTTATCCAAGGTTTAAATCAAAATTGACTGAAAAAGCTAAAAGTGAAGGCATTAATTGTGCTGTAAATCTTCCTTTTCAAGTCACTGGAAGAATAATTACACAAGAAAAATTTTTGAGAAGAACTGCAGATACGAGATACAAAAAATCTATTGTACTAGCTGATGAATTTGACCCTAGCATTTTGAACTATTCTAATGATTTAATAGGAATAATCACGCCATCATTGCCAGCGCATTATAAGATTGTTGCAGCTGCAGAAGGAATTACTGTTGCTTATCTGGAAAAAGAAAGAATCTTTAGAGAATTTTGCAAAAATGCAAAATTCTCTATATCAATAGATGGTGTTAATCAAAAATTATATCTTGGAAAAGATTATGGCCTTTCTGCAAGTTCTGCAAGAGTTCTTTCTCTTCAGACAATTAAGCAATTGGAAGAATCAAGTCAGGAAAGAAATGATATACTCCAAGTAAGAGTCAATGCTGATAATAAAATGCAAGCAGAAATTGGCAAATCATTTGGCGCGCAAGCAACAGGTCCAGTGCGAACAGAATATATGTTTTTTAGAGAAGATATTTTGCCATTATTTCAAAGATTCTTGCTTAAGTTTTATTACTGTAATAAAGAAGAAAGAGAAGAACTCAAAAATTATCAGGTTGCTTCTTTTTCAGCAATATTTGAAGTATTTTCTAATCAAGGATCAGTCTGCATTCGATTATTAGATCCACCATTTGCTGAATTCTTTCCCTCAGCTGAGAAAATAGATGATGTTTTTGCAAAGAAAATGGGCTTAACAAAAAAAGCGTTGATTGATTCAATTGATTGGAGTAGAGAAGCAAATCCTATGCTGGGGTTGCGCGGCAGCAGATTAGGTATTATTAATAAAGAGATGTATGAAATGCAAGTTGAAGCAGCAATAACTGCGCTTGCGCAAGAACAAATATTCCCTTCGCTTCTTACTTCATCTAATGGTGCAAAAGGCACAAAACTCGAAATTCTTGTGCCTTTAGTAATGAATGGCGAAGAAATGAGATTGCAATATGAAATGATAAATAAAACAGCGCAAAGAACAATCAGAAATCTCAGCAGGAAATATTTTAAACCTTTAAACCTTAGTTACTCGATTGGCGCAATGATTGAAGTGCCGCAGGCATGTTTTGATGCAGGAGAAATTGCGAGATATTGCCAGACACTTTCTTTTGGCACAAATGATTTAACGCAATGCGTTTATGGAATAAGCAGGGAAGATGGATTTAGATTTATGCCGCAATATCTTGAAAATGGAATTTTTGCAGCAGACCCTTTCAAGATAATATCTGATGATGGAATTGGAAGACTCATGCAGATTGCAATACAAAATGCCAAAGCAACAAATCCTGAGATTAAAATTGGAGTTTGCGGCGAACAAGCAGCCCAGAGAGCTTCCCTGCAATATCTTCTTCAACAGGGGAATATTGATTTTGTTGCAGTTTCTCCATACAAAGTGCTGCCAACAAAAGTAGCTGCTGTGCAAGAGCAAATCAAAATGCAGGAAAGAAGGAAGTGAATCAAATGAAATTGATTGCATCATCAGAGATTAAAAAGAGAAGCATCAAGCAGGAAGGAATAATCTCATTATCGCAAGGAATTACTGAATATGCATTTGATGATGAAATCAAAAATCTGCTTATTAAGTGTATTAAAGATGAATCTGCAATATTCTCATATACAGAACAATCAGGAATAAAGCAATTAAGAGAATATATCGCAAAATGGTTTTCAGATAAATTGAGGAGAAACGTTGATAAAGATAATATCTTAGTTACAAATGGAGCAATTACTGCATTAGCATGTGTCTTTCTGACTCTATTAAATCCAAATGATGAAGTCATTCTATTATCTCCTTATTATCCTTCATTTATAGAGCAAATAACTTTAGCTTGTGGAAAAGAGATTATAATATCAACAAAAGAAAGAAAACAATTGGTTGAGAACATTAAGAAAAAGATCTCTCAGAATACAAAAGCAATCATCATCAATTGCCCATCTAATCCTGCTGGGATGCTTCTTGATAAGAATGAGTTCCAGCAGATAGCAGAATTATGTTACAATAATAAGATTTTTCTCATCTCAGATGAAACATATGCAGATTTGTTATATGATAATGATGATGATGATTTTGCAAGAAATATTTTTCAGCAATATGCGCAAGAATATTATATAGCAATTAATTCTTTCTCAAAATCTCTAGGAATAAGTGGGATGAGAATAGGATTCATTTATGCAGAGAAAACAATCATTACTGAGATAGCTAAAGCAAATGACGCAATTTCTATCTGCGCGCCAGCGTTATCGCAATATTTTCTGTTACAGTTATTCGAGAATGATTTATTGGTGTCTTTAATGAAAAAAATAAAGAATGAACTAATTGAAAGAAGAGACATACTCTGTTCACAGTTGGATTTACTGCATGAATTATTCTCCTATAAAAAACCAATTGGTGGATTGTATGTTTTTGCTGAGCTTACGAAGAATGAAAATGATATTTTCTTTTGCGATAATCTGCTGCAAACTACAAAAGTCTCACTTGTTCCAGGAAGCGCTTTTGGTGAGGATGGAAAAGGTTATATCAGAATCTCTTTTGGCGCAAAAAAGGAAGTAATTATTGAAGCTATGGACAGGATTGTTGATTGTTATAAGAATCCATCGAAAAATATATAAGCTTATTTGTCAATCATATATTAAGAGGTTAATGCAATGAAATTTAGAATATTATTTGAAACAGATGAAAATGGGATATATATAGCTGAATGCCCAACATTGCCTGGATGTATTTCACAAGGAAAATCAAGAGAGGAAGCTTTGTCTAATATAAAAGATGCAATCAAAGGATATCTACAAAGCTTAAAAAAACATAATGAAGCAGTTCCGCCTTCAATATTTGAAGAGATTGTTGAGATTAATGCCTAAACTACCGATCATTTCAGGGATGAAAATTATTAAAGCATTATCACAACTAGGATATCAGATAGATCATCAAACAGGAAGCCATATAATTCTTCGCCATAAAGATCCACCTCATAGAAGGTTAACTGTTCCAAATCATAATGAATTAGCAAAAGGAACTCTGAAAGCAATAATCAGACAAGCAGGATTGACTGTAGAAGAGTTTATGAGGTTATATTATAAATGCCAACAAAAATAGTCATCATCGGCGGAGGTTTTGGCGGAGTTTACACAGCAAAACATCTGCTTGATAAGTACAAAAACAATAATAATGTAGAGATAACATTGATCAACAAAGAGAATTATTTCTTATTCACACCGATGCTCCATGAAGTTGCAACAGGAGGATTAAATCGATATCATGTAGCTGAGCCTATTCGCGATATTCTCCATGCAAAGAATTTTCATTTTTTGAAAGCTCAAGCAACTGAAGTTAACTTTGACAAAAAGATAGTGCTTACAAATCATATCTGTTTGCATTATGATTATCTAGTAATTGCAGTCGGTGCAACAAATAATTTCTTTAATATTCCTGGTGTTGAGAAACATTCTCAACAATTAAAAACAGTTGATGATGCAAAAAATATTAAAAATAAAATTATTGATTCTCTTGAACATGCAGAGATGCTTGCAAGAGAACAGAGTAAATATGATAATAAGCAGAGCAATAATCAATTCAGAAATCACGAAGAGATCAAGAAATGGCTAACATTTGTTGTTTGCGGCGCTGGTCCAACAGGAGTAGAGGTTGCAGCAGAACTAATTGAATTTATTGAAAGTCATTTAAGACAATTTAATCATGTCAAAAAAGAGGATATTGCTGTTTATTTAATTCAGCGAGATGCTAAAATTCTTTCACAGCTTGATCAGAAATGCATCGCTGCAGCAAGTTATGTGCTGGAAAAAAAAGGAATCAAGATCAAAGTTAACTCAGCTTGCATCAGCATGGATAAGGATAGCATTTGTTTTGCAAATGGCAATAATATTAAAAGCTATACAAAGATATGGACAGCTGGCGTCAAACCAAATACTCTTAAAACAATTCCTGCAGTTGTTGACCAAAGAGGTTTTTTTCATGTAAATAACTATCTGCAACTAAAAGAAACTGATGGAGATAAAGATAATAATAACAAAGATAAAAAGAATTTTGCGAATCAATATGCTCCTATCTGGGCAATCCGGACAATACAGAATTTGATCAAAAGAATGCAAAGACAAGATTTTACAAAATTCTCTGGATATAAAAATAATAAAACACCAGTGCCGCAGACTGCTCAAGCAGCAACAAAGGAAGCAAAAGTTGTTGCTGCAAATATAATAAATCTTATTGAGAAGAAAGAACTGCAGGAATTTCACTTTTCAGAAGCAGGATTTCTTGTTTCTCTTGGACAGAGATATGCAATTGCAGATATCAAAGGATTTCATTTCAAAGGCTTTTTTGCATGGTGGCTTTGGAGAACTGTATATTTATTCAAGATTATTGGTATAAAAAATAAACTGCGTATTGCTCATGAATGGACAATGCGGTTGTTTAGCAAGAGAGAACATAGTCGATTGTAATAATATTTGTGAGTTCACTTCGTTTACTCAATCACAAATACACCTAAAGCCTTATATATCAAAATTACTAACTCTCTTATTATGACTTTTCTACCGACAAGCAAAGAAGATGCAAAGCATTATTACCAGAATTTCCAACAGTTTGACATAATATTTATCTCAGGTGATCCATATTATGATCATCCATTAAATGGCACTGCATTGCTTGCAAGACTGCTTGATAAAAAAGGATATGCAGTTGGAATCATCGCTCAACCACAAAATGATGTTGATTTCACAAAGCTCGGAAAACCAAGATATCTCTTTTGCATCAGTTCTGGATTATTAGATTCAATGTTAGCTAATTACACGCCAATGTTGAAAAAGCGAGAGAATATTTATGTTCCAGAAAGAGCTGTCATCAAATATACACAGACAATAAAAAGATTGTTTAAAGATTCAATCACTGTAATTGGCGGCATTGAAGCGACTATCAGAAGATTCACCCATTTTGATTATGTTGAGAATAAATTACGAAAAGGAATTCTGAATGATTCTAAAGCAGATTTTTTATTATTTGGAAATGCAGAACGATCATTATTAAATCTTCTTCAACAATTAAGACTTCATAAGGAGAAATCTATAGAAGAATTAAAGAAATTTAAATCAATTAAGGCAATTGATGGTGTTTCTTTGCGTTTAAAGAAAGAAGATCTCCCTCTCAATGTTCGTTATCTGCCAACTTTTGAAGAATGTTTAGCTGATAAGAAACAATTCAACCTTTCAACACGAATACAATCTTTATTGCCTGATAATGCTTTTATTGAGCAAGCAGGTTTTGGATTTATACTTCACAATAGACCTTCACATCCACTTATTGATGCAGAAATGGATATTGTTTATAGCTTGCAATTTACTAGACAATTACATCCAAGATCAATTGATTTTTTTGAAACAAACAAAATGGTTGAACATCTGCAATATTCTGTCATTTTAGGAAGAGGATGCTGGGGCGGCTGTAATTTCTGCATAATCCCATTAGTGCAAGGAAAGAATATTGCTCGCAGAAGCAAAGAAGCAATTGTTAAAGAAATAAAACAATTATCACAAAGTGGAGCTAAAAAGATTAATGATTTAACAATTCCAACACTAAATATGTACGGTAGTTATTGTTCATTATATAATTTTG
>JACRKF010000034.1 GCA_016219865.1 Candidatus Woesearchaeota archaeon | reverse complement strand
TTATGTCCAAATCGGTACAGATGTACCGATTGGTAAGGATATGAGACCAGCATAAATTGCAGGGAGCAGGATGTGTTCTGTATTCTGTTTTGAGTCTCGAGTTTTGTACATCAAAACAGTAACAATTGAACTTGCGCAGACACTAAGTCACGGGATTTCTTTGAACGATTTTGTTCAAAACAATCATGAACGATTCGTTCATAATTTCTTAAGTCCCGCACATTTGACCGGGCTCTGTCATCCCTGCATTAATATAATTATTTATTAACTAACAAATAGAGACGTGGATCATTTATATTGTATAAGAAAAGTTTTTAATGCTTTAGACCTGACTTTAAAAAACGATCGCGCTTTTACGTCTGAAAATGTGTTGCCCCTAACTCCCTAAAAAATAGGCTATTTTTTCACAAAACTGGACAGGGAAAATGCTTCCATTAATCCCTGCTGATTAACATCTAATTCTTCAAAAATCAGTTTTGGTTTGCCATCTTTTTGTACTAATGCAATTCTTATTGATGAGGCAAATTCCAGAATATGCCTAAAATCTCCCTTAATTTTGCTTTTGCACATGTGTTCTAACATACGTGCAAACAGGAGTGAAACCATGCAAAGGAAAACATGTGCTTTTATTTTCTGGTCTGTCCAGTGGTAGATAGGCTTTATTGGAATAAGCAAAGCACCATGCAGGATTTTGAACTGATTTTCTATTTTGTGCATGCTTCTATAAGCTTCTATTATTCTCTGATCATTCCAATTAAGATGATTTGTAAATATAATATTTTTTCCCGCTGTTTTCCTGTACCATGCAACTTTTCCCTCACTCAAATTTAACTTAAGCTTAAACTTTTCCCCTTCAGGAACTACTTCATAATTAAACGGATTTTGTTTTTTTGGCAGTATCTCATTAATTCTGTTAATTGCTGCCTTTTCATTCTTAAATAAATGACCTTCTATTTCCTTGAACTTGGTCTGAGTTTTACTTATTTTATCCTCTAAAACGTGAAGCTGTTTTTTCTTCAACTTTTCATTATAAGAAACTACGATCTTGCATTTTATTCCATAAACTTCTGATTCTTTTGAAATAGATTTGATTTCATTCTTCTTTGTATTTTCGTAACAGAATTTGAAATCACCATCAAGCAAATCTCTTGTTTCAGTTTTTTCCTTTGGTAAAGAACCAACAAAATAAAAATCTTTTATAGCTTTGAGATTGTTTTCTGTATTGTTGCCCTTGTCAAAAACAAGCGTTATTTTTTCCTTGCTGTATTGCTTTGCATTATTAACTAAATCAGAGGATGTTTTCTCAAAATTGGTTTTATCATTTACATTGCCTGCATAAACTCCATAATAATAAGGCAACAAACTCTGTTCTCCTATCATCAAACTAAGATTTATCTGATTTTTGTCATTTCTTTTTTGCTTGCTAAAACCATTTTGTGGGAGTTCATTTTCTTCATGATCGTCTATATAAGTAAAGAAATTTGTTGGGTCAAAAAGGAATGATGAATCCCCTACATTCAGTTTTTTCTTAGCATTTTGAAGCAGTTCTTCCCAGATTTTTTCTATCTTTTTATCATCTATTCGATCAAGATAATAATAGTAATTCTGACTGCTCAATGACACCTTTTTATTCCAAATAAGAGGTAAACAACTTTTATCATACCATTCCTTTATCCCTTCTTTGCTCGTTGGTTTAATGAGCCTGTTAATGACTGGCAATAAAAGATAATCTCCGATAGAACTGACTTTTCTTAGATGTTTATTCACAATATTTACAAAATTACTAATATTTGCTACATGTAAAAGCAATGCCAATTCACCATAAGAATAAGACGTGAATTTTGGCAGTTCTTGAGAAAGTAATTGATGTATTTTTTCAGCAGAGCCAACATAAATCTGCTTTTCTCTGAAGACCTTCTTCCCCTTTCTTTTCATCCAGACGAGGTAATAATACATATGACCTTTGATTTTTCTTTTCACCAGAGAGACCATACTTATATTAGAGCATACATATTTATAAATCTATATCATAAAAATGTAAATTTAAGTTAGAGCATACAAATAAAGCGCTAAAAAAGATTTAAATTCGACGTTCGATTAAAAATTCTAAAAAAAGTTAGGTTAATTTTTTAAAGTTCAGTTAGAATTTTCTGCTCGCTACAAATATTATAAATAGGATTCATACTCTTGCACATATTTCTCAATATCAGGTTTTATTGGAAGGAAAACTCCTAAGATATACTGTTTAGCAAGTTCTTGATCATGAGCATTTAGAATCCCAGATTCTTGCATTTTGAGAATATTTGTATGGTAAACTCCATAAGAACGAATGGCGGATTTTATTACACTTGAATCTAGATTGTTTTCTAAAGAGTATCTTATCTCATGAGCATAAGCAATAGTTTCTAGAATGGAAGTAACCAATGCCTTAGAATATTTTTTATAGTTTGACCAGTTAATTAAAATATTGCCGCATTGCAACCCTTTTTGATTTTGGATTGTATGTACGGTCTCATGCTCCAAAATAGCCCTAAGAGTATCATTGCTATGGTCAAAGGCAGATGGTAAAATATAAATATTTGATTGACTTTTTGTACCAACAAAATTAAAATCAGTAACAACCAAAGCAGGCTCATTTTCAGCAACCATTTTAGAAATATTTTGTATCCAAAAGGAATACGTAGCAGAGGTACTTGCTAGTTCGCTTCTAAGTTCCTGCTCAAAATCTACAGAGCTAAAATAGATGATCTTTCTAACGCAAGGGGCGTTGAGCATTCGTTGCATGGCATTTAGTTTTTCCTGTCTTTCACTATTAAGTTCAGTTGCAGTCTTAACAGATGTTACTGATACAGGATTTTGTATACTTGAACTCGGACTGAGGCCAAATTTAACTGCGCCGAGTATTAAAAATGGTGCAACGATTAACGAATATTTACCCCATTTTCTGAATCGAGATACTTTAGTAGTTTGATCCGAAGACGACTGTGGTGTAAGCTTCACTCTTCTTTTATTGTGCATAATAATGTTATAGAATGTATAGATTTATAATACATATTACCTGTCTTTTAGATAAGCTTTAAAATAGTTACAAATATATACTTTTTATAACAATTACTAATAATATTAAAAGGATTTAAAATGAGACTATTAAGAAAACTCAGCGAAAGGGTAAATCTAGGAACGAGCGTATTAGTTTTAGCAGCAGCATTAACTGCAGTAATATGTACTTATGATAAATATCGAACGATAC
>JACRKF010000035.1 GCA_016219865.1 Candidatus Woesearchaeota archaeon | reverse complement strand
TTCTGAAGATGATGGAGGAGCAGGCGGCGGCGGAAGAATTGCAATTTATTATAATATTACAACAATGGATTTTAGCAAGACAAATTCCACACGAGGAAATAATTTAACAGTTTCAACTGATGATGCAAATGATGGAACTGCTGCATTCATCGACATGGATAATTACATCTTAACAATTCCTTATGTATTCGAATTCAACTCCAGCGACATCTCATCACAATGGCCAGCTATAAAATCTGCAAATAATAGCGCATTCAATTTCACAAACATCACAACATTAAATAAATCAGCTGTTATCAGAATTTCATCAAATTTAGTAATTTTAAATGCAACAAATATTAATTTAACAAACGCAACAATCAATGCAACAAATAGAAGAATTGATTTTAGATACATTAATTCATTCAACGACACAGGAACAAGTTACACCGCAAATTCATCAATCTCTATTGAAAAAATGAATGTTGCAAGAATTGAATGGCTTAATAATTTAAGCAATATTGTGAGTGTTGGTGACAATATTAATTTTACAAACAATAGTAATGTACGTATTTTCTCAAACAGCTCAGCTGAAGTTGATTTAAACAGTTCAGCAAATATTACCTTTTTTGGTGTTTATGTTTCACCTAATACTTCAGTGCAATTTAATGAATCAAATAACGCAGAGAATCTAGTATCTTATTCAACATGCCCAGCAAGTGTTTGCAGTTATATTGATTACAACAGCACAACAGGAATTGCAAGATACAATGTTACTGGATTTTCATATTACAATATTTCTAACTCAAACACTGCGCCAAGTGTTTCAACACCGCAATTGAATGCCAGCATTTTCTATACAGATAGTGATATAAATGCATCAACTAATTATACAGATTCAGAGAGTGATACAGGTACTGTTTATTTTGAATGGTTCAAAAATAGCAGCGCGGTATTTACTCATACTGCAAGCAGTGTCAGCGCAAATGCAAATATCTCACGAGTGTTTTCAGGCACAAATTTCAGCAGAGGAGATCAAATAATTGTGCAAGTAACTGCAAATGATGGAACTATAAATTCTACGAAGATTAATTCTTCAACAATAACTATTAATAATACTATTGCTGCAATCTCCACACCAACAATAAATCCAAATCCTGCATTTAGCAATAATACATTAACTGGATTCTCTGTTTATAATGATACTGATAATGATACAGGAACTGTTTATTTTAGATGGTTTAAAAATGGAGCATTGCAATTTTCACAAACGCAATCAAATGCGGCAGCAGGCGCAAATGTTACATTTAATCTAAGCAATGGTAATTTTACAAGCGGCAATGCAATTTTATTAGAGATAACTGCTTTTGATAGCATTGAAAATACAACACCGCAAAACAGCAGCGCAATTACATTAAACAATACTCCTCCATTATTAACATCTGCAAATCTTTCATTAACAGTTGCTTATACAAATGATACTATTATTGGAAGCACTGTCTATACAGATTTAGATAATCACAATGGAACTGTTTATCTTGAATGGTTCAAAAATAATACAATTATATTCACACAAATAAATACAACAGTAATCAATGCTACATATGTTTCAAGTGTATTAAGCTCAACCAATTTCAGCAGAGGAGATATTATCAGATTACAGATTACAGCGAATGATGGAAACAATGGCAATATTACAAAACAAAATTCAACTGCATTAACTATTAATAATTCAGTTTCAGAATTAACAACTCCAATTATTAATTCACCAATTATTGCATATGTAAATGACATAATAAATGCTTCTGTGATTTACCAAGACCAAGATAATGATTCTGCTACCATCTACTTTGAATGGTTTGTCAATGGAGTTCAACGATTTATTAATACGCAATCTTCAGTATTTAATAATACAAACATTTCATTGCAATTATCTCCGCGAAATTATTCTGAAACACAATCAATTATTGTGCAGACAACAATTTTTGATGGTGTTGAGAACTCAACAAAAAGAAATTCATCTGCTTTTGCAATACAAGGATGCACGCCACCTAGAGATGATTTATCAATTGTTACAAACACAATTCTTTGTGACGGAACATACCACCTCAATGATACGGAAAGTGGTGGACTTTTATTTGTTAATGACAGTCACCTTACAGTTACTTGCAATAATACAGTTATAGTTGATAATGATTCCAGATTAGGAATAATGCAACATGGCATTAGCATTAATAATCTGACAAATGTGACAATAACTGGCTGTTACATTAGTAAATTTTATAGAGCTATATCAGTAAATCAAGGTGTTTCAAATCTTACAATCAGCAACAATACTTTAAATGGGTCAATTTCTGGGATTACCATACTTGATAATCCAGGTAATGCAAATATTACTATAAGAAATAATTCTATATTTAATAACGAATTTGGCGTTTCGACAACACCTGCAGCAACATATATATTTTATAATAATTTCACAAATAATTCTCCATATAATATATACTCAGATACAGCAAATATTTTTAACATCACAGTTGCTGGAAAATCTCATGGAAATTTCTATTCAAATATTTCTGCATACAGAATTTATGATACAAATGGAGATAATTTTGGTGATGCTGGTCAGCAATATCCATTTAATTCAAGCAATGGAGAAAAAATGTATCAAGCGCAAGACTTTGGACCAATTACATCCAGAATAGACGTAATGCCGCAAATTGAAGAAATCACTGCTGATAGCGCAGTTACAACTGGCAGCAATATTAACATAAGAATGCAATATATTGACAATGACAGTGATACAGGAACTGTTTATGTTGAATGGTTTAAAAACTCTAATACTAGTTTAGTTAATGAAACATTTTCAGCAGTAACAAATACAACAACACTCTATCCAAATATCTCATCAGGAAATTATACAACCGGAGATATTATTGTAATGCAGGTATTTGCAACAGATGATGTAAGAAATTCAACAAAACAAAACACATCAAATATTACAATCATTGCTGCTGCTGCGCCTCAAGGAGGAGCGCCTCCTGCTGCGCCGCCAGCAGCACCACCTGCTGCTCCTGTTACACCACCATCTACTCCTCCTGAACAACCTGTTTTACCTCCTCCAATTTGTGTTCCAGGACCAACAAAATGCGACGATGAAGCAACAGCATCATGCAGCAATGGCTATAAAGAGATCACTTGCAGCAATGGCTGTGAATCAAGCACAAAAAAGATTTCATGCTGTGTTGAAAACTATCAATGTGAAAAGATTAATAATCCTAAATGTGAAAATAAAAAGAAAGTAACTGAGATATGCAAAAACCTAAACAAATGCGGAAAAGATAAAGAAACATCTGAACCTTGTTGTGTTGAAGATTTCAGTGGCTGTCCTGATTGGGATACAGTGCCTTGCGCAGATGGAAAACAAAAGACAGTATGCGAGGATAAAAATGCATGCTCTTCTCCTAAAGAATATCAACAAACATGTTGTGTTGCAGATTATGGGAATTGTCCTGACTTTGATAAAGTAAGCTGCTCAGACGGCAAAAAAGAGATTGTATGTAAAGATAAAAATGCATGCATGCCTGATAAAATATACACGGAAAGCTGCGAGAAGATTCCTCTCGAGGAGAAACCAATCGAAGAAAAACCAACAGAACCTGTGTACAATATTCCTAAAACAGATCTTGCTGGCGCTGCTATCGGAATCACAGGATTTTTTACTGCTGGAGATAATTTAACTAAAGTAAAGAAAGAACTTGAAAATAAATTTAAATTAGAAATATTATCAATAGAACAAGATGGTAAGATAATCTACAAGAATGGTCAATTTATTGATGATGTTCTATTTGAAAAGAATGAGATTGAAACATTGAATATTAAGTTCATAAATATTGGCAGTGAAAAGTTAACAAATATACGGCTAAGACTAAGCGCAATTGACGGAACAAACACAGAATTCACAAAAGAATATTTTGAAAAAGTTGAACCAAATTCTATTATTGAAACCAGTATACGTCTTTATAGCAACCTGGAAACTTCAGAAAAACTAACATTAACGACAAAAACTGATCAATTCTCAATTAGTTATCCTGTTTATTTTTCTCCAAAAGGAATTACAAGACTTTTAAACAAACAATCTCTATTGAGAATAACAAAAAGATTTGCGCCAGAAGTATTCAAGGCAATACCAACGCCAGTATGGTGGCTATTCTTATTCTCATTGCCATTGCTGCTCTTATTGAAAAAAAATTATTTTGTTGACGAACGAACATTATCAGATTTAACGCATACGCGGCTCATACATAAATACAAACGAGTCTATGTTGAAACTGATATTCATAAAAGATATAGAACATTAAAAAATCTCAATTATGTTGAAGTTCAGCAGAGAAATCATGAAGAAATTGACGAGATTCACAGAAAGTATAAACTTCCTAAAGATGTATGTTCATTAATGATTACTGCGCGGAGAAAATATAGACCAAGAATAATTACAACAGAAGAAATACCAACTGAACTTAGAAAGAAATATTGGTATATTACATTTGTTAATCCAAGACATGCGCATCCTGGACATGAACTTGATGCATACATCAAAAAAACGCGCTTTAATGGATTTGAAGACCATGAGATTAAAGAACAATTGTTTAAACAAGGATGGAGCGCGCAAGAGATAAACAAAGCGCTTCACTTAGAATATGAATCACCTGAAGAGATTTTAAGAGGATACATTGACAGATTATTTGCTATAGGGCATAGTGTTGAAGATATAAAACAAGAACTTATTAAAAAAGGATGGAAACAAAAAGCAGTTCAGGAATATATCCAGAAAAACAAGCTGGATTCAGAAGAAAAACTGCGAGAATATATTGCAACACAAAAAGAAAAGAAAACTAAGAATGTTGAGATCTATAACAAACTGCTCGATAAAGGATGGAATGCAGACATAATTATGAAATACATTCCTGATGTAATTCACCATCAGATTAATGCGCTCCAGATTGTTAACAAATACATTGAAAACGAAATCAAGAAAGGCAATAACATAGATAATATCAGGCAAAGTATGTTAGAAAAAGGATGGAAACATAAATTTATCGACGACATATTAGCAGCAAGATTTGGCTATGCTGCAGAATTGCTTGGAGATTTCATTGACAAGAATCTTGAACAAGGACTTGGCATTGATGAAATCAGAACAAAGCTTATTCACGCTGGCTGGAAAAAAGAGATTATTGATAAAAGCTTAGAGATCAAATATCAGCATCCAACGCAGCAGTTGCTTAATTATATTGACAATTGTTTATTGCAGGGAAATAATATGCAATCATTAGAAAGAAAACTTCTAAAAGCAGGATATCATCACACAATTGTCAATTATTGCATTGCAATTAAAACAGAAAAGCCATTGCAAGTCCTTAATTCATATGTTGAAAAGATGCTTCTCGATGGAATTGATATAGTTCTAATTGAGAGAAAACTGCTTGACAAAGGATGGAACAAAGAATTAGTTTCAAAAGTAATTGATATCAGATTATTGCCGGCTGTGCAGCAAGCATTGCAATACATCAACGATGATTTAAATAAAAATTTCTCGTTCAGCGATATTCATGATGCTTTGTTATTGAAAGGCTGGAAAGAATCATTTATTGATAAGATTATTGATATTAAAGTAAAAGCAATCTATGTCATTCTCGATGATTTCATTGAAAAAGAGCTTCAACAAAAAACAGATATCATCAGAATACGACAGCAGCTTTTAGACAAAGGATGGAAAAAAGAGATTATAGATAAGTATCTTTCAGAAAAAGTAAGAAAACCATTTAATATGATTGCAGCATATATTGATTCTCAGATTAAAGACGGAAAAGATCCTGTTGAATTACAATCAAGATTAATTGAAAAAGGATGGAAAAAAGAAATTGTTGAAATATTATTTGTAAAGAAATATAGCAAAGATAGGGATTCTTTGGAAGAATTCTTTTCATTGCAATTGCAATACGGAAAGACGATTGAACAGATCAGAGAACAACTGCTTGCAAAAAGCTGGAAAAAAGAGATTGTTGATGAATATATCAAACAGCATTATCAAGATTCAATTGATGCGTTAACCAAATATATTGATGATGCTGTCAAAGAAGGATTTGATATATTAACAGTTAGAGAACAACTTATTAAAAAAGGATGGCAGACAAAGATGATTGATCATTGCCTTAATAAAACATCAGATATAAAAAAAGCAATTGAATCACTTCATAATTATGTTGAATATGCATTAGAAAATGATATTGAGATTATTGATATCAGAGATAATCTCTTGACAAAAGGCTGGAGCAGAAATATCATAAATAAGTTCCTTGAAACAAAAAATAAAGATGCAATAGACATTTTACATGGTTATATCAAAAAAGAATTGCAAAAAGGAACATCAAAGAGAAAAATAAATGAAAGATTAACAGCAGCTGGTTGGAAAAAAGAAGTTATTGAAACAGCTATTGAAATGAGATGATATCCATGAGATTAAGTAATTCAGAGATAAAAGAGATAAATGATATAATTAGCAAAAGCTATAATCTAGAGAATTTTATTTCAAAGAATGATAAAGTTGAGATTAATGAAGATATTATATTGATTAATGATGAGAAGTTATTATTTAAGCATGAAAACAATATTTTACCAACATTGCGATTGCTTATGAAAACTCCTTTATTATCCGGATTGCCAAACAGTGAGAATTTTGCAAAAATGCAAAATTCTCTTCAGTTTAAGAAGATAACTGTTGACATGGGCGCAATACCATTTGTCATCAAAGGAGCAGATATAATGAGACCGGGAATAACAAACATTGAGCAAGGAATTAAAAAAGATGAATTTATAATTATTATTGATGCGCAGCATAAAAAAAATCTTGCAATAGGAAGAACATTATTTTCTGGAGAAGAAATACAAAGCATGACAAAAGGCAGAGTTATAAAGAATATCCATTATGTCGGAGATATTATATGGAAATAGAAATATATGGAAATAAGAAGAAGATAATAATTACTGCATAGTAAGAATCTAGATAAAATTTATAAACAAGATTATTCTTCCAATAGCATGTTTACTATTGACGAACAACTCAAATCATATGTTGGATTGAGCAATGATGCTGTTAGACTTATGCAGCGAAGAGAGCTTTCTAAACGCGAGCAAAATACAATTCTTAAACTAACTGAAGCAATCAGAACAGATAATAAAAAACAGATTGAACAAAGAGATTTAACATTTCTTACTGCAAAACTAATTGAACAAAGGGAATCTGCATTTTCTGATTTAGATAAAGAATTTCTGCAATTTAGTTTAGAGTTTGCGCTTCGAGGTTACGCGCATAAAAACAGAAAAGATGGATTGCCTTATTTTGCGCATCCATATAAAGTTGCTAAATTACTTGGTTGGCTTCCAGCAGGATATATCTCAATTATTGGCGGATTACTGCACGATTGGGCAGAAGAAAGAGAAAATATTGATAAACCTGCAAGGGACAAATGGCATGAATGGTTTAAGGGATTAATTGCGCAATTTAAACAGGAGTATAGTTTATTTTCAACACAATTGTTTGATGGAAAACACTACAAAGATCTTAAGTTTGAAGAAGGCTTGGAAACAAGCTGTGAAGTGATTGCAAGAATGACAAGAAGACCAAAAGAAAAAGAAACATATTTCCTTTATCTAAATGAATTATTAGGCATTGGACAAACTAAAAGAAAGATGAACAATGCCACAAGAGATTCAATTGGAAGAGCAGCAAATGTAAAATTGATGGACAGAATTGATAATTTCATTGATTTTTATGTCTCAATAACAGCCGATAATAATTTATTCACTATTGATGACGTAAACTATAATGGTTTCAAGAATATGTATTATTGGAATCTTGTTGAGTTTAAATTGAAAAAAGTTTCTGAAGAGAATAAACATTCTGCGCAATTTCAAAGATTAAAACAAGTTAATGAATTATTGCGGCAGATTAGCGCATATGTATTAGATGGCATAGTAAAATATATTGATGAAACAAGAATTATAAGCTTAAGAGAAAGGGATGAAATAAAAGATAGAGTTTTAGATTACATTGCTACTGCTGATGCTACAAAAATAAATTTACCAGAGGCAGGAAATGAATTCGAAGGAACTGTAAGAAGTGTTTACTTGCCTGCTTTTAAAGGTGAAAAAACAGCATATAGAGAAAGAACACTTTCTTTGAAATATCGCGATGCATTTTTATTTGGAGAATATTTTAGACAAAGCAAGTTTATGCCTTCATTACTTGGAATAAAAAATCTATAATAATTATGGCAGTGGATCTATGGTGGAAAAACAAAAAACAGCAACAACGCATCTTTTAGGAATGATGTTCTCACCATTATTTGGAAGAGAAGATACATTTGATTTAGAACTTCTGAGAAAGAAAATAGATAATTGTCCATTGCATCTGGATCTTGCAGCGCTGCTTAATGAGATTAATAGCCAAGATAGTCAACCAAATGGATTTCTGCTTGATTTGCCATTTCCTCATTCTCATCTTTCTCTGATAAAAGAAACTTTGGCAGAACTTAATGCTGTGCTTAGGAAAAAAAAGATATCTCCTCAAGAGATTCCATTTATTCCTTCATCATCTTATGAAATAAGCAACATGAGACAATGGATTGCAACTGCATTCGAGTTTCATCTTGAATATTTTTTTGAACAAGTATCAAAAGGTGTTTCATTTTTTATTCCTGATAATATAGATTATAAAACAGATTATCAATATAATGCTTATTCAACACTTGGTGAGTTGCACAGCGGTATAGAGAAGTTTGCTGCGCTTATGCAAAGAAGGAGAAATCTTGAGTCACTTAATTCATTTTCGACACAAAGATTTCAGAATAGAGATCTTGCAGATAATATAAATCTTGCATTATACACACGGCCAAATGGAAGACTTAAAGATAATCCAATTGACGCAATTATCATAAGAATCAAAGATTTCTATGAAAGCCTGCCGCAAAAAATTGCGCGATACTGGATAGATTTTCTTAAAGGATATAATGAAACAAAAACAGTAAGTGGAATTATGAATCGAAAAGAAGTTTTTGGAAGCAATGACCAAGCATTGTTTATCAGAGATTATGGCAAAATACGAGAAGTAAAACTAGAAGACTTATTGATTACAGACATATTTGGTGCTGCAATAATATTAAATGACAGCATTAAACAGAGAATTGAACCTGCAAATTTCTATAGAAAAGAATCTGGAAGAGAATTAATTGATGCTCGTGAGATTGTTGCAAGAACTGCGGAAAAACATGGTTATAGAAGAAGAATTTCAAAACTCATAAATCCTGCAAATGGCGTAATGATAGATTATCATGCAATTCCTTCACTTGATGATTACATAACTGCGGAATTCTCATCTGAAAAAGCGCATCTAATCTATGCAATACGAAGACATAATTCCTACATTGCTGACAAAAAATATGGCAAACTTTACCGCGCAATTTATGAAGCTGTAAAAGAAATAATTTGTGAAGCTTCTGCGCCTAGTTTACAGCCAAATATGTTAAATTATTGGAGAAGTTCACAACTGCAAGATAAAGCATTGGCATCTCTATCACAAGAAACAATTGATTTCTGCAGTTCTGTAAAGAAATAATAAAAGAAAAGAGTTCACTTGTATTAAACAAATATAACGAAACAATTATTTGGCTTCTGCACAGGGCAGATAACATAACGCAGAATATAATGGACAAACTAAAAAGCGGAGAATTATTAATCACATCAAGTGAATTTGCAGATTTCAGAACAAAGATTGAAGCATTGCAGCCATTATATGAAATGCATAAACTTACAAATCCTATTGCGAGATATGAGCTTTAGATAATAAATAATGTAATTAAAAACAAAGCTTATTTAAATTGATTGTTCTTCTTAAGCATAAAATGGGTGACTTCGATGTTCCAAGATTTGTGAAATGGGCTGGGTGAAAAAGATGATTAATCTTTCCATTTATGATAAAACAGTATTAGAAACATATAAAAGCAATTCCCAGCGAGCACGAGTTTTAACAGAGAAATGGTTTAATTCTAATATGTATTGTCCTTCTTGTCTTAATAATAATGTTACTTCATATCCTAACAATAAGAAAGTTTATGATTTTCTATGTGAAAAATGTAGTGCAAATTATCAGCTCAAAGCTTCAAATAAGAAGTTTACAACAAAAATATTAGATGGTGAGTTTAAAACTATGATAACCTTTGTTACTCAGAATATTGCCCCTAGTTTCTTTTTACTTCATTACAATAATGATGAATGGTATGTTAAAGACTTATCAGTAATTCCAAAATTTTTTATCACCTCTTCAATCATTGAAAAAAGAAAAGCATTATCCATTAATGCAAGGAGAGCAGGGTGGACTGGATGTAATATTCTTCTAAACAGAATTCCTGATGAGGGTAACATCTTTGTGGTGAGAAATAAAAAAGTTATTGAAAAAGAAATAGTCTTCGAAACTTGGCGAAAAATGTCTTTTCTTAATCTTAAGAGGCCTAATGCGAGGGGATGGACGGCTGACGTATTGCGTTGTGTAGAAGATTTAGAAAAAGAGGAATTTACTTTACAAGATATTTACAAAAATAAAGATTATTTAAACGAGTTATATCCAAATAATAAACACGTTACTGATAAAATAAGACAACAACTACAAATTCTACGTAATAATCACATCCTACAATTTACTTCTCGAGGAAATTATAAAATTATTAAATAGTTTAAGTAGTGATTATTTAGAGTAATAATTTCTTAACGTATTCTTAACATGTTCTAAACTTTCTTTATATAATGGTTCTCTTATTACTTTGGATCGATACAAATTGAACAATATCGACCAATATGTTTATTTTAAGATTGAAAAATTCATTTTACTCAAAGGCAACTGCCTAGATCTTCTCCCTTTCATAGAAAAAGAATCCGTTGCAACAATATTCGCAGATCCGCCTTATAATCTTTCTAACGGAGGCATTTCTTGTAAAGCTGGGAAAATGGTTAGTGTAAACAAAGGCGATTGGGATAAATCACGAGGTTTTGAAGAGGATTTTAAATTCACTTACGAATGGATCAAAAAATGTAAAGAAATATTAAAGCCCAACGGAACTATTTGGATCTCCGGAACACCACATAATATTTATCAGGTGGGTTATGCCTTACAATCTTTAGGGTTTCATATTCTTAACGAAATTACTTGGTTTAAACCAAATGCTCCGCCTAATTTAGCTTGTCGCTGTTTTGCTCATGCCCACGAAACACTTATTTGGGCGAGGAAATCAAAAGATACCAAACATAAGTTCAATTATGAATTAATGAAAAAATGGAATGATAAAATAAGTCCAAGTGGAAAACAGATGAGGAGTGTTTGGTATATCCCACTAACGCCACAATATGAGAAAAAATATGGAAAACATCCAACACAAAAGCCAGAAGAATTGCTTAGAAGAATTATTGCTTCATCAACAGACACTGGGGATTTGGTAGTTGATCCTTTTAATGGCTCAGGAACTACTGGGGTAGTTGCTCATCAACTAGAAAGAAAGTATATTGGAATAGAAATGGACGAGAATTTTTTAGAACTGACCAAAAAAAGAATACTAAACGTTAAAAAACAAACTGAACTAAATTCTTACTAAACTCTTAATCCCACAAACGAACTTTAGTATTGCTTTGCTAAGTATTGACTAGAATAAATAACTAATCAATCACTGCTTCTCAATCTTCTTGCTTTTGAAACATAATTAAATAGCTTCTCCGCACCTAATTTTCCAGAACCAAGATAATCATTTTCTGATTTGATTATTACAAAACCTTCCATATCTTTGTTATTATTAATAGATTTATTATTATTATTATTTAATTCATCTGCATTAATTGCTGACAATTCCAGATTATATCCATGCAGCCAAAGTTTTGCAATATTCTTATCAAGATTAACAATATTTTTTGTTGCATGCTTCCCAAGCAATTGCGAGCCTTCAATGCTTAATCTTATTTGATTTCCAACAAGCTCTCCTAAGTACATTCCAATAGAATCAATCTTTAATTTAGTTAGATCAATTCTTGCAAGATCATTATTTATCAAGTATAATTTATTTTTTTTGCTCAATAAGAATACAAAACCTATCTCCTGAATAATTCCATACTGCTCTTCTAATATTGCAGTAATCTGTTTCTTTTCTTTTTTATTAAGTATTTTTAGATGCTGCATTGTTATATTCCCCACAATGGATTTTTTTTTCTCATAATTAAAGCAATTTCTTTCATTGTTTCTAATTCATCTTTTTTTAAATGCTTTTTATGCTCTTTTAATTTACGGAAATCATCTTCATTCATTGCTGAATAAAGAATATCATTTTCAAATATCTGCCTGCCAACTGTAACATCTTCTAAGGCAACTGCTAGTTGAGTGCCTGCTTTTGCTTCTTGCACTGCATCTTTGTCTTGTTTCATAGATTTGACAAAAGTGATTGATTTACCCTCTAATTCAGTATTTGCTGCTTTTTCTTTCATTAATGGCATATTTACCCGCAAAGTTCCTGTAAGAATATCCATGCCGACAATTGCTGGATTATTTTGGCGAAAGATATGATTTGGCATGATTCTTGCTTTGCAAGGAGCAGTTATTTTTGTCAGTTCCTGCTTTTCAAGATTTTTCTTCTCTTGCTCTAACCATTTATCAAAATCTTCTAATAACTTGTAGATTACAGCATGATTAAATATTTTTACAGGAGATTTACTTGCATATTCCTCAGCATCTGGCGAGATTCTTGTATTAAACCCAAGAATAACTGTAAACAATGGAGACACTTCCTTATTTGTCTCTGCTTCTGTAATATCCTTTCGAGTAATTTCTCCAATTGTTGCCTTTCGTATTTGTATCTTTTTCTCTTTCAATAAATAGGTTAAAGCTTCTAATGAACCAAGCGTATCAGCTTTTATTATGATGCCATCTTTATCTGTTTCAATTAATACTTCATCAATTTCACTTTTAATTTCTTCTATTATTTTCTGTTTTATTTCCTCATTATCTTCTTTACCATTTGCTCTGCAAACTCGCAACGGCATTCCTGCAACTGCATTGTCTAGCTCTGGCGCGGAAATCTTTACCCCAGTAGCTGCTGCTGCTTTTTTTACTGAGAGAAATTTGCTTTTCTTATCTCTCATTTCCTGCAAAGGTTGAGGTTCAAATAAAGCTCTTACTTTTGTTATAATCGGAGCATCAATTGCGCCAATGATAATTGTATCATTTACTTCGATAGAACCATCATAAATTATAACATCAATTGTTTTTCCTAGACCAAGCTCTTCTTTAACCTCTAGAATTATTCCTTTTGCAGGACTAGTTATATCATATTTTAGATTTTCATTAAGATATCTTTGCGTTAATCCTGAAACAACCATCAATAGTTCAGCTAATCCATGATTTTGTTTTGCAGAAATTGGAATCATTGCAATTTGTTTTGCATAATCGCTGACTCTGTCAAATCTATCTGCTTGAAAACCAAGTTCATATAATTTTCCGACAACTTCATAGAACTTCGTCTCAAATGCAGCCACTGTATGCTGCTGTTGTTTATTAATATCTTCCAACAAGTTTCTCGATTCAATTTTCCAGCCATTGATCAGATCAATTTTATTGACTGCAACAACAAACGGAGTTTTATATTTTTTAAGAATTTCAATTGCTTCCAATGTCTGCGGCATAAATCCTTCATTGATATCAACAACAACAATTGCAATATCAGCTAAATTCCCGCCGCGTTTTCTAAGATTTGCAAAAGCAGCATGCCCTGGCGTATCAATAAATAATAATCCAGGAATTGTAAACTTAAGATTTAATTTTTTTAAAAGATCTCCGCAAACCCTCTGAATTGTTTCAAGAGGAACAAGAGAAGCTCCAATTGCCTGCGTGATTGCGCCTGCTTCTCTGTCAACAACAGTTGTCTTTCTAATTGCATCTAATAATTTTGTCTTTCCATGATCAACATGACCAAGGATTGTAACAATTGGTTTACGTAATGTTCCTATCATAATACTTCACACATATTCACTTACAAAATTCAATTTTATGTAAAATCTTCGCACATTAATCCAATGTTCTTTGATCTATACTTAAAGGGACAGCTGTTGTTTTTAAAGGTTTAGTATTTCTGAGTTCACTTCGTTCACTCGAGAAATACTATCTTTCTTATAATTATTCCAATAAGAATAATTCTATCAAAACTCTTTATAAACAAATTCATTTTTCAGTTATAATTAATAAGTAATATTATAAATTATTAAATTGATAGTGAGGTGTTTATTATGAATGAAAAAGCAAAACGATTTATAACAAGCGAAAGTGTTACAGAAGGACATCCTGATAAAATATGCGATCAAGTCAGTGATGCAATATTGGATGCATTATATGCGCAAGACCCATATTCTCGTGTAGCTGTTGAAACAATGACTACAACTGGATTAGTTGTTGTTGCTGGAGAAGTTACAACACACGGTTATGCGGATGTGCAATCAATTGTGCGATCTGTCTTGAAAGACATTGGTTATACTGATCCGCAATTTGGCATTGACTGCGAAGATGCTGGTGTATTGGTTTCAATCCACGGACAATCTGCGGATATTGCGCAAGGTGTAAATGAATCAACTGGAAAAGAGCAAGGCGCAGGAGATCAAGGGATGATGTATGGTTTTGCAACAAATGAAACTGCAGAATTAATGCCAATGCCTATTGTCATGGCGCATAGATTAACACAACGTTTAGCAGAAGTAAGAAAGAATAATTTAGTCCAGGATTTAGGACCTGATGGAAAATCACAAGTAACAATTGAGTATCTAGACGGAAAACCTGTAAGAATTGACGCAATTGTCATTGCGCAACAACATAAAGAAAATACAACAGAAGAAGAATTAAAGAAAGAGATTCTTGAGAAAGTAATCAAACCAGTATGCGGCAAGATGATGGATGAAAACACAAAAGTGCATATCAATGCAACAGGAAAATTCGTTATTGGCGGACCAGAAGGAGATACAGGAGTTACTGGAAGAAAAATCATTGTTGACACATACGGTGGCGTAGGACGACATGGTGGTGGAGCTTTTTCCGGCAAAGATCCTAGCAAAGTTGATAGATCTGGCGCTTACATGGGAAGATATGTTGCAAAAAATATTGTTGCAGCAGGATTAGCTGATAAATGTGAAGTTCAATTATCCTATGCAATTGGAGTTGCAAAGCCAACTTCAGTAAATGTCGATTGTTCTGGAACAAATAAGATTCCAGAAGAAAGAATATCCGAACTAGTACAGAAACATTTCAATATGACTCCAAAAGGAATTATTCAGACCTTAAATTTAAGACGACCAATTTATAGGAAAACAGCAGCATACGGCCACTTTGGAAGAAACGACCCAGATTTCACATGGGAAAGAATTGATAAAGCAGAAGCGCTAAGAAAAGATGCTGGACTAAAATAAAAAATCATTTCATGATTTTTTATTTTAATTATTTTTTTAGTTTAATTGAATAATTGACAACTTTTTTAAATGAATAATCATTTCTTTATTACATACAAAATAACTATTTTTTCTGCAAGAAAAAATAAAGGAGATGCAGTAAATGATCAAAGCAATACTTTTTGACCTAGACAATACATTGATTGATTTTCTTAAAATGAAACGCTTAGCTCTTGAAGAAGCAGTTGAAGCAATGATAGATGCAGGATTAAAGTTAGACAAAAAGCAGGCAGTTGAATTGATCTATGAACTCTATAAAGAAAAAGGAATGGAAGACCAAGAGATATTCCAGAAATTCCTGCTGAAAATGACAGGAAAAGTAGAAATGCGAATAATAGCAAAAGCTACATTAGCATATCGACGAGTAAGAGATGGTTTTTTAGCGCCATATCCTCGAGTTAGAGAAACATTGCATGAATTGAAGATGAAAGAATATAGATTAGGGATCGTAACAGATGCGCCGCAGTTAAATGCATGGATGCGATTGTGCAGCATGCATATTGATCATTTATTTGATGTTGTTGTTACATTTGATGATACAAAAGAATGCAAGCCATCAGAATTGCCATTTCGAAAAGCGCTTGAGAAATTGCAGTTGCCTGCTGCAGAATGTTTAATGGTCGGCGACTGGCCAGAAAGAGATATTGCAGGCGCAAAAGCAGTTGGCATGCAAACGTGTTTTGCAAAATACGGCGCAATGCGAACGTTTGAAAATGTTGAAGCTGATTTTGTATTGCATTCTTTTGAAGAATTGTTGGATATTGTTGAGAAGAACGAGATGAATAATAATGGAAACAGCTCTTGAAACTATTAAGTTTTAATGCGCAAACAAGAATAAATAGATGTATATAATTTTTTGTAATTGTTAAACAATTACAATTTTCCGCAACTTTTAAATATAAGATTCTCTTACAGGTAACATATGGAAACAATAACTATTACAAGACAGGAATATGAACGCTTTAGAAAACTAGAAAGGATGAAAGCACTTATTGAAGAAGATAATGAACTTGCAGATGATGTAATACAGGATATAGAACATTCACGGAAAAGATCACCAAAAGCTTTTGTTTCTAATGAAGAAATGAGAAAAGAGTTTGGATAAGAATGACAAACATAGATTGGGATGAAAAAGCAAGAGATTTTCTTAGAAAAATTCCAAGAGAGATGTCAAAAAGAATATTTACAAAAGTAGATCATGAGATAAGAAATAATGTTGAACGTTACCTTGAAACATTAGTTAACTTACATGGATACAAAATAAGAATTGGAGAGTATCGATTGTTTGTTGATTACTATAAAGATAATAACTTACTTATAATTAGAGCAATAAGACATCGAAGTGATGCATATAAAAAAAGATAAAATCTAATCCCCTTCAAACTCAACTTGACAATACACTTTATGTCCTGCTGCTTCTAACCTTTTTCTTCCGCCAACATCAGGAAGATCAACTATAAAAGCGCATTCAACTACAATGCCGCCTAATTGCTCAATTAATTTTGCAGCTGCATTCGCTGTTCCGCCTGTTGCAATTAAATCGTCGATAAGCAGAACTTTCATTCCTGCTTCGATTGCATCTTTGTGAATCTCAATCTTATCTTTGCCATATTCTAATTCATATTCAAAAGAGATCTTTTCACCTGGTAATTTGCCTGGCTTTCTAATCGGCACAAAACCTTTGCCAAGTGCATATGCTAATGCTCCGCCAAGAATAAATCCTCGTGATTCAATGCCAACAATCAAATCAATCTCATAATGCTTATAATGTTCTTTAAAGTCATAGATAGATGCATGAAATCCTTCTGCATCTTTTAACAATGTTGTAATATCTCGAAACATGATCCCTTTTTTGGGGAAATCTGGAATTGTTCTTATTTTGCTTTTAATCATTTTATCACCCTAATTAGTAATTTTCGGAATTGCTGCAATTAACAGATTAGTAACTTTATCTGCATTTTGTTTGAATACATGCAATACCTCTTCCCATGTCACTGGTGGAACATCATCAAACAAACAATCATAATCTGTTGACATTGCAATTGCTGCATAAGGAATTTGCATTTCATTTGCTAAAATTGCTTCTGGCGCAATTGACATGTTGATGATATCAGCTCCCCATGCTCTAAACATCTTGCTTTCTGCTTTTGTCGAGAATCGTGAACCTTCAATTGTAACAACTGTTCCAGATTTGTGATGCTTTAATTTCAATTGTTCGCAGGTTTGATTTAACATATCCCGCAACTGCTTCGAAAATGGCTCTGCCATTGGCATATGCATTGGTTTATGTGGTTCATAACTATTAAAGAAAGAAACATCTCTTCGTCTTGTAAAATCAATAAACTGATCAATTATAACAAGATCTCCTCTACCAATATTTTTTCGCAGACTGCCAACTGCAGTTGTTGCTAGAATATGTGTGCAGCCAATTTCTTTCAATGCATAAATATTTGCTTTATTATTGACATACGTCGGAGGAATTGTGTGTTCTCTGCCATGCCGTGCGAGAAGCACAACATCAACACCTGCAATTTTACCAGTTTTTAAAAGAGAACTAGGATTGCCGTATTTTGTTTTTATTTCAACATCTTTTGTATTTTGAAGAATATTAGGATTGTCTAATCCAGAACCGCCGATGATGCCTATTTTTATCATTAAAACACCTCAGTATTAAAGTATATTTTAAAGAAGAAGAATTAAGTGATTTAAAAATTTGATTGAATAATAAACAAACTAAAAAGAAAAAAAGAGAACAACCTTATTCCCTATAAGATTCAGAAGTTCTTACATAAACTGAATTATCTACAGGAAGTCTTCTTGCAAATAATCTTGCTTTTTGCACAAGACCAGCTAATCCTCTAAAAGAATCTACTCTAGTTTCTCTATTTACCGAAAGAAATGCATATTTTCCATCATCCTCATCTTCCCTTTCTGCTGAAAGAAATGCATATTTTTTATTAACTTCATCTATATGTAGATTATCTGGATCAAGAAATTTTCTGTGAACAACACCATCTTTAACATATATTAAAGCACATTGAACAACACCTAAATTTTTTTCTAGAACACCAACTGTGTCAAATTGCGCATCTCTTACAGAAACTTTTCTTCCATATAATTTAGATACTGCATCATATCCAGCCGTATTACCAATCATATTACCCACGACTAATCCTAATTTGCTATTATTTCCATTAACTGCCATATTTCCACCTTCATTAATCTTCTTATAACTTGCTCTTAACAGCTTTATCAGAAATAATTGCAGAATTACCTGATGGATCTTCTATTGTAATTTTGATTTTATCACTGCCCCATATTATTCTTTGGAGTTTCTTAATCATATTTTTTGCTTTCTGTCTGTCATCATCTTCTTCTGCTGTGTCTCGAACTTTTTCTAACATGACTTTTGCCCGATTAAGGATGCCTTCGATATTTGTCACATAACCATTTGACACAGTACCTGGTTCAATGTTCATGATATGAGGAAGTTTTACAGTAGCTTCTGCTGATTTCACTACACGAATGCTCATATCCTGCTCGCCAGAAACTTCAATTACAAATTTTGTTGGTTCGTGCTGTTCTGCAGCTTCAACATCTGCTTTATGATATCTGCATTCTTCATTAGTGCAATCCATAGAATATAAGAAAACTTTGCCAAAATAAGGAATATCTCTTTCTGCTTCTGTCAACTGCAATGTTTCTTTAAGACACATTGGACATTTTTGATGTTCAAATTCATCTGAATCAAAATTATCCTCTGGAGATAATTTTGATTCATTTTCAGCTTTGTTATTTAAATTAATATCATTATTCTGTTTAGGCATAAAGACTTAAGAAATAGAATTTGTTTATATAGTTTTGTATTTTTCGAGTTTTTGAAAATTTTGCTATAATGCAAAATTTTCACTAGTTTTATTCCATTTCATCCATTGATGCTGTTGTTCCTCCAACAGAAGCAGTATCTTTTGACCGATAAATTTCTGCAAATGTTGGAACTACAATTAAATAATCATCACCAAAGCCTGCAATGTCACCATCAATTGCTTCGCATGTTTTCTTTAATTTGTTGATTGCGCGCTTTAATTCAACTAAATCCTTGCTTTTTAATGGTTTGATATTAACTAATGCAATAGTCATGCCTTCTCGTAAAGAATCTAATACAAGTTTAATGTCAGAAAAATCATTGATAACAAATGAACGTACAATCACTTTTGATTTTTTATCAGTAACACCTAGAGAATCTAATTCTACATATTCGTCTTCCATTTCCATGTCATCGTCTCTTTCTTTTTCGTCTCCTGCTCCAAATGTTTTTTTAAATTTTGAAAGGAAGCCACCCATTTTTTAATCCTCCATCTTTATTTTCTGTGTTTTAGTTTTTGTAATCATTATTTGTAATCACTTTTGAATTATTATAATCAATTTCTATAGAAGTTCAGGCATTGTTTATAGTATATAAAGTTTTTGATTTTTATAATAAAAACCTCTTTTCAATAGATGTTTATTATTACTCAAAGATAATTAATTGCAAAAGATATATAAATCCTTCATGATTTTTTATTAATTATGTATGAAGAATTAGATTTTGAATCAACTAAAGATCTCAAAGTAGAGAAATTAATAATTGATCAGGTTATAGGTCAAGAAGATGCAGTTGAAATCATGAGAAAAGCTGCATTGCAGCGAAGGCACGTTCTTTTGATAGGTGAACCTGGAACAGGCAAGTCTATGTTAGGATTAGCATTAGCTGAACTGCTTCCTAAAGAAAAACTTGTGGATATTCTTGCATTTCCAAATCCTAATGATGAAAATAAACCCTTGATAAGAACAGTTCCTGCTGGAAAAGGTAGAGACATTTCAAACAAAGCAAAGATTGAAAGCGTTGCTGCATTTAAAAATCAAAATATCATAATGATAATTCTTGCAATTGTTGCAATGATTGTGCCATGGTGGATAAGAGAAAAGTACAAATCAGATGTGATGTTTGCTGCATTTTTCTTAGGTGGAATGATTTTCTTAGCAAGTGTTGTGCTATTTATTAATTTCAGCAAAAAGATGACAGGCGGCAAGGTGCAAGTTCCAAAGATTATTGTTGATAATTTTGAAAATGAACAAGTGCCATTTTATGATGCAACTGGAGCTCATGCTGGAGCTTTGCTCGGCGATGTTATGCACGATCCGTTCCAAAGTGGCGGATTAGGAACTCCAGCAAATGAAAGAGTTGTAGCTGGAATGATTCATAAAGCGCACATGGGTGTGTTATTTGTTGATGAAATTGCAACATTACAACCGCATACGCAGCAAGAATTGTTAACTTCATTGCAAGAAGGCAAATATGCAATTACTGGTCAAAGTGAAAGAAGCGCAGGAGCAATGGTAAGAACAGAAGCAGTGCCTTGTAAATTTATCCTTGTTGCTGCTGGAAACTTAGAGACATTGAAACATATGCATCCTGCATTACGATCAAGAATTAGAGGATACGGATATGAAGTATATATGAAAGAAACAATTGAAGATAGCGCAGAAAATAGAAGAAAGATAGCATTATTTGTTGCGCAAGAGATAAAAAAAGATGAAAAAATACCTCCATTTAGCAGAGAAGCTGTTATTGATATTATTCAAGAAGCTCGAAAAAGAGCAAACAGAAAAGGACATTTAACATTACGTTTGCGAGAGTTAGGCGGATTAATCAGAGCATCAGGAGATATTGCAAAAGGAGAAAAAGCAGAGTTTGTGCTATGTAAACACATATTAGCTGCAAGAAAGATTGCGCGCACATTAGAGCAGCAGCTTGCTGATAAATATATTGAAAGAAAAAAAGAATATGAAGTAATAATTACACGCGGCAAAAGAGTTGGAAGAGTTAATGGACTTGCAGTCATGGGAGATGGATCAAGTTTCTCAGGCATTATCTTACCGATTGAATCAGAAGTAACACCTGGCGGAAAAGAATCTGAGATTATTGCAACTGGTAAATTAGGAGAGATTGCAAAAGAAGCTGTAAAGAATGTTACTGCAATAATTAAAAGATATTTTGGCGAGGATATTAAGGAAAAATATGATATTTATGTGCAATTCATTCAAACATATGAGGGTGTTGAAGGAGATTCTGCAAGCATTGCAGTTGCAACATCAGTAATTTCTGCGCTAAAAAATATTCCAATCAAACAAGAATATGCAATGACTGGTTCATTATCAGTTAGAGGAGAAGTATTGCCAATTGGGGGAGTTACTGCAAAAGTTGAAGCAGCAATTGAAGCTGGCTTGAAGTATGTAATTGCGCCAAAATCAAATATGCAGGATATAGTTATACCAGAAGAACAATTAAAAAAGATAACAATTATTCCAGTCGAGAATATCAGAGAAGTATTGCAGGAAGTGCTTGATTGGAAAGGAAATCAAAAAGTTCTGGATAAGATATTGAGGATAAATGGAGAATAAAAAATATCCTAATACGCATTATTTAATCTATTCTATTTAATCTATTCTAATACACACGATTATTCCTGCTTGCCAATACAACTCCAGCAAGAATACCAATAATAAATACTAATACCAGATCAATATCTATTGAAAAATAATTTTTAAGATCAGTTAATATATTCTTTTTATTAGCTGCAGTTTTATCATCAAGATAAATCTCAATGTTACTAAACTCTATTGCATACTCCGCATAGATTAAAGCAGAACTTATATCTTTATCAGCAAGACTTTGCGCATATTCATAATAACTATAACCTAGAATTGGGAAAATATTTTTTTTTTGCTGTTTTGCAATAATTTGATTTATAACAGTTGATTTTACAGCCAAAAGTTCATGCAGATTCTGCTCATCTATTCCAGAAACACTTAAGATTACATCAATCTCTGCTTTTGTTTTTAATGCTTGAGAAAGACATTGCTTATGATTATCATTTTGTAAATAACTGTAAGCCTTTTTTATTCCTGCTGTTATTTCAGAAACTTCATAAGGATATGTAAGATGCAAGTATTGCAATCTCTCTTCAGTTTCAGCTATTTTCTTAATGCAGCCTTCTTTAATTACATCTTTATTAAGATCAAATTTTCTTCCTTGATGATTGATGAATGAACTCCATAGAAAAGCGCTATATAATCTTTCTGAAGAAAATGCAATATTGTAATAAATACTATCATTCTTAAGAGCTTTAACAAGATCAAGTGTTTTTGTTATAATATCTTCTGCTTCATCTAAACGTTCTTTGACAACAAGATAAGCTTGCAAATCTGTTATCGTTTGAAGCTCTTGTTTGTTTAAATCTGTTTTTGCTTTAATTACAGCTGCAAATAATTGTTCAAGCTGCTTATTTTGCTGCTCCGCAGTCTGAAGAGTTGCAGTAAAAAGAAGTGTGTTAAGATCAACATTTGTTCCAAAACAAAAACTTGCCGCTGCATAGGATTGACCTTTGCTCATTGCAAGATTGCTTCTATTTATCAACTGAATTGCTTCATTGTATAAACTAACATTATTCTCTAATCGCTGTTCTAATCCCAGCTCTAATCCTCGCTGCAACCCTAATTGCAATTCCACAGTCTGCTGCAACTGCGCCGATCTGCTGCAAAGATCTCTGGCAATCTTATTCATTGTTAACACATACAAAGGATCTAAAATAATTTCATCAAGATTAATTGAATAATCAATGCCTGTATATTCTTTCATTGCTTCATCTATAGTTAGAACTTCTTTAACTTCAACTCCTTTATCTTTGCCATATTGATACAAATCTGTAGTAAAATTTAGATTTGGATTTGTTGTATTGATACTTTCATTTTTCTCAACGATTTCTTTTACTAACAACAAAGAATCCTGTTCAAGATAAAATCTTCTGCCTTTAGGAATAAGCACTTTTTTTATGCCATTTGCAGCAGCAACTGCTATCTTTGCTTTTATACTGCCAACAGGACCAATTATCCCGCCGCTATTTATTGTTCCAGTTGTTGCAATACTTTGGTCAAGTTTTTGATTATCAAGCAAAGCAATTGTCAAAATTGATGCTGCAGCGCCTGCGCTAGGCCCGCCAATAATCAATGAATCTGAGCGAATTGTATAAAAAAAATCAAGTTTGCTGCAATCTTTATCAAGATAATGGCATGCATAATCTCTCGCAAACCTTGTAGAAAGCTGTGTATCAATTTTTGAGAGAGGAAAAGTATCAAGATAAACCTTGCCAGCGCCATCTCGAATCTCTAAGTATAAATCTGCAGTATTGCCTTGCTCATTATTGCCATTTTCTGATACCGCTAGCAATGTAATATGCCCTGCTGCAGAAAAAGAATCAGCTAAAACAGATTGTGAAGATAAAGTTAGTAATATTAATGAAATAAATAGTGATACGCCTAAACAAAGAATTACAGCAAGATTATGCTTATTTGTCACTACCCCCATTATACAAAGGATAAACAAGTCATATTAATAGGTTATGGAAGAAAGGCTCTGCCGACCAACCAAAGCATTTTTAAACCGAACAAACATCAAAATTCTTATGATCTTAGGAATACTCTACGCAATACTCTCAGCAGTTGCTTTTGGAATTAGCAATGTGATTATGAAACACATGACTATCAAGATAGACAAACTTGCTTTAATGACAATACGATCAACATTTACATTAATTACATTTATTCCATTGCTTTTTTTTGCTGATTTCATTTTACCTTCATTCAAAGAAAGCATTATAATTGTTGCAATTGGTTTGATTGGCGCAATTGCTTATTACTATTTTGTAAAAGCGATTGAATTATCAACTGTTTCTATAATCTCAGCAATAACAAGAACAAGCGCTTTGATTACAGTAATTCTTTCAGTTTTTTTGTTCAATGAAGAACTAAAACTGATGCAATACTTCGCCATATTAGCTGTATTGGCTGGAATAATCTTGCTAACAATCGACTTAAAAAAACTAAACACAGAACAATTATTGCAAGAGAAAAAAGCATTGTTTATTTCTTTATTTGTAACACTCTTATGGGGCATTATGTACTTTCTGATGAAATACAGCGTAACAGCAGTAGGCAGTATTTACACTGCATTTTATCTTGAGTTCTTTGTATTTTTCTTTATAGCTTTATTATTGCTTAAGGAAAACAACCGTATACAATTTCAAGAATCTGCAAGAAAGATTATAAATGAAAAAAAGATGATAGTTATCATCTTTTTTATAGGATTATTAACAACACTTGGCAGTTTGCTTTATTCCTTTGCTATCTCATTAATTTATGTTTCAATTGCAATTACTCTAATAAATATGTCGCCATTAATTACTGCAATAGTTGCAAGAATATTTATAAACGAAAGATTATCAACAAAACAAATTATTGGAATGATTATGACAATCATTGGCGTTATTATTATTAGTTTATAATTGAGGTGTATCCATATGCATTTATCACGACATTTTATAATTTCATCAGTATTAGCAGCAATAAGTTATCCATTTTTTGGCTGGCAGAGCATCTTCTTGTTTATTGGCGGCTTTTTTATTGATGGCGACCATTATTTATGGTACATCTTTACAAAGAAAAATTTTAACTTAAAGAAAGCTTACCATTTTCACCTAAATAATGATTTATCCGAAAAAAAGATTATCGACATTTTCCACACAGCAGAATTCTGGATACTTATTTTACTTGCATCTCTTCTCTCAAATTCTTACTTACCATATTATCATACTGCAATACTCGCATTCACGTTTGGAATATATTCACACATAATTTGTGATTTAATTCATGAATATAATCATCATAAGTTAGGAATAGATGCAAGAGTTTATTCATTTTACTCCAGAGCATTGCATTTAAAGAGAAAGAATAAATTCACATTTTGGAATATGTTTAAGGATTGAATAATACAAAAATTTATATATACTCTAATCAAAAAAGAAATATGCAACTAACTTTTTTCGAGATAGAAGATTGGGAGAAAGAATTCTTTAAGAATAATCTAAAGAATCATAAACTATTATTCTATAAACACGAACTCAAGAAAAAGAACATTGATGCAATTAAAAACTGCAATGGTTTGATTGTATTTATCTATTCAAAGATTAACAAAGAAATCCTCAGTAAACTGCCAAAACTAAAATTTATTGCAACAATGTCAACAGGTTATGACCACATAGATATTGAAGAATGCAAGAAAAGAAATATTGCTGTTTTCAATGTTCCATTTTATGGAGAAAATACAGTTGCAGAACATACATTTGCATTAATTCTAGCATTATCAAGAAAGATTCACTTATCTTATGACAGAACAAGAGTTGGCAATTTTTCATTAGAAAATCTTCGAGGCTTTGATCTCAAAGGAAAAACTCTTGGTATAATCGGTACAGGTCATATTGGTCAGCATGTTGCAAGAATCGCAAAAGGATTTGAGATAAAAGTATTAGCATTTGATGTTTACCAAGATAAAAAGCTTGCAAAGACTCTTGGATTTAGCTACACATCACTTGCTAATCTATTGAAAAAATCAGACATAATCACATTACATGCGCCATATAATAAAAATACACACCATCTGCTCAATGCAAAAAACTTCCAGTTAATCAAAAAAGGAGCTTACATTATCAACACAGCAAGAGGAGCATTGATAGAAACAGAAGCATTAGTTAAAGCATTGCAACAAAAGAAGATTGCTGGCGCTGCATTAGACGTGCTTGAAGGAGAATGTTATATTCGAGAAGAAAAAGAATTATTAAAACATAAAAAAGATCCAAATTGTGATTTAAAAACAATTGTAGAGGATCAAATGCTGTTGCATATGGATAATGTGATTATTACCCCTCATAATGCATTCAATTCTCAAGAAGCATTGCAAAGAATTATTGATACAACACTTGAAAATATTCATTGTTTCATCAAAAAGAAAAAATGCAAGGACAGAGTTGCATAATTAATCTATTTCAATTTCCTATCTATCTCATCAGCAATCTCACGCAGCTCTTTGCAGGCATCTGTTAAATCATTCTCAATCTCATCAATTAATCTGCTAAGGTTCTCAACACGCAATCTATATCCAGATTTTTCCTGCACAACAATGCCTGATTCATTAAGCTTGTGAATATGATGAACAACAGTTCCTCTAGTTAATTGCAATTTCTCTGCCAATTGATCACTTGTTAAAGGAGTTCCTTGCTTTGTAGTTTTTAATAATTCTATAAAAATACGAAAGCAGCTTTTATCTTTATCTCTCAGATTGAATAATCCAAGACTATTCCCCAGCCATTGCAATTCTTCATTTATATTTTTAGTTGCAGGCTTATGAAATCTTGTAATTGTTATGCGAATGCCCATAAAAAACTTCACTCCGTTCGTTTTTTACTTGTTAGAGTGAATTGCATTTTTAAATGTTCTTGTCAGAATAATTAAAAAAACATATAAACAAGAGTTTCAATAACTACGTTATGGATGCAATCGAAGTAATCAATTTAGTAAAATCATTCAAAGAAAAAAACAGATTAATTAAAGCGGTGGATAATATCTCATTTTCAGTTAAAAAAGGAGAAATATTTGGTTTATTAGGTCCAAATGGCGCAGGAAAAACAACAACATTAAACATCCTTAATGGTTTAGTTTCAAAAGATTCAGGAGAGATAAGAATCCTAGGTGTTGATCCTGAACAAAACGAACAGAATTGGGAATATATTAAGAATAAGATCAATGTTTCAACAGCATATTATTCATTATCTGAACAATTAACAATAAAACAAAATTTAAAAGTATATGCAATGCTTTACAATGTAAAAAATGTTCAAGAAAAGATTGATAAACTCTTGAAAATGTTTGAGTTAAAAGAATTAGAGAATAGAAAAGTAGTTCAGCTTAGTTCTGGAGAAAAAACTCGTGTTGCGCTCTGTAAAGGTTTTTTAAATGAACCAGAAGTATTATTTCTTGACGAATGCACAGTTGGATTAGATCCTGATATTGCAGAAAAAACAAGAAAGATAATTAAAGAGTATCAACAAAAGAATGGAACAACAATTATATTTACATCTCATTATATGTATGAAGTTGAAGAATTATGCGACAGGATTGCATTTATGAAGAATGGCAAAATTATCAAGATTGATACAGCTAAGAACTTTAAAAAATTAATCAAAAAAACAAGCATTGAACTGACAATAAAAGAAAATTATCCTGCTTTTCTGAAGATATTGAAAGAAAAAAAGATTGATATTTTGTCAACAGGAACAAATACAATCATTTTTGAAGTAAGTTCGTCAACAGATCAACTGTACAAACTGATGAACATTATCTTTAAAGCAGGAGTTAAGATCAGCGATATGCACATGAACAAACCAACTTTAGAAGATATTTTTATTCAATTTGCGCGCAGAAAGCAAAAAAAAAGCAAGATGAGTGAAGGAAAATGAAATGGCACAGAATCAAAGCATTACTTTTGAAATATTTTTACATATCAATAAATAGTGTTGATAGATGGTTTGACATATTTTATTGGCCAATCATAGATATCTTTGTTTGGGGATTTGCAAGTTTTTATATTAAAGAATTATCTAACTTCAATCTTCTCAGTGTTCTTATGGGGGGCATAATTCTATGGGTATTTGTCTGGAAATCCTCCCAAGATATTGCTACATTTGTATTGGAAGATTTCTGGGCAAGAAATTTGTATAATTTATTTTCATCTCCTATGAGAATCAGTGAACACGTTGCTTCAATTATAATTTTTGCATTTTTGCGAGGACTTATCAGCTTTAGTTTCTTAATACTCTTGGCATACTTATTATATTCATTCAATATCTTTACCTTGCCAATTTTATTTATCGCAGTTGCTATCTTTATTTTATCATTGATTGGCTGGGTAATTGGCTTATTTATTGTTTCACTAATCTTGCGTTTCGGACAGAGAATTCAGATTCTTGCTTGGAGTATTGTATGGATAGTGCAGCCATTTAGCTGCGTATTTTATCCATTATCATCAATTCCTGCTTGGGCAAAACCAATTGCATCAATATTGCCAACAACATATGTATTTGAGAATATGCGGGCATTTTTCTTGGAAGGCAGAGCAATTAACTATGGAGAATTATTATATGCTTTTATGATTACATTATTACTTTTAGTAATAGTAGCAATATTCCTTACAAGATCATATGCAAAAGCAAAACAATCAGGAATATTAGCAAAAGGAGATTAAATTTTAATAATTATCTAACCAACCCATCACTATGTTAATCCTGCTCAAACTCACCCGGGTGCGACCACCCAACTTAGGTAATAGCTGTAAGTGGATTTTGTTTAATATTGTATATTTCTTCAATATTTCCGTTGATATATTCAGTTCTGATATGCGCCATATTGTTTGCATTTTCATTTGTCCATCTTATTCCTGG
>JACRKF010000033.1 GCA_016219865.1 Candidatus Woesearchaeota archaeon | reverse complement strand
GCCAGGAATAAGATGGACAAATGAAAATGCAAACAATATGGCGCATATCAGAACTGAATATATCAACGGAAATATTGAAGAAATATACAATATTAAACAAAATCCACTTACAGCTATTACCTAAGTTGGGTGGTCGCACCCTTTGCAATAATTACAGATGATTATTGTTTTAGTAACAAAAAAAGAATAATTAAACTTAATAAAGCAGTTATCAAAAGATATTTTGGTCTTCTCAATAGAAATGGGATTATATTTAAGATAATTATTCCTGTTCCAGCGACTTGATTTGTTTCAAATACCATTTTCATAACCCTTGCTGCATCATTATTTTAAAATTAAGAATTCTGCCTTCAAAATCCTCTTTCATTAAAAGTACTACCCTGCTTTGTTCGTGTTCATCTATTAATTTGTAACCTGAGTACTTACAGATCTCTAGAGCAAATGCTTTTACTTCATGATGACGAGGCATATTCTCAATTTTTAATCTTTGTCGTGAGCTTCCAACAAACATATAGCCTTTTATTTCCACAAATAATGGTTGTGATAATATAATGATATCTGCCCATTGTTCTGGATAAATCATGTTTATATTTTTCAGCAATGTATATCGCAATACTGTTCTTGTCTTTTCTTTTAATTTAGGAAGAAATTGCAATGTTTCCATTAATTTATCCCAACAATCTGGTATTAATGGGCGATCAATCTCGTTGAATAATTGCTTGTTTGGCGCATCAACTGAAACATAAAATTGTGTTGGCAATTGGTTGTTGTCAAACATTTTCTTGATTTTTTTTGGAAATGTTCCATTAGTTACAAGATAGCTTGACATACCTCTGCTATTTATTTCTTTGACAAGTTCTCCAATTTTTGGATAGATTGTTGGCTCACCATTCAAAGAAATTGCAAAATGCATAGGATCTTTGGAGTTTTCCCATTTCTCTTGGTTTGCTCTTATATTGCCTCCAAAGCCAGTCAATTGCTTTATTTGCGATTTAATACAACCATCAACAATATCCTTTGGCTCATCAATCTTTTCACTCATTAAAATAGCTGTATGAGAATCTAAATCACGCCAACAAAATGTACAAGCATGATTACATGTTTGCGTTGGTGTCATCTGCACGCATCTATGAGAATTAATACCGTAGAACTTTCCCTTATAGCAATGTCCTTCGTCTTTTAAATCTTTTTTTGTCCATGCACACACTTTACATGCAGAATGCTGGCCAACAAATTCATACTGTTGTTGTTCGAGTTTCTTTTTTACTAATCGCTCTTTTTGTTTTGCTGTTCCTATTGATAATAATTGTTCCATTGTCTTTAATTGGAATAGAAAAGAGATTAGTTTAAAAAAGTTTAGGTTATTTTACATAAGGATAAAAAATGAGAAGACATAATCAATAAAAAGAAAGACCACAATAGATAGTGATTTATCTTTTCTTACTCTTTCTTTGTTGCACATCAACTTTGTAAAGAACACTTTCTTTTTCTGCTCCAGATTTCTTTCTCATTTTAATGAATACAACAATTACTACAATGATTATTAAGATAATTAATACAATCAATGGTCCACCTGTTTTGCCACCGCCAATAATACCAAACGCCATTCCTGCAAAGTCACCAACTGCTTCTGTTGCTTTTTTTAAACCTTCAGCAATTGCTGTTCCTGCGCCTTTGCCTAATTCTGATTCTCCTGTTTCTGCTGTACCTTTTTCAGTTGCAGATTTCTCTGCTTCTCCAGTTGCTGCTGAAGCACCATCGCCTTCGCCTGTTGCTGCTCCTGCTTCACTTGCTGCTGGAGCTTCAGATGATTCAGGTGCAGATTCTGCTGGTGCTGAAGGAATTGAAGGTGTTGCTGGAACTGCTGGTGCTGGAGCTGCTACTGGACTTATTGTCCCCCCTCCACCACCACCTCCACCGCCTGAACTACTACTGCTACCATTAGAAGATACTGTACCTTCTGCAAGCATTGCTACTGTTCGAGGCGCTGGTCCATTTGAATAAAAAATAGAAGTTACATTTGCATTAACACTATCAACTGTAAAATTGATTGTCTTACCATTATCTGTTGAACAACCTGTTACACCAATCTCATAATTTCCTGCTGAAGTAACAGTAAATGTTGCATCTGCTGTTGTATCTGATGCATAATCAACATAAGCCCTAATCACAGCTCCAACTGAAGCATTTGATTTTGTACCACCTACTGTAGATGCTACTAAAACTGTACCTGAAAAAGAATTAGGTAAAACTGGCGGATTGTCTGAACACGTTGCTGCAAATACAAGAGAAACTGAGAATATAATAGTAGATAAAAGCATTATTAGAAGAGATTTAATGATTTTTTTACTTATTCTTTTATTCATATATAATCCCCATTTACTTTTTCTTAATCTTTCTGATGTTACTACTAATCACATTATCTGATTCTTTATATACTTTTTGTTTTGTTTGTTTTCTGATAACATAATATACAATTAATAGGATAAATATTAACATTACAGCTATTATTATTCCTGTAATTATCTTCCTTTGTTTTTCTTTTTGCTGTTCCTCTAACTCTTGCTGCTGCTTCTTTTGTTCTTCTTCAGCAATCTTTTGCAATTCTTTTTGATTTAATTCTCTTGTAATTGCAAATGAAAAATCAGCAATTATTTTTCCTGAAGCCCATGTGTCTTTATTTTGTAAAATAGCACCATCAACAAAAAATAAAATTTCTTTTCCTGCATCATCAGCTGTTCCTACAATTGCTAGCGTGTATTTACCCTCAGCATTACAATTGCGCGTAGTTCTTACTTTTCCATCAATTACTGCTTCAATAATTGTTTCATTTGAACATAATTTTCCATTGACTGCGCTTTCTTTTCCTATTACAGTCATCGGCAATAAAGGAGGACCACCTTGCGGAGCTTGCGTTAATGCAGGCAATTCTTTTGTTGCTGCTTCTGCTAAAACAAAATTGCTAAAAATAAAACTAATTAATAAGATTAAAGAAAATAAAAAAAATTGGTTGATTGTTTTCATTGTATCAACCTATTTACCTTATAAGTCTCCACCACTATATGTTCCAGCTGAAGTCATGAATACCCAGTATCCTCGTCCTGCTGTCATATTGAGGAATTCTGTTGCACTATTTGTAGTTGTTGCACCTGCAGTGTATGTTCTCCAACCAGTACCAACTGTATATTCATAAACAACACTATACTTACCTGCAATTGAATTTAATGTAGTATTTATAGGTAAATCTGCTTCTCTTGATGAACCAATTAAATTCCAACCTAAAGTTAAATTTTGTTGCGCTAATGTTGGTGATGGCCCTGCATTGTTCTTGAATGACAAGTTAATAGCTGATCCTACACCATTGTCATATAACCAGTAACCTTTGTATTGATCTAATGTTACTGCACTTGCCCATGCTGATGCAGAGTCATTGTACCAGTAAACTGTATATGAACTGTTTAGCGTAGCTCCTTTTGTTGTGTTTGCCAATGTTTGTGTTGTTGAAACTAAGTTCCATTGGTTTGCTGTAGGTGAAATCTGCGAGTTATCATATGGTGTTGCATTTGCCATAACAACAGTTTGGTTTTCATTTCCAACTAAGTCAACAGCTGTTACTGCAATATAATATACTGCGCCATTTGTTAAGTTGCTTGTGTTAATAGTTGCAATTAAGTTTCTAACTGTTGCGTTGTTTGTAATTGTACTATTATGTGGTGTTTTTCCTGACAAACTGCTTGAGTTGACAACATCAATGTAGATATTATATCTTAAAAAGTCTGATACTGGTATTGAACCCCACATTACTTTTATATGGCTACCATCATCATTTGGTCTATCATACGCAGTTACATTTAAGATAACAGGCGGCGTGTAATCGAATATTGCTGATTGTGTTGCGTTTGTTGCGTTCAAACCTGATGTATCAAGCGCTGAAATAGTTATTGTTGCTGTTGTTGTGTCAATTGAGTTCGAGGAGTTTGGCACTAATCTGTATGTGAAGTTGTTAAATGTTGACTCATTGTTTTGCAATGTTGCAGTAACATTGCCAACAACTACTGAAATTCTTGTTACAGATTCACTTACATTAAACCACAATGTTGTTACGTTGTTGCTTCCCATTCGTGTAATATTACTGAAGTTTCCATCTGTGATATTTAATGGCATGAACACAGGTTTTGCACCATCTGTTTCTGTTACAGTATTGTTAGTAACAGTTTTGAGGAAGTTTCCACCACCTGCAGCAGCCATATCTTGCAGGATAAAGTTTAGACTATCTGAACTTCCTGTTCCATTTGACAAGAAGAATGGCAATGCGCCTGTGTTGTTCTTATTATCAGTAAATGTAAATTCAACATAACTGTCATTAAACCCAGTTCCTGTATTAAATCCAGTAATACCTATTTCATCATTACCTAAACCATCTGTCCAGTTGATATTTGATCTATTGATTGATGAATCATTTACTTGCTCGCTGAAAGTAACATTGATTAAATCAATAAATCCATCACTGTCATTATCGTATGTTGATACATTCACTGGAACTGGAACTGCTGAATCATTTGCAGTTACATTGAAAGTTGCCAATTTGTTTGCATTTGTTCCAAGATCAGTTAAGTTACCAATGCCACTGTTGTACGCAACCCATGGTCTTATACTTGTATTGATTGAAGTTTCTGTTAAGTTTAATACAATTACTGTTCCTGAATCATTTTGCGATGCAGCTATTGTAAATCCTTCAACAGTAAATCCTGTACGGAATGTTGTTGCTACAGTTGCATTTGTCTTATTGATTACAGCTTCATTTAATGTAATCTTAATCTGATCAATCTTTCCATCGCTGTCATTATCATAGGTCTGCACATTTGTTAAGTATGGAGCGATTGTATCATCAAATGTTCCAGTCAATGTTGCATTATTGTTGCCTTGCCCCATTATGTTTCCAAAGACATCACGCAATGTTCCATTTGGAGTAATTACATCACCAACACTAATATTAGTGTAGTTTTGATTATATACTGTAATCACTAATGTTTGGTTTGAATTAATCCATAATGCAGAGGAAATGTTGTTCCATTTCTTTGTACCATTTATTGCAAGCAATGCTTCAATACCTTCTGCATTTGTACCATTCACAATATATGGTGATGCGTTTCCAACTGATGCATTGTTAATCTGCTCGCTAAATGTAATTGTTACAGTATCATCTGAGTCATAACTGTTTGATCCTGTTGTATTATCTGAAGCAACTGCTGACCAGATTACTGGAGATGCGCGATCTGCTGCAGTAATTGAAGTTGTATTGCTTGGCGCTAAATTATTTGCTGTATCTGATAAATTACCTGCTGAATAATTCACCAATGGTCGCCCACTTGTGTTGAATGTTGTACTTGCATATGACCAATTCAAGTAAATAACATTGTTGTTTAATGCGTCGCCGTGATAATTTGTTGTAAAGTCAACTCGTACTGCAGCTGCAATTGAATTAATAAGACTAATGTTGAAATTAGTTACATTACCAAATGTTTGATCATTGATGTTTTCTGACCAGTTGATTCCAACTGCATCAAGGTAACCATTTGTGTTGTTATCAACTGTGAATATATCCATAACTTTTGGAGTAGCACGATCTAATGCTGTTATAGGTGTTGTGTTTGTTGCTGCTAAATTATTTGCAAGATCTGATAAGTTACCAGCAGTATAATTAATCGCTGGCGTTGCACCTGTGTTATGCACTGTGCTGTAAGCTAATGTGTTATTTATTGACCAGTTTACAAAGATGATATCATCATTTGCAAAGGTTCCTGTAGTGAAGTTTAATATATGCGAATCAACTACACCAAGACCAGATGCTGTTGCATAACCTACACCACTGACATTAAAGTCAAAAGCTTTGAATGAATTATCATTCACTGGTTCAGACCAATACACTTGCAACATTTCCAACCAACCATTGCTGTTATTATCAACTGTTGTTACGTTCATGATTCTTGGAACTGCTCTATCTAATGCGTTTAATCCAGAAGTGCTTGTTGCTAATGAAATCTCTGCCCTAGATGCTAAATCTTTTAATGAACCAGATGTATAATTTACAGTTGGTGTGCCATTTGTTTTATATTGTGTGTTTACAAATGACCAGTTCAGATAAATGAATGTATTATTTCCTGAATCACCGTGATAATTCCATGTGAAGTCAACTGCAACACCATTTCCACTGATTAAACTAATATTAAAATCAGTACTAACTACTGTTGAATCGTTGATATTTTCTGAAAAGTTAATTGCAACTGCATCTAAATATCCATTGCTGTCATTATCAATTGTATATTTGTGCATAATAACTGGAGCTGCGTTATCAGCGGAGTTACTGCCTCTTGTAGATGCTGTTGATGCGTTTGTTTCAGCAAAATTTCCAATTGTATCTGATATAATACCTTTTGTATAATTTATTCTAGGTGTTGCTGATGTGTTATATGTACTATTGAGTGTTGCATTTGTTGTGCTCCAATTAATATAAATAAGAGCATCATTTGCAACTGAACCTGTTGTCCAGTTGATTGCAGGATCTCCATCACGAGAGATTATCTCAACTGAAAAATTTATATTTTTACCTGCAAATCCTGCAAGGAGCTGATCAATTTGTTGAGCTACACTGCTATCATTAATCTCTTCTGAGAAATTTAACTGAATCATTTCAACCCAACCATTGCTGTCATTATCCATAGTATTTCTTGCCAGCAATTTAGGTGTGACATTATCAATTATTGCAAAGCTGAATTTATTATCCATCAAATTACCAACTGTATCGTTGAAATTTCCACCTGTTGAAGGCATTGTATAGTTTAATGTAACATTACCAGTACCAACAACAGAATCAGCGAATGAAATTGTAACATTTGCTCCAACAGTAATACCAACACCAACTGGAGTTAAAATATTTCTACCAGTAATAGTACCATCTGTAACAACAATACTAAATGCTGATGTATTCATTTGACCACTATTGACATATTCGCTTAATGTTAAGTTGATGTTTCCAATTTTACCATCAGCATCAACATCATACGCAATACCATTCATGATAACAGGCGCTGCTTTATCAGCAATTGAAGTTTCATTGATTACTTCAAACCCTCGACCAGAAGTATCTGAAAGAGGATTACCGCCATTAGGTGTTGTATTAGATTGAGCTGCTGCAGCAACACCACTAATATTCATAATAAGCACAGGACTTGTATTGTGTGTTCTATTAGCTCCAGCCCAATACAAGAATACAATACTACTTACACCACCAGTTATATTACCTGTGTTGTTCATTTCTGTTGTGAAATTTATATTGCCACCAAGATCTGTTGAAATACCTTTTATTGAAAAGTTTCTTGATGATGGAACACCTTTGTTTACAGCAGCATCAAGACTTGAAAAGTTCATTGGTTCTGTGAAGTTTAATCTTACTGCATCTACCCAACCATTTGAATCATTATCTAGATAATCTGCTTGGTATAAAACTGGCCTAACATTATCTGTTATAAGAATACCATTTTTTGCAATCATTGTGTTTCCATTGCTATCATTGATTGATGCACCAGCTACAACTGAATAATTTAATGTAACATTTCCTGTACCAACAACTAAACCGTTTAATCCAATTGTTACATTTGCGCTAATACTTGCAACAGTTACATTATTTGTTCCCAATACTAACACATTTCCAATTCCAGAACCATTAACAGTGTTAACTGACAAACTAAATGATGAAGATGCTGTTGTTCCAGCAGTAACTCTTTCTGATAAGGTTAAATTGATATAATCAATTGTTGAATCATTGCTTGATAAACCTTGGAATGGAAGATTAATGGTTAGATTATATGTTAACCCATTCATTATTACTGGTGGAGCTTTATCTCCTGTTGATGCATTTGTACCATTAGTTACAAGACAGTTTACACCACCACTTGCAAAATCACAAAGACCATTACCAATAGATGTGTAGGTTAATGCAAATCCCGCTGATGTGTTTAATTTTGCAAATTGTTCTGAAAAGTTGAATAATATAAAATTATTATTTGCACTATCTGCACTAGCATATGTTGCAGTAAAGTTTAACTGTCCTGTCATATTTGCGCTAGCACCAGTTTCATTATTTGTACCTGTAGCAAGAGTTACACTAAATAAATTTACTACTGTTTGATTAATTGTTGAATCATTAATTGATTCAGATAAATTAATTCTAATTGCATCCAACCAACCATTGTTATCAGTATCAAGTGTTTCAAATCTTTCTAAAACAGGACTAACTCTATCAATTATTGCAAACAGAGTAATATTGCCTACCCATAATTTACTTTCATTTGCAAGACCATCATTTAATGCTGATAAATCTGCTACAATACCAACACGACCATATGTTGCATTGAAATGACCAGTAAAGTTACCATCTTTTGTAGTATTTGATTGACTGAGATTGATGCTCATGATTGCATCATTTACATAGCCACCTGTCCATGTAGCATTTGCAACAGAGAATAATGAAGCTACAGGAGAAGCACTCATATTAAATAATGTGTCATTAATTGGTTCAGAGAATGTTAATACAAGCGCATCTACTTTACCATCCAGCACAGTATCATTAGTAGTGATGTTCAAGAGAATAGGAGCTGCGCCATCACCAAGCACCCTGTTAGTGATTGTTTGTAATGAGTTTCCAGCCATATCTTTTACAGTACCATTTGTGCTGTAATTGAATGTCATAAATGATTGATTTGTATACCGTATCAAAGTATTCTCTGTGAAATTGACATATAACTCATTATCATTTGCAGTACCGCCTGTCCAGAATGTCAAACCATCCATCAAATAACCACCAGAACTTGTACTTACTGTGAAATTACTCAAATTACCAATACTCATACCAGTAATAGAGATAATAGAATCATTAACATTCTCATTAAATAATAATCGTGCTTGGTCCACATAACCATCTCTGTCTGTATCATTAACTTGCGCATTTACTAATCCAGCTGCGATTGAAGGATTTAAAGTATCAATGTAAACTCTTCCTGAACTTACATCAGTTGAATTTACAGTACCTGTTGCATTGCCGGAGGATTTAACTGCACCTTTTAAAACTGAAACATTGAATTGCGCGCCATTTGAAGGTGTTGCAACCATTTTAATCACAACAAATACATTTGCAGTTGAAGGAACTGTTGAAGGCAATGTCAAACCACTTATACTGCTGAATGTAACGTTTTGCATATTGTTTGTGTTTGATGACCAATCTGTTACCAAATATGTTAATCGCGCATCAGTGCCACTTTCATAAACACCATTTGAATTTGAGTCTTTGTAGATCTGTAATCCTGAACTTGAACCTGTCCCGAGTGTTGCTAAATCACCATCACCACTGAAATCTTCAGTTAAATTACCGACAGAAACAACAACACTATCAAGTGTGCTTGAACCATTGTCCCATACTTTCAATGCTAATACAGGTATACCACCAGAAGGACCATTAGAAGCATTTGTAACATTAAATGGAGAAACAACAGAGGTACCTGTCAAAACTATTTCAGAAGCAATTGCGAGAGATGAAAACATGACGATTGAAATCAACAGAAATATACTTAGAATACTCTTTTTCTCCATTTACTTACACCCCTTTTTTATAATTATCATTGTGAATAACCCACCTTTTTTACTATAAAAAAAATAATTATAACTCTATAAAACTTTTCTAAATTAAAATGCTAAAATTATTTAGATGCATACTTATATTTAAACCTTTCGGAAAAATATCTGAATAATATTTGTGAATTCGCTTTGCTCATTCAGCAAATATAGAGAAAGGATTACGAAAGAGATTAACAATGAAAAATTAATTGAGATAAAAAATGATCGGAAATATAATCATTAATCAATTCAGATAGTTACCAACACACCATATGCGCCGGAGTTTACTACAACTGTTTTTTGCATTTGTGTGATTGTATTTGCTGCTTCATGAATATGACCGCAGAAGCTGTAATCTATTTTGTTTTCAATCAAGAAATGACGCACTGATTTATTGCCGCAGTGCCTGTCAATTATTAAATCTGCTCTTGTGCCAAAAGGAGGGGAATGAGTAAGCAGTACTTTTTTTTTATCTTTGTATTTCTTGAGAATAGGAATTACGTGTTTTATTTCATTTTCAAATACTTGATCATTGTAAGTAAAACCATTTGTGTTATTGCCAAAGAAAAAAATATTATTGATAACCACACCTTTATTATGTAAATAAAGTATATTGCTATATTTCTTGCAGATATTTTCTAGATTGAGATGATCTTCATGATTGCCAGCAACCAATAAAACTTGTTTATTGAAAGAATTAAATATTTTTAGAATTGCTTCAATTCCATTGCCAAATATAGTAAAATCACCACAGCAGATGACCATATCAGAAAATTTTACTTTCTGTTTTATTATATTCAGCGCTTTAACACTGCCATGAATATCTGAACATGCCAATATCTTCATATTAAATAAAAACCTCCATTCTGTCGGTTTTTATAGGACAGGAGCGCTGTTATATAAATATATGGTATTATAAAGAATAATAATCCTGCAGCACTATCTGGTCAAGCTCCTCTAAGTTCTTGACAGCATAAAGCTTTCCGTTGGTAATCTGCACTATGTTTTCTGCTAATTGCTTTCCTTGCTTATCAAGATCAATGCCAATAACAGAAATTGTAATGCCAGCAAGCAATGCTTTTTCACATGCAGTAAGTGTTTCTTGTATTGGATTTTCTCCAAAAGTTGGCAAAGCATCTGAAAGAATAAGCAAATGTTTTGTTGCAGGAAATGTTGGAAATAATTGGATAGCACGTTCAATCATTGCAGAAAAATTTGTTTCTGAGGAGGATTTAATTGTTGCAATTGCTTTTAATAACTCTATAAAATTTGTTGTTGGATGCACTTCATTGATAACCTCTTTGCCAAATACAAGCAAACCAACATTATCTTGCTCTTCTGTTGCTTTATATGCTAATGCAACGCCTGCTTTTTTTGCAGTTGCTATCTTCTTGCCTTTCATGCTTCCTGAAGCATCAACTGCGTAAATTAAATAAACTGCGCCTTTTTGCTGACGTTGATAAACTCTCAGATCTTCTAAAAGAATATTGCTATGTTTTCTTCTTGCAGCAACTTTTATTGATGAACGCACAGCAATATTTCTGTAATGCGAACCTTTTTTGTAATTGTTAATATCAATCGGATCACCATACACATTTCTTTTTTTATGTATTTTCTCCCCAAAAATACCTGTTGGCAAAAGATTATTAATTTCTTCAACACACAATATTAAAGATGCTAGTTCTATACCTTTTTCAGAGATTGTATTTTCTTTTGTGATTAGTTTTTTATCCCTCAATTCATGCAGCTTTTCATTCATCTTTTTTCTTAGTTCCCTCTGAAATTCCGGCAGCTTGATGTTTTTTTCCACATAATTTGAATTGTAACCTGAAAGAAGACGCATAATACTTTCACCATAAATATTCTTTGCCTGCTGAAAGTCTTTTACAAGATTTTCAAGCATTAGGTCAGGAGTGAATGAGGAGATATTATTATTAATTGCGTCTTGTATAATTCTGCCTTCATCAATTGTTTGCTTGTCATTTTCTAATACAGAATGCAATAATTTGTCGTCAACGTTTTCAAATTTTAATTTGCCAGATAGTTCTTCAATTGGCGACATTGAAGCAACTGAAACATTATCATTTTTTTTCTCGTCAGGTAGAACCATCCCGCGTAGTTTCAAGATCTTCTTCCATAGTTCTTTTTGATTCTCGATATTGTTTGGAATCAGAAAATCTTTCCAATTCATCTTTCACAAATTGCGCGGGATCTGATAATAATTTTACACTTGGCTTTAATTTTATTCTGTGAGGAAGAACTGATTCCATCACTTCTTTGATGTCTTCCATTGCAACTTCTTTATGATTTTTTAGAAGAGCATTGCTTTGGCTTCGTTCATATAACCCTAAAGTTGCTCGCACACTTGGCACTTGCTCAAGATTTTTGTTATCTCTCAATTCATGGATAAATGCAACAATGTAATGTATCAAATGCTCTGGAAAAGTTACTGGAAGCTTTTTTCCTTTCAATTCTAAGATTTTCATCTCAATTGCAATAGTTTCAGGATATCCCATATACAACATATCAAAACGGTCAAGCAATACATCCGCTAATCTTTCTGTTGTTGCATCTTTTGGATTCATCGTTGCAATAAAAATAAAATTAACCTGAAAATCAACATCGTAACTGCCAATTGTTATTTTTCCTTCTTCTAAAACTTGCAATAATGCATTCTGCAGTTTTTCTGGCGCTCGATTTAATTCGTCAAAGAATAAAATACCATTGTTTGCCTTAAATATTTTTCCTGGTGTAAATGCTTCAATGCTTAATCCACCAAATTTAATAGCTTTGACAGGATCAATGTCTCCAAGCAGATCTTCAGCAGTTAAATCAGGAGAACCTTGCACTCTGATGAAACGTTCTGTTCCAGAAATCTCTTTTGTCTTTATCTTGTGTCTCTGTTGATGCGCTTGCAAGCATGATGGACAGATTGGATTCTCCGGAGTGCAATGATAACCACAATCATTAACTGTGATGCTTGGCAATAATTTTGCAATATTTTTTGCCAATGTTGTCTTGCCAATTCCTGGAGGGCCAAGAATAATAACGTGCCTAGACATTAATAATGCAGACTTTAGATTATGTTTTACTTTCTGCTGTCCAAGAATATCTGTAAATAAGTCATCTTTTACCAATAATTTTTGTTTGAGAGAATTTTGCAACGCAAAATTCTCCTCATTAGGCAATCCGAATAATGATGAATGTTCATGAGTCATGACAAGAGATAAATGGTGTTTGGTTTATAAATGTATTTTTTTGCTTGTTTGGAGAATTTGTAAAATTCTCCTCACAATGCAAAAAAAAGAGAAAAAAATTAATTATTGGCACATACCATTTATTTTATCACACTTAGTAAAACATTCTTTTGTTTCAACTCCTGCTGAATTGTTTAAATAATTACAAGATGTGTTAACTAATGTCCAATAATTTCCTTTAATACTACTCCATTCACTATTACACCTATATGTTGGTGTTGCATAATAAGGCGGACTATCGCTGTATGGATTGGTGTAATTCACCCAGGTTGTATCATTTAAAGATAATGTATTACAGTCTAATTTACACTTTCCTGATTCTGTATCACAACCATTTGGACAAATTGTTGTTTGATTAACAATGATTCCATTTTCACATTTTAATGGTGTAACACTTGCAGCTTTATAGGATAATTCAGCAATTACTAGCACTAGCGCTGAACCACAATAAGACTTGCCTTTCTGATAAGTAGTTGGTGTGTAAGCACCATTCATAAGAATACCAGATTCTATAGTCTTAGCTGTTTCTTTACAAGTTTCTGCTAAAGATTTACATCCACTTGTATCTACATCACTGCAATCACTTTTACATACAATACTTCCTGTTTTTCCTGCTGGACAAGTTTTGGAGATTAATTGAATCCCATCACATAATTCTCCTGTTTCAATAAAATTATTGCCACAAACTGATTTTTCTAAAGCTGGATTAGCAGCTGATGCATCTATACAAGCTTGGTTTTTAGTTACAAATAATTGAAGATCAACACTGCTTACTTTCTTATCTCCATTAATATCACACGTTTTTCCAGTAGGACATGTAACTGTTTTTAATAACAACTGAGATAAAAAGTCACTATCTTTCTTTCCAACATAACCGTCTCCATTATAATCATATATAATATCACATTGCGGAGTTATTGAGATTTTTTGCTCTTTTTGCTGGGCAGTTTCGGCAGTTTCAATTGGCACTTTTTGAACTTCTTTTGTTTCTTCTTTTGGTGATGGAGCACTTGGCGCAGAAGTACTTGGTACGCATGTCCATGTTGATGCTGTATCACATACTGAACCAGAAGGACATTCATTATCTTCTTCACAAGAAATCGGTTGTTGAACTGCAACAGGAACTGGAGGAGCAATACATGCGCCATCTTTACAACCATTTTTACAATCTAATCTTACAATATGAGCAAGATTTTGATCACAATAATAATGGAGTAATGTATTTGGTTCTTTAGAATTATAACACTTTGATGCGAGGCTTACAGCTACCTCTTTCTTTTGTTTTTTACCTAATTTTATTGTTTCAACTAACCGTACAACCTTTACTTCTGACTTATTTAATACTGAATCAACATCGATTGATGTTAAACCAGTACATGATTTGGTGTCTTTTTCATAAAGTTTAATATCAGTCTTTGGTTTAATTGAGTAAACATCTTGCGCAACATAGACAGCATTTCCAGTCAAATCTTTATTTGCACTGAATAATCCTGATGATGAACCACCAGAACTTCCTCCTGCTAACTTAAACAAACTCACAATCGCAACAATTGCGACAATTGCAACTAATGCTAAATAATATTTAGACATACATCCTGAATTCTCTTTTTTTCCCATAATTAAACACCTTCTTTTTTTTATTTATTCGAAATCAAAAGCCATAATTGCCTCGCAATTAATTTACCGCTCATAATATAAAAAAATTCATTAAAATAATATAATAATAATAATATATTCTTAAAGAATAGTTATATATAAATCTATTTGTTTAGCCTCTTTGCAACTACAAAATCTTTAATCTTTATACCAAGAATTTCTACTTTTGATTCTTTGACTATATCAAACTCTCCAGCAAACTTTCCTTTACCAAGATTGCTTTTGTCAGTTGCAAGATATGGACGAGTATCAGCAAAAAGCACAAGATTTCGATTGTCTAATGGATAAGTTTGAGTGTCAATCAAAAGATAATAATTGTGACCAATAATGTCAAAATTAATCTGTGTTTCTAAATTATTTTGTTTGATGTAATCAGCAATATCTTTTGCAGCATAACCTAGTTTGTATTCGTAGACTGACAAAAAGAGGTTTGCCAATAAAAATAAAAAAATATGCAATGCTACTATCAAGAAGGCATATTTTCTTATTTTTATATTTTGGAGCAGTTGATTAATCATTAGAGCTAAATAGATTACGAGTGGAGGGAGAATAAGCATCAAATATCGCTGTGTTGGACGAGCTGTTGCTAATACAACAAATGAATAAAGTATCCAGAATGAAAGATATTTTTCTAACAGATTGCCTTGTATAAACCAAAGGAGAATTGTTATTACTAACAATTCTCCAAGGAAAAGAAGAACAGCGAGTATTAATTTTAAAATAAACAGTGAGAACAATGCTGTCAAACCTCCAAAATGAAGTTCTCCAAGATAATGTAATTTTGCAAGATCAATTGAGAAAAATAAAATTAGATTAAGAACAACTAGCAAAGATGTGAAAAATATTATTTGCTTCATGGAAATGTATCTCTTTAATCTGCTGTAAAGATCATATAAAACTACAGGATAAAGCAACCCAATAAAAATAGCTGCCCAGACAAAATAACCAAAAATTCTGAGAGGCAATTGCTGTAAAATTCCACCATCTCTCCATGCTAAATCAACTAAGTTTGGGTGCATTACAAATCCAAATTGGAGAAACATCAATAAGATATAAGGAATAACTAAGATTGCCAGAAATAATAAATAGGGTAAGCCTTGTAAAATAATTCTTTTCAGATTCTGCAATGAAAAAACATATTTTTTGGTTGATTCTTGCACTGTGACAAGTATGAAAATCAGAATCAATATATAATATAATGATGCAATATATTTTGTCAGCATTGCAAGAGCAATAAATATAGCTGAGATGAAAATGTTTAAATATTTTTTATTAAGCAGTCCATTAATGCAGAAAAGCAAAGCAATAGATATAAAAAATGTGAAAATAATATCAGTTGTAATCTGCCCACTATAAAGCCAGATTAATGGATTCAACGCAAATAAAAGAGTTGCGATTATTGCTATCTTTTTATTATAAAAATTATTTGCGAAATAATAAATTGTTAATAAGAAAAGTATTGCAGCAATAAGAATTGGAAATCTTGCAATAAATTCTGAGAAACCAAACAAAAGTATTCCAGGAATTATTATAAATGAAGTTAATAATGGATTTGACATATTTTCAAAATAGTACATCAGATAGTTCCAGTTAAATGAGAAATTGTGTTGTATGATTCTTTCTGCTGGTGTTGTGTACATGTATTCTAAGCTGACTAATGGGTGAGAAAGAAAAGTTAATTTTAAGATAGCAAAAATCAAAAGAATTAACACTAATTCTTTATGTTCTTTGATGAGATTAACTAATTTTACCATTATTTGTATGTGTAAAAAGAAGGCTTTATATTGCTTGTGGAATAATTTTGCAAAACAAGAGTTTTGCAAAATTAATTATGCTTTCAGATATTTTCCATTCGCTAAAGCCCAGAAAATACTTTGATATGCTTCACACGGGGTCCAGCAATTTGGACATTTCTCCAGTTTGATCATCTGACGAACATCTTTTGTTGACTGCAATGCAAGCACTTTTTTTAAATCGTAATCGAATTCTCTTATGTTTGCAAGTTTCTTATCCCACATTAAACAAGGTGTTAATTCTCCGAATGAATTCATCGCAATTGAAGCTGATAATGATTGACAAGGCACTATCTGCTTATTATCATTCTTCTCGAGAAATACTGGGATTTTCTTCATATATAATCGCTCCATCAATTGTTTTGGATTCATAACGCTTAAATGTTTATTAAATAGTTTTGTAATCCTTTTAATCTCAGCAATATGATCTCGAGGTGTAATCCCTAATTGATTACTTGTATTTTTGTATAAATAAGCTTCATGAGCAACTGTAACCGAAACTTTATGGTCTTGCTTAAACAAAATTTCAAACCAATCATATAAGTATTTAACATTTCTAGAGGAGATTGTTGTTTCTATTGCTACAAGAAAATGAGGATCATCTTTTGTAAGCTCTTTCACTTGCGTATATGCATCCATTGTTCTCCTGTATCCGCCTTTTACACCGCGAACAACATCATGGATTTCTTCAGGACCATCAATTGAAAAGGTCATGATTATTGGAACGTGCTTTTTATCTGCAAGAACTTTTTTTAAACAATCAATTACTCTTTCTGGAATTAATCCATTATTTGGCATGCTTAATAATTTAAGATTTTTAATTCTTTTCTGCGCTTCAATCATGATGTCAGCCAAATCTGTTCTAAGAAAAGGTTCACCACCTGTTAAACTCAGCCAACTAATTGTATCAGGAAGAGCATCAAATATTTTTTTTAATTCATCTAATGTTAATTCATTTTTTATTACAGCAGGATTATCTAAATAAACTTTCCAAATGTTGCAAGTTACACATTTGCTGTTGCATGCTGCTGTTGTTACAAAGTTTAATTTGTAGGGCGTACTCGTAAGTTTACTTTTTATCATCTGTTTTACAAGTGAAATTTGTTTCATTATAAAAAAATCCTCCTTCGACGGTTTTTTTATGATTAAATACGAAATTACATATCCTTTCAATATCATATCCTATTTTGCAGCGCATTTATAACTGCTTCTGGCTTGAATGATGAAATGAAATTAAGTTCCCAGTATGCATTGCAAAAGCAACCCTTGCATCCTTTGTCGCCAATTTGCGCAAATGCTTCACGAAAACCAATTTGATTGCCATTTGGCCATTTTCTTCCATCTTTAATGACAAAATGACAAGGGACAACTTGTCCTGATGGAGTGATTGCTGCTGAAATCTCACCTGCTTTGCAGCCATATTTCTCACTCCTTGGATATTTATCTTTTAAAAATTCAAAATAGGAAACTGAACCAACAACTTTTCTTCCTGCTTTTTTTGCAGCGATTATATGGTCCATTGTTTTTTTGAATTCTTCAGTTGACGGAGTTATGCTGCTGATTGTTTCTTTATCTCTTGCTAATGGATAATTAAATACTGGCTGAAATAAACATTTGAAATCAAGCTCATCTGCTTTATCTAAGATGAAATCAATCTGATCTAGATTAAACTTTGTTAACACTGTTTCTGTCCAGAGAGGAATGCCTTTGCTTCGCACAAGCTTGATTGTTTCCATTAATCTATCATAAGATGCCCTGACTCTGGTTGTGTTGTGAATCTCAGCAGGACCATCAAAACTCATAAGCAGCAGATTAAGATTTTTTATCTCACCCAATCTTTTTTCGTTCAATAATGAACCATTTGTTACCATTGTTACAACCATGCCTTTGCTTTTTGCATGATCAATTATCTTTCCAATGTCCATGCGCAATGTTGGTTCTCCGCCAGTAATACCAAGTCTTTCTAAACCCATATCTGCCAATTCATCAATCATAGCAAATATCTGCTCTGTTGTCATCTCATCTTCCACCTGATTTGGAGAATCGCAATATGTGCAACGAAAATTACACCGATGAGTAATAATAAAACCTACTGAAACAGGAGTTCTGTGTTTAAGCAGATTATATCCTGTAAATTTTCTAGCAGTATTTGCATACTGAAATGGTTTTTTTACAATTTGTAATAAATTCATAAATTCTCACTTCGTTCGAATTTATGAATAGCCTATGTAACGACAAAGCGTACGATACGGCTATTCATTCTTCGTTTAATTTTTTCTTTATTTTTATTTATCTTTTTAGAGAATTTTGCAAAGTTCTCTTTATTTCTTGAGCAGCTTATACTTTGCTAATCTTAGTACATTCTTAATGTAGTCTACGAATTCTCCTGAGCCTATTTTGCTTTCTCCGTAAATCCTATTTCTAAACATGTATGGAACTTCTTTGTATTTTTTATAATTTCCTTTTACAAATATCTCCAGACCAATTTTATAGCCTTTTGCGCCAAGCTCAATATTGTCAATTACTTCTTTCTTGAAGAAAAACAATCCTGAAACAGGATCTTTTATCTTTGTTAATGGATATGCTAAATAAGTTGCGCCAAGGCTGATTATCTTTCGATGAAATGGCCAAACTTCTACGCCGCCACCTTTTACATATCTGCTGCCTATTGTTAAATCATAATTATTTTCGATTATTGGCTTAACAAGCTCAGGAAAAATATCAGGAGGATGACTTAAGTCAGCATCCATCACTCCAAGAATATTGCCAGATGCAGCTTTGAATCCTGCAACAACTGCTGTGCCTAAACCTAGTTTTCCTTCTCTATGAATGCACTTGATTGGAAATCTTTTAGCTAATTGCTCTGCAATCTCCCCTGTTTTATCCGGAGAATTGTCATCAACAATGATTAATTCTAGATTTAAACTCTCTTTTTTTGCAATTGCAAATAATTGTGTAACTAATGTTGTTATATTTTTACTTTCATTAAATGTTGGGATGATTATTGATATTTTCCAGTTTTTTTTGCTTATTACCATACAATTTGTGTTGATTATACTTTTATTTAAAAATGTTTATAATTCTGCTGAACTGCGTTCAGCAGAATTATAAGTTTTGATTATAAATGATTAAAGTTTTATTTGTAATAGTTGTGGTTGTTTTTGTTGTGAGTCTTTAGATGATATATGATTTGCGTGATTTCCACTTTGATCTAACATGTTCACCCGCATGACATCGCAGCTCCCGCAGATCTTTTCTTCATTTGCTCGAAAATGATTGAATTTTTCGCTGTTCCAGATTTCCTTTAAACTCACAGTATTAAAATCACCAACTGCATAATTTGGAAGCAAACAACAAGGCGTTATTTTCCCATGCACATTAACATAACAATAATCATAAGTTTTTAAGCAATGTTTTCCACCTTTGTGAAGATACTTTTTTGTTGCCTTGTAAACTTTTCTTGTAAATCCAGCGCCTATGCCGCCTTGGATGCAATCAATCTGTATTTTGTGTTTCTCACCAAGTTCTTCTGCAGTGTCTAAGATATGTTGTTCTTCTTCTAATGAAGGCCGCACTAAGTTAGGATCAAAACTTAAATTTAATCTTCCAATGTTTATTTTATCTGCTCCTTTTTGCGATCCCCATTCTATAACATCAAAAATATCTTTTGCTCTTCCTTTCTGCAGCATAACTTGCAATGTTAATTTTGGAAATCCATTATGATCTTTTCTCTGCGTAAGAATCTGCTGAATATATTTTAATGCAACTTTGTTCAGATGACCCCATTCATTTTTAGGATCAATTGCAATTGAATCAATTGAAAATGTAATCTCATCAAGTTTTGCATCAAATATTCCTTGCAATAATGCTGGAGTGAATAATACACCATTGGTTGTGAATTTTGTGATTATTCCCTTAAATTTACAATATTTAATCATCTCAATAAGATTTGGATGCACTAATGGTTCACCCCAACCTGTTAAGGAAACCATAGTTACTCCTTCAAGTTTATCAACGAGGCGTTTGAACATTTCAAAATCCATATTAATGAATTTTACACCAAGCACTTCCCTTGGACACATCTTACATGCAAGATTACATTCATTTGTTATCTCAAATTGGACATAGCTTGGAGTAGTTGGAATCATGTAAAACATTCTTCGTACAGCTTCTATTGCAGGATGGTTATTCATGGAAAAACTCCAAAAAACTAAAAAACAAGTTAATTAGTTTTTAGTTTTGATTATTGTTAATTGATAATTTAGATTATTTAATAACATTAACTAGAGTCTTTACACCTTGCGTTAATCCTTTGATCGAATTTGTCTTTCGGATCTGCTTTACCAAGATAGTTGGTCTTAGATAAAATTCTCGATTCGCGCGTTTTGCAAGTGATTCTAACTCTTTGTCAGTCAATTGTCCTGGCTTAATTATTGAACGTTTTGCTGGGTTAAGATTCTCATAAATATTATCTCCTTCACCATTATCAGTCATCCAACCAAGCTCTTTAACGTGTTTTTCGAAATCTGTTCCAGGAAATGGAGTTGCGATTGAAAACATACAATAATCAATAGGCAATGCCTTTGTTTCTTTGATTGTATTAATAATAGATTCTCGTGTTTCAACTGGAGCAGTACCAAACATGATATTTACTTTTGGCGTAATACCATGTTTGACTAATAAATCAATTGCTGTATAAACACATTCTATTTTCATGCCTTTTCTAATATAATCCAGAACTTTCTGATCAAATGATTCAACACCAATATCAACATATTGACAGCCAGAATCAGCTAATGCTTTTATAACTTCTTCGTCTGTCAATCTATCTGCTCGCGCAAGAATGCCGTATTTGATGTTTAATTCTTTCAGACCTTTTAGAAGCGCTAATGTTCTGTCTTTTTCCCAGATAAATTGATCATCAATGATTGAAAATTCTTTATAACCTTGTTTTGATAATTCTCTAATTTCTTCAATTACTTTTTCAGGAGAACGTTTTGTAACTGGAGGTTTTCCTTTATGAAAACGTTTCCATTCTAATTCTCTTGCCCATGAAATTGCATTTGGAACACAGTAATAACAACCATAAGAACAGCCTCTTGAAGTTAATACATTTGTATATTTCTGTCCACCTATTTTTGGATTTGCATAACTTTTCTTATCTAAGTCTCTTGCAGGCAATGGCAAGCTATTAATATCTGGAATAATATCAGCTGTTTCGTTTTCTACCATCTTGCCATTAATTAAATAACTTAATCCTTTAATTTCTGAATATTGTTTACCATCAACAATATCTTTGATAACAAATTCAGCTTCTCCTCGCGCTACAACAATACGTTCGTCAGTTAAGAATTTATCAGGAACATATGTTGGATGAGGACCAAAGTAAACAATTTTTGTATTTGGTAATTTCTCAAGCAATTGATTTGTTAATTTAATATCAATCTTTGTTGCGAGAATAGGAGTATGATGCACATAATAATCTGCGCCTAAAGCTACTAATTTCTCCACATAAACATCCCAATCAACATCTGGTTCATCTAATATTTCAACATGATGACCAGCGTTTCGTAAAACTGCTGCAGTGTATAAAATACCTAAATCAGGCATATCATATAATGTATATGAACAACCAAATGACCTTTCAGGTCTTCTTCCATTAACCTTTGGAGCAACAGTAAAAACAACTTTCTTCATAGGAACCACCATCCTTCTTTGTGCAAGACTCTAGATTTATTTATAAATCTAATGAAACAATATCAATAATAATCGATAGCCTATTTTCTTAGATTGTTCAGATATATAAAAATATGATTGCTATAGTTTATAGTTAAAGAATTTTAATCTTTGTTTTTCCTCTCATTTTGTCAAAGTAATAAGATAGAAGCGCGATGCACCACGTCATGTTCCTTGCAATATTTAGGAATGGCAGCAGAAGATAAGAAGCATCTTTTTTCTTTTTTATTATTCTCCATAGCTGCGGAAGCTGCATGATTAGCAGTAAAATAAGAAATAATACTGCGATGTATACTGAAGAAAATGAGAAAAGACTGAAGATTAAAAAGAAGCCTATCAGAAAAGTCATAGGCACTTGCACAAACTGGAACATTCCTGCAACTTTATCTCCTGATGCTTTCTGCGGGTATCTGTTGATGAGATACAATCGACCATAAGCTACATTAAACTGCTGTTTAAGGTAGCCAAGAAGAGTTTCTTTCCAATAATGATTGCAGCCAACTGTTTTTACTAACTTTATTGTAAAGCCAGCATTTTTTAGTTTGTAGGATAAATCAACATCATAACCATAATATAAGTTTTCATCGAATAGATTTACTTTCTCAATAAAAGATTTTCTATATGCAGTATTGCAAGTTGAAACATGATCAACATTTTCAGTTAAAATTGAATCATATCTGTCCTCTAATTCAGCTCCCATTAATCTTGCCCAGATATTATATGTGTTGCCTGTTGCAATATAGCCTGCAACTGCTGCAACTGTTTTATCTTCAAAATGAGAGACTATCTCTTGCAACCAATTTTTGTTTTGTAAAATTGCATCAGAATCAATACTGCAAACTATTTCACCTTTTGCTTCTTTAATACCCATGTTTGTTGATTTCGCTGCGCCTTTAATTCCTTCTTTGATGAGTAGCTTAAAATTGTGGAATCTTTTTTCATAGCTCTTTGCGATTTCTACAGTTTTATCTGTTGAATTGTCATCTACAACAATAACTTCCAGCTTTTCTTTTGGGTAATCTTGGTTAGAAATTGCTTCTAAAACTAATGCAATGTATTTCTCCGCATTATATGCAGGAATAATTATTGAGATGAATGGCTGAGATTGTTGTTGAGATTGCATATCATTATAGAAAAAGAGGGATTATAAAAGGTTTATGGATGTTTGCAGATTTTTATTTCTCAGAAATCCCGTGCGCTTGATTGTTTATGAAATCAACAATTACGTTTATTACTTGCTCAAAATCTTGCGGATCTGTGAAACGGTGATCTCCGCCAGTTACTTTTACTAATTGCTTATCACACTGCAATAATTTAAATAATTTAGATGATTGCTGGAAAGGAACTGATCTGTCCTCTGTACCATGAACGAGCAATGTTGGAATCTTGATTTTATCTGCGATTGTGTACGCAATATTGTTTTTGAAATCGTTGTAAAAAGAGATGTTTAATCTTATCTTTTTTCCATCTTTCTTTGGATAATAAACATAACCTTTTTTCTGCCAATCAACAATGTATTGTTCTCCACCTGATTTTCTTTTTGCATCTTCATAATCTGAAACAGGCGCAACAAGAATGAGATATTGCAGATCATCTGCGTTTGCTGCTTTTGCAGCAGCCATAATACTGCATAAACCACCATAACTTGAACCAAGCAAACCTATATTTTTATACTTTAATTTTCTTAGATAGTTTATTGCAGCGAGGATACCATCAACACCTTCTGAGACAGTAATATTCTCCATATTGCCGTCACTTTCACCATGAGCAAAAAAATCAAAACGAAACGTTGAAACATCAGTTAACTTTCTTGAAATCTCAACATTTTTTGCGCTGTTCTTATCGCTTGTAAATCCATGACAAAGAATAACAATATCTTTATTACTTTTTTTACTAAGAATACCAACTAATTTGCTGCCACGAGAATTGTTGAATATTAGTTTTGTTTCCATAAAAAATCTCCAAATAAAAAGCTCACTTCGTTCGCTTTTTATATATTCAGTTAGTGCGATTGAGTAAAACGAAATCGCACCAAGTTTTGGCGCCAGCTCACGTAAGGGCTGACGAGGTTCGTTCGTCATTTTTTTAAGCTTAGTTAATACGATCAAACATTATTGAAATAGTTATCAAAAACAGCCACAATATAATCTAAATCTTCTTGCGTTAAATCCTGATGACAAGGAATGTAGAAACCATTCTTATTAATCCAGTCTGCAATTGGATAATCTGCGTATTTGATATTAAAGAGTTTCTGATAAATTGGCTGATTTATTAACGGCATTAAATCTCTTGTTTCTATTCCATGATTTTCCAGATAATTAACAAATTCTTGTTTTTGTTCATTATGGAGAACTAATGGAAACATCATAAATGAATGTTCAGCGCCTTCTCGAAGCTTTGGCAATTGCATGAATCTAGAAAGATGAGAAAGTTTTTGCATTAAATATTTTCCATTATATCTTCGCTTTGCAATCATATCATTCCAAGCATCAAGCTGCGCAACTCCTAATGCTGCTTCCATTTCAGTTACACGAAAGCTGTGGCCAACTGAAACAAATGAGAATCTTTTTGCAATGATTTCTTTTAATTCATCAGCAGATTTGTTATCATCATCATCAATTGAAAAATAGATTGAATCTCTGCCATGATTAACCAATGAACGCAATTTGATTGCATATTCTAAATTATTCGTAGTGTTAATACCACCAACACCTGTCGTTAATAAATGCGCAATATATGTTGAAAAACAAGCAATATCACTGAGATTTCCCACAGATTTATCTTTGTATCTTGCAAACATTGTTTCGCATGAATCTTCAATAATCTTTAGATTGTGTTCTTTTGCAATTGCATGGATAGCATCCATTGCACAAGGCATTCCAAATAAATGCACAACAATAATTGCACGTGTTCTCTTGGTGATTTTCTGCTCTATCAATGCTGGATCTATGCCATAATATTCTTTTTCAATATCAACAAAAACAGGAGTCATTCTATTATGAATTACAATATTTGATGTAGCTACAAATGTTATTGAAGGCACTAATACTTCATCGTCATCATTCCAATTATGAATCTCTTTTAATGCAGCTAATGCAACATGCAATGCAGATGTTCCAGAATTACTAAGGATACCATATTTGCATTGATGAATCTTTGAAAATTTCTGTTCAAATTCCCTGCTGAACCTACCATAGGATAATCTGTTTGAATCAAGAACTTCGTTTACTAATTGCTTTGCTTTCTGTGAAAGCTGTAATGTGCCGAGTTCTATTTTTCTTTTTGGTTCAATATTTACTTCCATAGTGCAAAAGAAAAAGAAAGTAATTTATAAATTTTAAGTATTTGCTTGTTCACTTCGTTCACAATGCAAATACTAACAACAAAAATAACAAATGATTTACTCAGAAAAATTGGTCTAATGCTCCGTAGCTCTGCGATTTGGATCTTTATTTCTTTTCTACCTTTATTAGATACAAGATATTGCTCCCTGAAATGAATATCTGCAGATTATCTTTTTTGTCTATTTCTGCCAGTTTTTGATTTAACTGAAGAATAATTGCCCTATCTTCATCTAGTAATTTATCTTTTGAAGGATCTGGAGAGTACATTCTGACACTAGTGTATAGATCTCCTGTATTTGGAAAGATAATGTAGCTAACATTGTTTGCTATAATATAAGAATATAATTGTTCAAAATCTTGTATTCTTCCAGAAGCTCGAAATTGATTCTCTGTGATAATGGGATTTTTGATGTTGTATTTAAAAAAATAATAATATACATCATGTGTGAGGAATAAAATCTTTTGATCTTTATTGACGTTGTTTCCAATAAACTTGTACAAATTATCATAATCCCAATATCTGTTTTCTATCTCATGATATGTTTGATACAAAGTTGTTGCTGCTGTTAGAATAATTAGTATAATATAGAAAATATGTTTTGCAGTATTTTTCTTGAACATGAAAAATGAATATAACCATTCTGTAAAAATGAAGAATATCAGCAGTAATGCTGGTAAAAAATGAATGTAAAACCTTGGAACTGCAACACTCCAATTATATAACATATATATCAGATACAATAAAATAATCCATATAATTAACAACCTTTCTTGCGGAGTTTTCTTTTTTAACAATAGAAAGATAAATCCAAATACTGCAATTATTGCAATAGGATATGTTAACATTAATGGAGACAATTCTGCATACATACTAAGCTTTGATATTGAAAGAATATTTTGTAAGATGAAATGATAGCCAGCTGAATATGATTGCGTGATGTATTTGTTTCTAATTGTTAACCAAAATACTGTGAAGAAAAGAAAGAAAAAAGAGAGTAATATAAATGAAGCATACTCTTTCAAATATAGTTTTAAGATATCTTTTAATTTATTCATATTTGCTTTTACAGTTAATTGTTTGATAGTATCTTTATTGATCTCAAACAGCAAGAATAATACGAAGATTATGAAAATAAATAATATTGCATCTTTGTAAAAAAAACCGATTAATAATGTTAAAAATGCATAAAGCAGATAATCTGAACTTTTCTGCGTGTTTCTTTGTTGATGCCATAATAAGAAAAAATAAACACTCAGCAGTGTAAAAAAAACAACTCCAGATTCCATGAATGCATGGCTACCAAAATAAAATACAGATGGAAGAACAAGAAAGAGTATTGCTGCAAATGCAGCTGATTTCTTGCTAATGTAAAATTGAGCAATATGATATAAGACAATTGCAGAAGAAAATGAAAAAAATAATTGCAGCAAACGAATAAAGAATAATTCTTGAAACCCAATTAATGAGAGAATAAGATTAAATATTGCACCGACTGGACCATACCGAATAAGCCAGGCGAATTGCTGCTGAGCGAATGTTGGGAAGAATTTGTGAATTGTAAAATAAGCCAATAGATGATAACAAGTAATAAATATAAAGAAAATAATCAGCAATGGTGTTGATTTATATAACATTTCTAAGTAGTTATTTGGTTCAATATTTCGCTTTGTTATAAACTTGTAAAAAGCGTAAATCAACGCTATCTTTACTAATAAAAGAAAGAAAATAATCATTGAATAATAGCTTAAAATATTTGTCTTATCTAATATTAATTTTATCGGAATTAGGAAGAATAATCCTTTAGCTGCATGAAAATGTTCATCATCAATTGGCAATACTGAAAATGTTAACGCATATGCATGCAGAATAAAAAGCACTATAAAAAGTATTGTTAGAAATTTCCAGCGTTGTCTGACAAATAAATAAAGATTTAGTTTATCCTCGGAGAATTTTGCAAAGTTCTCCATTGATAGAGCAATTTGAAATTTTTGCTGCGAATCTTTTGATATATCTTGTATTTCATTTTGCTGTGATTTTTGCAGATGTTTCTCAATCAATCGTCTGCTTGTGATTAATGCAATGAATAAAAGAGTGATGATTATTGTTTGAGTAATTATTGAATTGAATACAAGCCACCATGGAAAGAGGACAAGCACAGCTATGGCTAAAAGAAATGCATAATTAAGTATTTTTGTTCTCATGAATTAAGTAGAAAAAAGAGTTGATTAATAAGGATTGCGATTAGTATTTTCGAATTCACTTAGTTCATTCAGAAAATACTATTTGGGAGACCCAAACCTAAATCTCGCTAACGCTCCGGTTAGCGATAAAGATAATCTCGAAATTTATGTCCGTCTGATTTAAAGAGATTTAGTAGCTTATCCAAACATACAATAATCCTACTTCACCGTACATGATTTCGCTAAATTCCTCGGCTTATCAATTGAAACATTCAATAATACACCAATATAATAACTCAATAAATGCCCTATGATTCCAGCGTAGATTGCAAATTCTGCTGTATCTGATTGCGGCACAATAATATCACCCTTATCTTTTAGATTGCTGATTATAATTGTTTTTGCGCCTCTAGCTTTTACTTCTTGGGTTGCAGAAAGCATATCTTTATTGTCATTTGGCACTAAACTAATTACAGGAGTGCCTTCTTCAATCAATGCAATTGTGCCGTGCTTTAATTCTCCTGCCATCATTCCTTCTGCATGGATATAATCAATCTCTTTTAATTTCAAAGCAATCTCGCGCGCCATTGGATAACTCATGCCCTTACCTAGAACAAAAATATCTTTTTTTCTGCAAAGCTCTTCTGCTAATTGTTTTATCTTCTCTTCGTTGTCTGTTATTGTTTGTTTTATCTTTTCAGAGATTGTTTGCATATTTATTTTATATCCAAATCTTCTTGCTAGTTCTAACATAACTATCACCTGATTAGTGAATGTTTTTGTTGCAGCAACGCAAACTTCTTGGCCTGCTAAAATTTCAATTGATGTTTCACTGAAACGCTGAATTGTTGAATAAGGCACATTAACAATAGAAGCAATTGTTGCGCCAACTGCTTTTGCACGCTTTAATTCTGAAATAACATCCATTGTCTCTCCTGATTGCGAGATTGCAATGCAAAGTGTTTCTTTGTCGTAGCTCACAAAACTTTCTGCTTCACTTGCAATGTTGCTTCTGCAATTAATACCTTGATGACTTAATAGAATTGCACCAATCAAAGAAGCATGATAACTTGTGCCACAACCCAAAAAGACAATTGATTTACTTTCTCTGATTAATTGGACAAGTTTATCGATTCTGTTTTTTTGGATAGTTGCAAAAGACTGAATTAACCTATTGCTTGTTTCTGGCTGTTCTTTGATCTCTTTGATCATGTGATGAGGATAATGTTGTTTTGATTCTTCTTCTTTTGACCATGAAAATTCTTGGACATTCTTTTTGATTTCATTTCCTTCTTTATCATAAAATGTGAATTTCTCCTGCGTTGCAATTGCATATTCATTATCCTCAAAAAATATTGCTTTGTTTGTTACATCAGAGAATGCATAGATGTCTGATGCAAAAATAAACTTGTCTTGCGCTATTCCAAGCACTAAAGGAGAATCACGCTTTAATGCGTATAATATATTCTGATTTTTGAGAATCAATAAGATTGCAAATGTTCCATGCACTTGTTTAAAAAATTCTTGGATTGCTTTTTGCATTGTTTGCTTTTTTTTGTTTAATTCATAATCGAAAAAATGAGGGATTATTTCTGTATCTGTTTGCGTTGTAAAAAGGTAGCCTGCTGATTCTAGATCTTGTTTTATCTCTAAATAATTCTCTATAATTCCATTGTGCAATGCAATAATTGTTTTTTCCTTATTTGCATGAGGATGAGCATTGGTAATAGTTATTCCTCCATGAGTTGACCAGCGAGTGTGCGAGATTGCAAGGTTTGTTTCTGTATCTTTTGTTTTCTCTATAAATGGATCAATGAAACCAATATCTTTTTTTATTGTTCCATCTTTTGTTGCAAATCCTACAGAATCATAACCTCGATATTCTAATTTTTTTAATGATTTTAAGAGACTATTCTTTATTGAAAAATTATGTTTTGAAATAATTCCTACAATTCCACACATTATTGTTTCACCCTAATTAATTATACTCATCATTATTATTATCATTATTGATTATATCCCCATTAATGCTAAAACACTTTCATTAATTTCAGAGACATTGTTTACAATTAAATCCGCTCCTTTCAATTCTTTTGCCGAAAATGTATTTGTTACTGCAATGCAAAAGCAACCTGCATCTAATGCGGATTTCATGCCATTGACTGAATCCTCTATAACAATTGCTTCTCTTGCCTTTATGTTGAGCTTCTTTATTGTCTTGCAATATGGTTCTGGATCTGGTTTGCCTTTAATAATATCCTCTGCTGTGATAAGCACAGGAAAATACTGCTGAAGATTAAATTTCTTTAAAGTGAAATCTACTTTTGTTTTTTCTGCTGATGTAGCTATTGCCAGTTTATAGCGTTTTGAAAATTTCTTAATTGTTTCCAGAATTCCTGGAAATAATTCTAAACCTTTTTTGTCGATTATGTCAAAATAGATTAGCTCACGCTCTTTTGTTAATTCTTCTGGTGTTTTTTTTAGTTTATGTTTTGCAATTATTATCTTAAACATATCCTTGTCATTTAATCCAAAAAATTGCGTTTTTTCTGCTTGCGGAATAGTAATGTTATATTTCTTTAATAATATGTTTGTAGATTCATCATGCAATGGTTCTGAATTAATGATGACACCATCCATATCAAAAATTACTGCTTTTATCATAAAAAAATTCACTCCGTTCATTTTTATTTTTTTGCGAGTTCGTTCCCACTCACTCCTGCAAAAAAAGTAAGCTTATGGCTACTTCGTTTTGTCCTCTTTCACAATTTCACAAGGAGCTGTATCAACATTTGGCCAGATCTTTCTACCTGGGTAAATTGCTGTCTTGATACCAAGATGAACATTATCTCCAATTATTGCTCCTAGTTTTCTTCTGCCTGAATCAACTTTCTTTCCATTGATGAAACTTTGCACTGTTTTATTATCATGCCGCAAGTTTGCAATGATTGAGCCAGCGCCAAAATTGACTTTTTCTCCAATAACAGAATCACCAACATAAGATAAATGACCAACATGAACGCCATCAAATAAAATAGAAGCTTTGATTTCAACTGCATTGCCAACTTTACAATTATTGCCAATTGTTGTTGGACCTCTAATATAACAATTTGGGCCAATTGCGCAATTTTCACCAATGATAACTGTTCCTTCTAAATAAACTCCGTTTTTTATTATTGAATTCTTACCTAAAATTAGATTGCCTTTAATTGTTGCATTATTTTCTATTTCACCTTTAATTTCACTTTTTGTGATTTTGCTTAGTAGAATCTCATTTGCTTCCAACAACGACCAAGCATAGGTAATTGGAATCCATTGCTGAGCTTCAACAACTGAAAAACTTTTGTCTTTCATCATAAAAGAAAGCATATCTGTTAACTCCAATTCATTTCTTTGAGATTTCTTGATTTTATTTTTATATGAAAATAGTGATTTATCTAAAATAAATACACCTACATTTGCTAAATCACCTATGTTTCTAGCAGGCTTTTCTATGATTTCTACTGCTTTGTTGTTTTTTGTTTGAATTATTCCAAATAATTCAGGATTGCTTACTTTTTTTGCTAATAATGCATAATCATATTTTAAAAGCTGCTTGAAATCTTCTTGCGAATATAAATCGTCGCCATACATTAATAAAAATTTATTTTTGATATATTGCTCTGCTGCAATAACTGCATCTGCTGTTCCTGCCATCTCTTTTTGGTCTACAAATACTATTTTCATACCCTTATATGTTGTTCCTACTTCTTTTATAATTAACTCTTTCATGTAATTTACTACAATAATTACTTCATCAACTAAACCAGCAAGATTATCTAAAAAATGTTTGATTATTGGTTTATTTGCTATTGATAATAATGCTTTGGGACGTGTCAAGGTTAATGGATAAGTTCGTGTACTTTTCCCTGCGCATAAAATAACTGCTTGCAACGTTTTGAGTGTTTTGTTTTGTTTTTGCATAGCGCATACCTCTTAATTTAATACCTTCCTGATTTCTGCAGCAATTTGATCTGCGTAATTAGTAATCTCCTTTTTATTTTGTCCTTCAACCATTATTCTGCAACAATTTTGTGTGCCTGAATATCGCACCAATATTCTTCCATTGTCTGCTAACTTAGTTCCTACTTCTTTTATTTTCTTTGAGACTGCTGAAAGCTTTTCCAATGGAGTCTTTTGTTTAACATCAACATTGATAATAACTTGCGGATACTCTTTAAGAACTGATGCTAATTTGGATAATTTACTATTTTTTTCTTTCATGATACGCAATATTTGCAATGCGGCAATTGTGCCATCTCCTGTTGTTGTATATTCTGAAAGGATAATGTGACCTGATTGCTCACCACCAATAATTGCACCACTTTTTTGCATTTCTTCAATCACATAACGATCTCCTACTTTTGTTTGTGTTAACTGTAATTTATTTTCTTTACATAACTGAATTAAACCTAAATTAGACATTACTGTTGCTACAACTGTATTTTTGTTTAATTGTTTTCTTTCTTTGAGAAATAATGCAATAATTGCAAGAATATGATCACCATTGACAATGTTTCCTGTTTCATCCACAAGAATAACTCTATCTGCATCACCATCTAATGCTATACCTATAGCTGCTTTATTTTCAAGCACATGTTTTCTTAATAATTCAGGATGCATTGCTCCAGCATTTTTATTAATGTTTAAACCATTTGGCGTGTTGTTTACAACAATTACTTCTGCACCGAGCTCTTTGAATATCAATGGAGCTACTTTATACGCTGCGCCATGAGCGCAATCTAACACTATCTTTAAACCTTTTAATGAAATATTGTTAATTGTTCCTTTTGCAAATTCAATATATCTGCCACGAGCATCTTCAATTCTGTATGCTTTCCCAACTTTATCACCAATTATATGTTCTGTGAAAATATTATTTGATAATATAATCTGTTCAATCTTTTGTTCTACATCATCAGGCAATTTAAAACCATCTGCTGAAAATACTTTAATTCCATTATCTACAGCAGGATTGTGAGAAGCTGAGATTACAATGCCTGCGTCTGCTGCAAAACTTTTAGTTAAATGAGCGATTGCAGGAGTTGGCATAGGTCCAACTAAGTAGACTGAAACACCCATTGAACATAAACCAGCAGTTAACGCATTTTCAAAAATATAACCCGAAGCTCGTGTATCTTTACCTATAATTACCTTAGGAGATTCTTTTTTTTCGTTAATCAATACCTTTGCAACTGCTTGACCTAGCTTTAATGCTACCTCAGCAGTCATAGGATAAATGTTTGCAATTCCTCTTATTCCATCTGTGCCAAATAGTTTTCGTTCCATTACGAAATGAACTGAGCAGCTTATTAATAAACTTAATTAAAAAAATAGTTGTACTGTTTGTACAACTATTTTTTAGAATTAGATGGACTTTACTCGAGAAGCGATTATTATTAGTGAATTGATAATAATCGTAAAATTTATATAATAACGCTTGTTTCTAGAGGATATGGAGAAAAGAGACCAGTATTACATAATAAAGGAGGAAAAAGGGAAATTACTTTTTACACCAAGCGCAGATGTTTCAAAAAGCGCTATTTCTTCATTAGATAATCCTGTCAGAATCACTATTTTACAATTGCTTGCAAAAAAAGCTTTGTACACAGCAGAGATAGCTGCTGAATTAAAAGTGCATGAGCAAAATATATACTATCACTTAAAACAGATGATTAAAGAAGGTTTGTTAGAGGTTGCTGAAAAAAAAGAGATACGAGGAACAATAGCAAAAAAGTATAAAACAAAAGCATTAAACTTTTCTTTAATTTTATCACAAAAATGGCAGGATCTTTCACAATTAGTTTCAAACCCAATATTTGAAGAACATTCTTTGCTTTACCCTTTTGTTGAAAAAGGAGTGTTATCCTCACTTTTTGTGATTGGAAGCCCAGATCCACATGGAGAATTTAAGGCTCGTTGCAGAGATGGACATTTTGCATTAGATTTAGCTTTGTTTTTTGGCAGATATTGCACATTTGTCCAGAATACTGTTAAACTCGATGTTGAGATGAAGAATAGTGAGCTTTTGAAAGAAAACCTGATTATAATAGGTGGACCTGCAACTAATTTGATTGCAGCAGAAATGAATACCTATTCTCCAATTAAATTCATATTAAAGAAACCATGGGAGATTGCTACAGAAAAGAATAGATATAGCGACGAAGCAATTGGATTGATTACTAAGTTCAAAAATCCATTCAATAATGAAAAATATGTATTGCTAGCTGCAGGAATTAGCTCAATAGGAACAAGATCTACTATAATTGCACTCACTAAGTATTCTGAATTGTTTAAAAAAATGAAGAATGTTGAGAGTTTTGGAACAGTTGTACAGGGATTTGATCTTGATGGCGATGGAATAATTGATGATGTTGAGATTATAGAATAAAGAGTTCTAGAATTGCTCTCACTTTTGCTTAAGATGATGAGTATTTGCTAGTGCATAACAAATACAAAAGCCAAGGTTAATTTTTGAAAAGTTAAGCATTGTAATGCATTACAATGCCCATTACAATGCATTGCAATGCATTACAATGCAAAAGAGTCAAATAAATTGGAAAAATTGCAAAAAAATGGTTTAATGTGTGGTATAGATACGCAGCGAAATTTCTTGAAAAATAAGCAGTTTAATGCGAAAGAAGAGATTAAAGTGAGTGATTGAAAAAATGATATAACGAATAACCAAGAAGAATGAAGAAAAGTAAGAGAAAAATGATAGAATAAGGAAGATTTAGGCATTATAATGCATTGCAATGCATTGGAAACGTTGGTATTATAATGTCGGGAATGTTGGGAATGTTGCAATGCAGATTGTGAATGAGAGAGACATTAGAGCTTAAAGAAGCATTATAATGCATTGTAATGACAAGAAGAACTATTTTGAAGAAGATAAACAAGTAATGATGACCGATGGTTCAGTAAATAAATATTTCTTGACCATGTAGCGAATTTCTTCAAAAATCTCTTACATAATTTCCAGATTGTACATCTTCTTGATTTTTTCCTTGTTGTTCAGAACGAATAATTTAACACCTGAAGGAAGCATGTGCTCTTCAATGAAACCTTTCTTTTTGAGAATATTCATATTTACTCTGACTGTATTGATGCTATGGCCTGTCTTATTCGATATACTTTCATAGCTTAATGGTTCTTGCTCATTAAACAATATTGAAAGCAATTTCTTTTCAGGATTAGTCAATAGATCATAAGAATAGCTTGGAATATATTGCTGCGTTATCTGCTGAGGTAATGGCTGCAAATGCCTTGGTTCTTCTTTGATAATAGTCTTTTGTTTATCAGCTTGCGCAACCATGTCTGTCAATTCTTTTTTTATAATGTCATGCACTTGCTGCTGTTGTTTCTTTACTAAGTCATCCAATTGCTGCAGTTCATGACTAAATTGCCGTTTAATATGAGATAATGAGTTCTCCACATTCAATAATGATTCACTAACTGCTTCACGCTTTAATTTTTCAACATTTACTGTTTCATGCTGTGATTGATGAACTGCTAATTGATTTAACTTTTTATGTATCTCACGAATGTGATCATTGTATAATTTGAATGCCTTTTGAATGTGTTTTTCTACTGTTTCAACTCTTTCTTGATGCTGCCTCGTATTATCATTTAGATGTTTAATCCACGCTGCAATGTTCTCTAATTGCTTTGCTGTAACTTCTTTATGAGAATCATGATGCCCTTTGAGATGCGAATGACTTTGATGGAGATAATTAATCCATTTATTCTGCAATTCAATATCTTTACGGATATTTGTAAAAGAGTTAGATAACTGCACCTTTAATGTTTCAATTTTTTTAATGTGCTTCTCATCATCTGAAAATAGATTCAATATACCCATAAAAATCACTTACTTCGTAATGTGATTTTTTATTTTGTTTAAACTATTTAAAGTTATTCCTTTTGTTGTGTCTATTCTGGATATTTTTCTATGAGATTGTTTTGCTTCATGATGGATTATTTCAAATATCTCTGCATCTAAGTTTTCTCTCACTTTTGCTTGATTATAATTTCTTTTCTTTAATCTACTTTGTAATATTTTTAGATCACAGGCAGTTATGATGCAAAGACTTACATATTTACTTGGGAGATAATGAGATAAATGAGATTCTATGATTAGATAATGAGTCTTTGCTTTTTTTTCTTGAGTGATGTAACCTATTAAAACTTTGTTTAACTTTTTTGTGTCAATTATATATGTATCCCTTAATTTATCATAAGATTCTTTCATTTTATGTTTATTAATAACTTGATTAACATCTAAAAGCTTTGCTGGCAAATATTTTGATAGTTCTTTAGCTAAAGTTGATTTACCTGTACATGGTGTGCCTGTTATGATTATTACTTTCATCCAGAGATCACCAATTTCTCATCCTTATATAATTTCTCAAAAAGCAATATAAAAATATCTGGTTCAGTTACTATTCCCACAGCAACAATTGCTTCTGCTAATTGCTTACCACAGAATTGTTCATCACCCTCTATTCTTAAATTTAATAATCTTTTTATTGTATATGGACATAAATATTCATTATTTATCCTCAACACTACATCCATACCAGCTTCACTTGTATTGTTCTTAAAGAATTTTGGCTTAGTAATATCAGCAACAATATTATTTGTTATAAACACATTTTTTGACAATGTATTAGAAAATCCATGTTTTTCTAACTCACAACAGATAAGATCGTAAATAATTGTTTTAGCAGTGTTATTAAAGTATTCTTCAATCGATTTGTTATACATCTTTGTGATGAATTCTTCAAATAAGATAGTTTTTGTTTTTTCTAGTTCGCAAATTTTTCCAAGATATTCTACTGTTTTCTGCCTTGAACCTTTTTGTGTCCAATTATTTTCAACAAGATATGCATATTTCTTTCCTTTAATCATTTTTGTCCTAATAAACATAAAATGATTAGGCACTAGTTGCTTAAAAATGTTTAGTATTTTTATTTGAATAATTCTTTTAGAACGTCATCAACTGCTGATTCATCATACTCTTCTATAAGAACTTTTCTGATTTCTTTTTTTGTTAATTTTTTATTTTTTCTTAATAATTCATGAACTTCTCCTTCAATTGATAGTTTTTCAACTATGTCATCTCCTGCTCCTTTAAATCTTTTTTGTTTCTTTTCTTCCTGCAGAGGAACACGAACAATTTTCTTTTCTTCTTCTTTCTCAATATTCTTTTCATTTTCTTTTGAATTCTTAGCAATTGATTTGATTTTAGTGAAATCCTCAACTGATAGTTCTTCAGTTTTTGCATAATGATGCTCTTTTTCTTCTTCTTTGCCTATGTTCTCTAACTCATCTAACACATCATCATCTTCTTTTGAATTCTTTACCCCATTATTTTCAGATTTGTGAGTAGTATGATGATGTTCAGCCTCATATGAAAATGAGACTTGCGGATGTTTTAAGATATATTTTGTTCCTGATAATAAAATAACAATTAAAAAGAAGAAAATAATATATATTGCAACTATTATCAAGTCAGATGATAAAAATGGCTGCAGCAATAGCAATGTATTTGCAGTTTTATCTGTAAATAGCTGCAGTGGATTATATTGTGTAAATAGATGGTATTTCTCAAAAATCATGTCAGAAAATAAAATAAATAATGAAAGTAATGAAAATACTGCCATTGCATTAGTTTCTTCTGTATGAGTTAGAGCAGCTACTAAACATCCAAATAATGTAAATAAAACAGTAAATACCAGTATTAATACAATATACAAATGGAAAACAAAGATAAAACTCCAATTTATTACCATTCCATAAATTATTGTAAGAATAATTGCAGTAACACAATTAATAATAAACACAGTAACTAACACATTAAAGAACATTCTCATAAAAGATTCATTTTCTTCAGCAAGTTTTATCTTTAATAAAAGTGATGATACAAATAATGTCATAAATAAGATAACAAAAGAAAAGATTATAATTAATTCATATGCTATTTTATTAGAAACAACTTTATTAAACATGGTTGCAACTAAAGTATTTTCTGATTGAGCATTTGCTTTAATAGTCGGCAGATTTGCATTTAATTGAGCAAAATATGAATCAACCATAGCAACAGCCCCAAGAGTAGAATTAATACTTGAAGCAATACTGCCAACTGCAGATGATGATGATTGCTTACCCTGCATAGAAGAAACAACTTTATTATTTAGGTCTGATAAACTTGATTTAATCTTATCAGTGCTATTAACAACATAAGAAATATCTTTATTTGCATTTTCGAAATCCGCATCTATTTCTGTCGCTAATGAGGATAAATCAGCATCTGTTGAATTAATTATTTTTTTAATTGCATCTTTTTCTGCAGAAGAGACATTGAGATCATTCACTTTTTTTTCTATGTCTGAAAAAGATGATTTAGCTGTATCAACAGCTTTTTTGCCTTTTTTCTTTAAAGTATTAACTTCATTTGATACTGAAACAGATTTTTTATTAACATCATCTGCATTAAAATCTGTAACACTAAATTTTATGTCAACTTTACTTAATTCTTGTTTTAACTCATCAATCTTACTCTGCGCAAGTGTTAATTCGCTCTCAATAGCATTAAGATTTGCAGATTGATTGCTTAATTGATCTTTTAAACCACCTAATTTAGTGAGTAAGTTAACAGTAACTTCTGTCTTTGTATCTTTCCCATTTGAACCAAGAGATAATGTATATGTCTGCAAAAAAGGTTTAATTTGCTCAAAATTATCTAAAGTTAAATAAATCTGCAATTCTTGAATATTTTGCAGTTTTAAGGGAATTATTATACAAACATCATGTTTCCCAACAATTATTGTATTAATACATGAAACATTAGCACTATATTCCACAACTGTAAAATCTGTATAAAAGTTATTTAATATGCTTGAATTATTTTGCACTGTTGCATTTGCATTCATTTCTTCATAAACAGCTATTGATGGAGTAAATTTATGCATTTGCAACGATAGATTTGCTAAAAAAAGGACAACTATCAAAGGAAGAACAAGCAGGAAAATTGTTGTATATTTGTACTTCATTAATGTTTTACAATCATCAACAATTTCTTCAACAAAATTCTTTTTCACTGGTTTCACCTTTTTTTAATAGAGAGAATTTTGCTTTGTAAAATTCTCTAGAGATTCTTATGAATGCAATTATTTTTAAAGTTATTGGTTTTAATGGCAATAATTACAAATTATCCCATATACATAATATCTTCTTCCCATTTTTCTTGCTTTTGCCAAGAAACAGCTAATTTTTCAGATAATTTAAAGAATTGAGTATTAATACTAAGCCATTGTTGAAAAATGAGGTTTATATATTCAGCATCTTTTTCTTCGTTCTGCGAGAATTCAATCTGTTGAGATAATCTAAAAAGATGCATAAGATGTTTGTATAAGACAAGCATTTCTTGTTTTTCTTTTTCTGTAAAACTGCTTGATTCTTGCAAAGCTTTCATATTTGCTTCTGGCTGCAATAGTTCAGATAATATCTTTGCATAATGATCTAACCTTTCAGAAATAGTTCTTCTAATATTTCTTAGAAGAAATGAATGATGCTGAAAAGTTGAGATTTCAAATAGATTATCTATTTCTTTAAATACAGGAAGAGAATAATTCTTACCTAATTGATTATATTTCTGTTCAATTTCTGCTGCGGTTGATTCTGGCATAATATCACGTCTACATTGTTGTACTTCTTAGATGCATATGATTACATATAACAATTACATATAATTTATGAAAGGATAAAAAAGCCTCCGAAGGGAATTGCACCCTTGACCTCGAGATTACAGGTCTCGCGCTCTGCTGGCTGAGCTACGGAGGCAGTTGTTGCAAAGAAGAAGTAAAATGTTTATAAATTTTGTCATAGCAACATTTATATATCAATCAACCCTATATGATTTTATGGGATTATTACATACAATAAAGGTGTGGTTGTCGTTGCGAAAAGCTAAAGATGAAGAAAGAAAGCATGTTCTTACTAAAAGTGAGATCTTAGATTTAAATAAAGATTTAGAGCTTAAGGAAAAAAAGTTGAAAGAATTCTATGTAAAGAATACTGTCAAAACAACAAAAAAGCTTTCAAAGAAAGTGAGGACTAAGAAATAACTATGATTTTAATTCTAAATTAACAATCTCATTAATCTCTTCTTCTCTTACAGAACAGCCATTGAGCTTAATTCCCCAAAGCACCCCTTCCAAAACTGCTTTATTTAAGTCCATCTGCTTGATTTTTGCAGATGTAAATTCTTTATATAATCCTAATTCATAACTAATAACAGCTAATTCTATTGAACGAATTACTCTGAGACCTTTTAATTCTTCTTTCATCTTCTGAAATTTTTCTTTATCAACTGTTATCTTTGCACCTAATTTTTTCTCTAAATAACGCATATGGCCTTCTGGATCTTCAATGAGTTTTCTAGTAGTTCTTTCATCAATTACAATAGCTTCTGCTTTGAGAAACTTTGCACATGAAACAACTTCCATTTCTGCGAAATGCACTAATTGAATATCATTACCAAATGCTTTGAAACAACCATTTATTAGATCCAATAAATATTGCGCGTAATCTTGAATAGATTTATTATAATAAATGTCTAATGTTTTCTTATTAATATAAGGTAAAACTTGCAATGCTTCTAATTTATATTTTCTTGTTGATAATGGCTGTGTAATAACCTCTTGATATACAGAAGGAGTTATTATGAATTCACCATTAAACTTTTTCTTTAATGGATCTAGTATCCAAAGTAAATTGTTAATAGTTAAACTAATGATTGGACCTGAATCAAATACTAATGTTTTCATTTGTTTACACCTTATTTATTATAATGATTTTACTATTATTATTATTTGTTATTATTTGAATAGCAATCTTGTGAATTGCAATCGTTGTTTAACGTCAATTTTCTCTGGAAGAAAGTCTATAGTTTTTGTTTTACCTATATATTTCATTAGCTCCCATTGAGAAATGTTAAGTAATTTTGCTGTTTGCGCTAGTGAAATTCCGTGATCATAGATCTTACTTCCTTTTTTAATTTCAGCTTCATTAAAAACATGCCTTATATAAGCACTAATTTGTTTATCTTTTCTAGTCATCTCTTTTGTGAGCTTGTTTATTTCTCTATTGAACTTTTCTATCCTATATTTATTGAGGTAATTTCTTGCTCTTATCAATCGAGTAATATATTGCGGATCAATATTATTTTCACGTTCCACTATTTTATATAATGCATAAGCAACAACTGCAATTGAAACAGAATGAACATCCTGAAAAACAGAAGCACAATGAATAATTTCATTACTAATATTACCTAAATCTTTAGTGTCTTTTCTCTGTAATTTAATTATAAGTTTATCAAGAACTGCTATAATATCACATTTTACTTTTTCATCAATAATTTGATTTTCATCAACCATACTAATTTTATTATTCTTTATTTTTATAAATTCTTCGTTTTTCGAAAATTATATAAATAAACACACAATCTGATTATTTATGTTGCAGATAATAAAGAGGTTTGTAAATAAAATATTTAGAGATATCTTTAGTTCTAGAAAAATATTAAAAGTTGGCTTTTATGGACCTCCTAATGGTGGAAAGACAACATTAGCTAATAGAATATGCAAAGATTGGTTAGGAGAAGAAATGGGTTCTGTTTCAAATGTTGCACATGAAACACGAGAAATTACTATAAAAGAAAATGTTACAATCCGTTCTCAAGGCAAAGAACTGATGTTTAACTTTGTTGATACACCTGGAATTGCTACTAAAATTGATTATGAAGACTTCTTAAAACATGGATTTACTGTAAGAGATGCAAAAGAACGAGCAAAAGAGGCAACAAAAGGTGTAATTGATTCTATCACATGGCTTGATACAATGGATGTTGTATTAGTTGTGCTTGATTCTACGATTAATCCATATTCACAAGTAAATATTACAATTATAGGTAATCTTCAGGCACGAAAAATTCCTGTATTAATTGTGGCCAATAAAATAGACCTTAAAAAATCAGATCTAAATAAAATAAAAGCTGCTTTTCCACAATATGATGTTGTTGGAATATCAGCAAAGCACGGGAATAATATTGATGAGTTCTATGAAGCATTATTTGTATTAGCAGGGTGATATGTAATGCTAACACTGCAATTTATTCCATTTACTGAAATAGAATCATTATCTTCAGATGAAAGAGTTGGAAAGTTACTTTCAATTGTAAAGGAAAATAAGATTGCGCTTGTCGAAGGAACATTGCATAAAGAAGAATCTGCTGCACTTATCAAAAAAACAATGAAGAGCATTAATCAAGACTTTAGGGGTATTGAATTAGCAGTGTTATATCCTGAACAAAATGATGATGCTATGTTTAAGCGATTAAGGCTAAAATTAATTAATGCACTTCTTGGAAATAGACGCGGATTAACAATCATTGGCCCAGCGAGCGTTGTCAAGGAAATTAAACAAGATCCGCATAAGATTGATCTTTATACAACAATCAATGAACAAAAAAGCAGGAAAGTATCAAAAAGAAATAAAAAATAGACATTTCGAAATACGAAATATCTATTTTTTATTAGATTAGGCAATCCGGACAATAAGAAAATTTACAGGACAAAGAAATAAAAAGGTAATGAGGTTTTTCAATGCCACACCAATGCGTACGATGTAATGTGTTATATTCTGATGGATCAAATGAAATTCTGAAAGGTTGCAGCTGCGGATGCAAGCTGTTTTTTTATGTTAAGCGGGATCAGATAGAAAAGATGAGGACAGCTACAAAAGATCTTTCTGAACAACAACGACAAGAAGTTGAAGAACAAATATCTGATATTCTTGATTTAACTGATACAGAACCAGTTATCCTTGATTTTGAATCAGTAAGAATTGTAGAACCTGGAAAGTTTGAGATAGACTTAGTTAATCTTTTTAATAAAGAAAAGCCTGTAATTTATAAGTTAGAAGATGGAAAGTATATGATAGATATAGCGCAGACGTTTAAGAGGAATCTTGAAAAATAAGTATTTTGTGGATTTGTTGCGACAAATCAACAAAATACTATCTCAGGCTACGAAAGAGATTAACTACAATAGTAAGGTAAGTTGGAAGGTGGAAAAAGTGAGCTTAATGAATAATAAAAGTGCTGTTTATAGTTAAATTGAAACAGTAATCACAGTTAATTTTGTAGAAAATTTCTAAAAGAAATTTTCTACTTCCCACTCACTATCTCAACAATATCTAAACTCTTTAACACATGTTCTCTGCCAATTGTTCTCTTTGTTCTGACGTCTTTTGCGCAGATGAATTTATTACCAAAGTCTGTATGCAACCGAAAAGCAAAGCTTAATGCAGTTGTTTGCGGCGGCATTAAAAAACAATCAGGAATTACATTTCCTTTGGAATCTTCTAATTTGTTAACACCGCCTGGAAATATTGCAACATACTGCAATAAACTAAAAACAGCTTCATTGATTACTTGCTGCACTCCTGTAGAACCATATTTCTCAATGATGTTCTTTTTGATGAATTCTAAAGCTTTTTTTTGTTTTTCAGAGAGTTTCTCAGGATTGGAGATTTCGAAAGAAGCATCACCTGGCACATAATTAATTAATTGATGCTTTGCTGCTTCACGCAATGCTAATTCTGACTCTGCGCTGATTGGAATAATAATATATTCTGGAAATTGCTGTTTTAAACGTTCAATGTTTTCTTTTGCAACAGGAATATCTATCTTGTTTGCAGCAATAAGCATTGGTTTTGTTTTCTTTCTTAATAATTGCGCTATTGAGAAAAGTATTTCCTCATTCCATTCAATTGGTTTTTCTTTTGGTATTTTTAATTCTCTTAATACTGCTTCAACCATATCTTCATTTACCCTTAATCCGGATAATTGTTTTGCTAATGCTTTTGAAATATCTGTCTTTTCCTGCATAATTTGCCTAGCAAATCGTTCCCAGCCTTTTTTGAGAATGCCTAAGTACCACATATCTAACTCTTTTTCTAAGAATCTAACATCATTTAATGGATCATAACTTCCAATAGGAACTGGCTCTCCTTTTTCATTGACACTTCCTGAAGCATCAACAATATGCATTAATGCGTCTGCTTGCCTTAAATCATCAAGAAACTGATTGCCCATGCCTAAACCTTCATGCGCACCAGGAACTAATCCTGCAACATCCATAAGGTCAACAGGAATAAATCTAAAACCTTGCAAACAATATCCTTCTCTTGGATTAGAAACTTTTCCAAATTCCACTGCGACATCTTTTACCTTAACAAAGCCAACAGCGTGATTTGGTTTAATAGTTGTAAAAGGATAGTTAGCAATCTCAACTTCCGCTAATGTTGCAGCTTTGAAAAATGTTGATTTCCCAGTGGATGGTTTTCCGACAACTCCTATAAACATAGTTTGCACCTCATAATTATTATTTGACAATAAATGATTTGTAACTAATTTTCTAATAAGGAAAATTGATTACTATAAAAAGCTTTATAAATCTGAATACTACATAAAAACTATGAGCTCAGATCCACACGATATATTAATAGCAAAGTTTGAAGTGAAAGCAACTGATGTTATTAATTTGAATGAGTTTTATATTTCTTTACATGATTATTTATTTCATGAGAAATACGCTAGTTTTGACGGTGATAAATATGATAAAAACGCTGGTTTCCCTGAAACATTTTATTTTGAATCTCGCACACAGCAAGGTGGAAGAGAGATTTGGGTATGGTGGCGCTGCAATAAAATAGAACATAGTTCTGATTTCTTTAAAAGAAAGTTAATAGTTGATATACATGGGGTTGGTATGAAAGAAGTTGAAATTGTCAGAAATAATCAGAAATTTAAAGCAAATTCTGGAAAAGTAGAAATTCTTGTGCAATTGAAACTTGCTATTGATTTTAAGCATATGTTCTCAGGACCAATTTGGGGAAGTATACTTGATGTATTCTATAAAAGAATCTATCATAAAAGAATAGAAGGACAGAAAAAGGAAGCATTAAAAGATGCCTATAAATTTCAAGAATTTGTAAAAAGACAGATGGATTTAACATCATTTGAACAGAAAAGACAATTTGCACCACCACTTGGTTTTGATGATCCACATTATTAGAATAGAGAATTTTGCTTTGCAAAATTCTCTAAAATTAGGTAATCCGGTTTAATGGGAACAGCCTAATGGGAAAATTGCTTTATCTTTTTCTTTCAATCTCTATGTAATATTTAAAAACTTCAAATGATTGCGCGCCAACTAATTTTGTATTGCCTATAAAAAAAGTTGGTGTTGAGATAACACCTTTTGATTTTCCTTCTTCAATATCTTGCAATATATTAATATTTGTTTCATGGCTTTTTTGACATGCCTTGAATAGATCCATATTTAAACTTAAATCTGAAGCAATATCCTGCAATTCACCAGGGTCATAAGAAACATTTTTTAAAAAGTTTTGTCGTTCATATAATTCTTTCTCATAGTATTGAAATCTTCCTTGTTTATTTGCGCATTCTGCTACTTCAGATGCAAATGTTGCACCAGGATTTAATTCTTCTAATGGAAAGTTTTTATGAATGATTCTGATATTATCTTTGTAGTATTCTTTTAATTGCTTTAATGTTGGCTGCACCTGTTTACAGTATTCACAAGCATAATCAGAATATTCATAGATAGTAACTTGTTTTCCAGTGATTTGCGCATTTTGTGTATATTTATATGAAAAAAATAATAAAATCATAATGAATAATATAGTTAGAATATATACAGCAATACTCCAACCATCTAAATTTAAATCTTCTTGCTGTTTCACAGTGCGATGTTTTACTGTTCTTTCTTTGTTTTCTTGCATTTTAGAATCTTCGTTTATAACTACTGATTCTGATGCAAATTGAACGTTCTTTTTTATAGGTTTTAGAATTTTCTTTTCTTTTGGTTTTTCATCTAATATATCGGAAATTATCTTTCTTGACTGTTCATCATTATGCATTTTCTGCTCAAGTTTTTTTATCTTCTTTTCAATTGCGGCCTTATTATCTGAGAACTCTTTCTCTTTCATGATTCCTGCTTTATATGCTCTATCAAGATGCTCTAATTCCAGTTTTAACCTATTGATTTGTTCCTTCATCGTTTCTTGGGAAATGATTATGCTTTAAATAATTTTCTATTAATGAGTAGATACTTGTTAGTAACTAAGTGATAGTAAGAATTATGTAAAAATAAATTTAGTTTGATTTAAATACCACATAGACATCACCAATGTTATGAATATCAAAGGAAAGATTATTGGAGGAAGTTTTAATAAAGTTATTATTCGTCAGAAACAAGAAGAGAATATTCAACTTGGCGAGCTTTTAGTAAGTGGTAAAGAAAAGATATTGCTGCAAGTATATGATTTAACTTATGCAAGTCAATTATCACAGCAAAATCTTGAACTGATATCTGGCATGCAATTAGAGAAGAATGCTGACGTTGATTTCTTCGAGCAGGAACTGAGAAATTACACATTAGCTTTTGCAAAGAATCTTGTGCAGCTCCAAAGTAATAAAGTTTCATTATGCAAAGAATTACCTCTTTTTTTTAGTGATGTTCGGGAAATTGCAAAAGAAGATTTTTCTATGTTAAGAAATCCTGAAAAAAGATTGCGCATTGGAAAATTACGTTCTGGAAATAAAATAATTGATTTAGAGATTGTATTAGATGGAGAAAAAACGTTTAGTGAACATATTCTTATTGTTTCATCCACTGGAAAAGGAAAAAGTAACTTAACATCATGTTTGCTATATGACAGCATAGATAAAGAGTACTGCGGTATTTTAATCTTAGACCCACATGATGAATATTATGGAAGAAATAAACTTGGACTAAAGAATCATGCAATGAAAGATAAAGTACATTATTACACACCTTATAATCCTCCTGCTGGAGCGTATAGCTTAAGAATTCATATTTCAACATTAAAACCCTCTCATTTCAATGGTATTGTTTCTTGGAGTGATCCGCAGAAAGAAGCAATTTATAGTTATTATAAACAACATAAAGAACAATGGATTGAAGCATTATTGTTATCGAAAAACAAAGATGATGAGAATAAAGATTATCACGAAATGACATTAGCTGTTGTGCGTAGAAAGTTAATGCAAATACTTGACTTAAAAGTTAAAGATCAACAAGTATCCTCTCAAGGTATCTTTGATATGGACAGCGGCAAAACTACAGTAGGAGATGTTTGCAATAAACTCGAAAAAAGTTGTAAAGTTATTATAGATACTTCATTGTTTAGCAGCAATGTTGAGATATTGCTTGGATCTTTGTTTGCAACTGAGATATTCTCACGATATAAACGATATAAGATTGATGGAATACTAGAAACAAAACCTGTGATTTCTGTAGTTATTGAAGAAGCTCCACGTGTTTTAGGAAAAGAGATGGCGCAGATAGGAAATATATTTTCTACAATTGCAAGAGAAGGAAGAAAATTTAAAGTGGGATTGCTTGCAATAACACAAATACCTTCACAAATTCCAAGAGAGATTTTAGCAAATATGAATACTAAAATAATTCTAGGCATTGAAATGGCTCCTGAAAGACAAGCAATAATAGAATCCTCAGCACAAGATTTAAGTGATGATAATAGAACAATTGCAAGCCTTGACAAAGGAGAAGCTATCATCAGCAGCACTTTCTTGAAATTTGCAACTCCTGTAAAAATACCTTTCTTTGATGATATTGCGCAGCAAAAGAGATTAGATTTTTATAGTAATACCACCATAAATAATAATATTAATAATAATCAACATAATATTCAAAGACATTTTGGAGGAGTAAAGAACTCTATAGCTGCTTATGATGAAAAAACAAAACCCACTCAATAGAAAGAGATTATTGATTCTTTCTTTAGTTTTTATACTCTTGCTTATGTTCTCTTCTTTTGCCTTAGCGCAAAGTTATATCCATATGGATAAGATAAAAAATAATAAGATTGAAAATGGCATAAGCATTGTCTTTCAAGATGTTAGTATTGATGGTGAAAGCTGTATTTTTTTAATTAATAGCAAGACATATGTTATAGAAAAAGGAGAATTAGAAACAATTGGAAAAGTGAAAATCTGGGTCAAAGATATATATCCAGTGCGAAGCAAAGAACAAGAATCGGATATTTGTGTTGTACTTGTAGCAGGAATTGATATTAAAAAAGAATCAACTGGAACTGCAGTTACTGATTACAACCCTGAGATAAAAATAGTTAATAATAGCAAAGATGCTATAGCAGATAAACAAAGCAATATAATTCCGGAAATAGTAAATAATCAGAATAACTATGATAATAATAACAATAATAATGAAAGCAATATAATTGTTGAGATAATTAATAATAATGATGAGAATAATGCAGTTATTAAAAAAGGAGTTATTGAGAGAATTATTGATTTCTTTAGAAATTTATTTGGTTGAATGATGACTTGATACATCTAATTTTTATATAATTAGTTATTTCCTATTTCTATGAAATTTGCGCATATGAGTGATGTCCACATTGGTTCATGGAGAGATAGCAAAATGCGCGATATCAGCACTAATGCATTTGTAAAAGCTATTGATATGTGCATTGAAATGCAGGTTGATTTTATCTTAATTAGCGGAGACTTATTTAACACATCATTGCCAACTATTGATCGATTAAAAATTGTTGTTGAGAAACTACAGGAAGTAAAAAAGAAAAATATTGCTGTGTATGTAATTGCAGGAAGCCATGATTTCTCACCAAGTGGAAAAACAATGCTTGATGTTATTGAAAGCGCAGAATTGTTTGTTAATGTTGTCAAAGGTTTTGTTAAAGAGGAGAAATTACATCTTTCTTTTACAGTTGATAATAAAACTGGAGCTAAAATAACAGGTATGCTTGGAAAAAAAGGGATGTTAGACAAATATTATTATCAAGCATTATCACTTGATGAACTGGAGAAAGAAGATGGATTTAAGATATTTATGTTTCATACTGCAATCACTGAGTTTAAACCTAGTGAGTTAGAGTTAATGGATTCAACACCTTTGTCTTACTTTCCTAAAGGATTTAATTATTATGCTGGAGGACATGTTCATTATATATTTCAGAATAAACCTGAAAAATATGGATTATTTACTTATCCAGGAGCATTATTTCCTAATAATTTTAGAGAACTTGAAAAATATAAATGCGGCGGGTTTTATATCTATGAGAATGATACAGTCACTTACCATCCTGTAATGATCTATGATGTTGTTTCATTTGAATTTGATTGCGAGGATAAAACTGTTGAAGAAGTTCATTCTTTTGTTCTTCAAGAGCTTAATAAAAATAATGTTAAGGATAAAATTGCAACACTTCGTTTTTGGGGAAAGCTTTTGCACGGCAAAGCAAGCGATATTGATTTTAGACTATTATTTCAGCAGCTTTACGAGAGAGGAGCTTATTTTATCATGAAGAATATCACAAGATTAACCTCTAAAGAGTTTATTTCTGTCATAACAGATCTTGGCAACAATAAAAATATTGAAGAAAGTATTATAGATGAGAATATTGGAAATCTTAATGATCCCTTCTTTGATGGAGAAGAAAAAAGAGCAACACTCCAATTATTGCAATTATTATCAGCTGAAAAACTGGAAGGAGAGAGAAGCGTTGATTTTGATGAAAGAATTAAGAAAGATATATTAAGTGTGCTGCCGGAGAGGTTGAAAGAGAGGATATAAGATAATGAAAAATTAAAAAGATTATTTCTTTGCATATAATATAACAGCACTTTTCTTTAATGCATCAATATATTCTTTTACTGCTGTTTGCTTCTTTTCTGCTGATGTTGCTGTTGCAATGAATGATTTTAAATCTGAAAATGATTCATTCTTTGCAGTTAGTCTTATGATATGATAACCAAATTGTGTTTTGACTAATGGAGAAACCTCACCTTTATTTAATTTTAAAGATGCTTCTTCAAAAGGCAATACCATATCTCCTTTTCCAAACCAACCTAAATCTCCGCCATTGTTTGCAGAAGGATCATCTGAATACTGCTTTGCTATCTGTTCAAATTGTTCTCCTGCTGCCAGTTTCTTAAGTAAGTCAACACCTAATTGTTTTGCTTGTTCTTCTGTCCTGTTATTAGCGCAAAACATTGATGAATTATAACAGAGTAGAATGTGAGATGCACGCAACTGTATAATATCTTCTTTGTTTTCATTGTAATAGTTCTCTAATTGTTTATCATCTTGAATAATCTTATTATAGACTTCTTGCGATAATAGTTTATTAATAATCAATTGCTGCCTGTATATTTCTTTAACAGCATCTATTGAACCTGCTTGTTCTTGAAGCTTTTTTGTGAATTCTTCCTTTGTTAAACCAACTGAAGCGATAAAATCATCTATTGCTTTGTTTAGTTCATCATCTGTTACAATTATCTGTTTCTTAGCAGCTTCTTGAAGTAATAATCTTTTTACAATAAGTTGTTCTACTATTGTTTTTTCTAATTGTTCTTTTCCAATTGTTTGCTGGTACTGAGGAGGTAATAAATTAATTTCATCTGCTAAATTTTCTGCAGTTATCTTTTCATTATTGACTGTTACTAAAGTGTTTTTGTTTGTTTGTATGAAAAGATAACTTGTGAGAATTCCTACAATTAATAAGACTAAAATAACTGCTGCATAAAAGAATTTGTTCTTATAAAATTGTTTCTTTTGTTGATGATGCTGGGGATGATGGTGAAGATGCTTCTGTGCATTATGTTCGCTTTGTTCTTTAGATTCATGATGTGTTTGTGTTTCCGAATCATCTTTCTTTGGTTTTACATTAATCTTTAATAATTGCTCTTGATGCATTTCATTTACAGGCTCAGTATGGTGCTTTTCAGCTGTTTCTTGAGTTTCAGTTTCTTTTTTCTCTTCAGATACTTTTTCTTCTGGCAAGATAATCACCTTTGATGATTTTAGGATTGAGATTTGTTTATAAAGTTTAGTATTTGCGAACTCGTTTCACTCGTTTAGTCGGGAAATAGCCGATAAATATATATAGTTAAAAATCAAAATGAAAATTATGTTTGACGTAGTCATTGGAAGAACAGAGGATGAACTGAAGAAGTTTGGCAAGAAAGGAGTAATATTCTTAGGCAGACAATACATCCAGATGGGACAAACTACCTCTTTATCTAATAATATTTATCTTGATGTTATCCGATCTCACGTTGTGTTTATCGTTGGTAAAAGGGGAGGGGGAAAATGTCTTGATGGGGATACAATTATCCCATTAGGAGATGGCAGTGTTAGAAAAATTAAAGATCTTGCGGAGAATAATGAAAGCATATATACTTTATCAGAAGATTTAAAGATAAAACAAGGTTTAAAAACACAGTTTTATAAACGTTCAGTTACAAGACTTCTTGAGATTGAATTAAGAACAGGAAAGAAAATAAGATTAACACCAGAACATCCTCTGCTTACAGTAAAAGGATGGATTCCTGCTGAGAAACTCTCCATTTCATCAAGAATTGCTACACCCAGGAAGGTTGAAACATTCGGAAATAAATATCTCAAAGAATCAGAAGTTAAATTGCTTGCTTACCTAATAGCAGAAGGTCATCTTGGCAATGGTTTTGTATTATTTACTAATTCAGATAGAAAGATAATAAATGACTTCAAACAAAGTATTTATGATTTTGATAAAAATCTTCGTGTTGAAAATCATAGCCATGAATTTTGTTTTCGTGTTGCACAAATCAAGAAAGTGATGAATGAACAAAGTGATAGAAATGACAAAGGACAATTTGTAAATAATCCTCATTTTGATCATTCTTCCATAAGAAGCTGGATAGAAAAGTTTAATCTTTATGATAAACTTGCTCCAGAAAAATTCATACCTGAATGTATCTATACTCTTCCAAAATACCAATTATCTTTGTTTTTGAATAGACTTTTCTCTTGTGATGGAACAATTTATAGAAAAAGTGAATGCACATGGACTGTTTCTTATTGCTCTTCATCATATCAAATGATTATACAAGTACAACATCTCTTACTACGATTTGGTATAATTTCTTTCTTAAGGCATAGGACAATTAAAGAAATTCATACGGCTTATGAATTGGTAATTAATGGTGAATATGTAAATCAATTTATCAATGAAATTGGTTTTTATGGACGAAAAGAAGAAAGAGCTGCTCTTGCTTTACTAGAATCACCACAAGTAATACGCAATACTAACGTTGATACAATTCCAAAAGAGATATGGGATCTATATGCACCAAATAATTGGGCAGAGATCGGGAGAAAAATAGGTTATAAACATCCAAAAGCATTAAGAGAAAGTAAACGCTATTCTCCATCTCGACAGAAATTACTTCAGATTGCAAGAGCTGATGAATTTGAATTACTTATGAAATTTGCATCATCTGATATATTTTGGGATGAAATAATCTCACTTCAGCAAATCGAAGGTAATTTTGAAGTATATGACTTAACTGTTTCTGATACTCATAATTTTATCGCAAACGATATCATCGTCCATAACTCTTATACAATGGGTGTCATTGCTGAGGGTGTTAGTGATCTTCCTGATGAAGTTAAGCAGAATATTAGTGTCATCATTCTTGATACAATGGGTGTTTATTGGACAATGAAATATCCTAATAAAAAAGATGAGCTGATATTGAAAGAATGGCAATTAAAATCAAAACCTATTGATATCAAGATATACACGCCAGCTGGATTTTATAAAAGATATGTAAAAGAAGGAATTCCAACAGACAAACCTTTTTCAATAAAACCAAGTGAGTTAGATGCAACTGATTGGCAGCTTACATTTGATGTTACAGCAAATGATCCTATGGGCGTACTTATCGAACGGATTGTCAATCAATTAAAAGAACAAAATATAGATTATGGAATTGAAGATATCATTGCTGCTGTAAAAAAAGATACTAATGCTGAGAAATCAGTGCGAGATGCAGTTGAAAATAGATTCTTGAACACAATATCATGGGGACTTTTTGATAAAGAAGGAACTCCTTTCTTAGAGTTAGCTGCTGGGGGTCAAGTAACTGTTCTTGATGTATCATGCTATGCAACAATGCCAGGTGGATGGGCTGTAAAAAGCCTTGTTGTTGGATTGATTGCGCAGAAATTATTCGTTCAAAGAATGATTGCAAGAAAGTTTGAGGAGTTTGGTCAAGTAAATTCAGCGCTGCATTATTTTAGTGAGACTCCACAAGAAAAACAAGATATGCCAATGGTTTGGCTTGTTATTGATGAAGCGCATGAGTTCTTGCCAGTCATTGGAAAAACTGCAGCAAGCGATGCTTTAATTACAATCCTTAGAGAAGGCAGACAACCTGGAATTTCTTTAATCTTAGCAACACAACAGCCAGGAAAAATCCATACAGATGTCATGACACAAAGCGATACTGTTATCAGCCATAGAATAACAGCAAAACTCGATACAGAAGCACTTGGAACGTTAATGCAAAGTTATATGCGAGAAGGATTAACTACACAATTAGATAATTTGCCGCGCACATTTGGTGCAGCAATTATCTTTGATGACACTAATGAAAGAATGTATGCGATGAAAATACGACCAAGAATAAGCTGGCACGGTGGAAGTTCTCCTGTTGCGTATCATGGAAGCACGAATACAGAAATATGAATAGTTTTTCAGTGTTCGCTACGCTCACACATGAAAAACTAAGCCAAGTAATATAAATAAAAGAAGAATAAAGTAATCGATACTTATAGAAAAATTCATTTATTCAATAAAGAAAAACTTTGGTTTTCTTCAGGAGATAAGAAATTATCAGTCTACAACATCAATAAAATGATCAATGAATATAATGACATTTTCAAAGATAGGAGACAAGAATTTTATAACTATTGATTAACTGGATTAACTGTATGAAATATCTAGATTATATACTCAAAAACTTTTTTATTTCATCAACTTTGTGCGTTGTTCCAACTAATTTATCATCTTCAAAGAATAAGACTGTCGGCACAGAACTAACTTCAAACTTTTTTGCTAACTCAAAACCTTCTGGAGTAGAAGCATCAATTGATTCTCCGATTAATGTTACTGTCTTCATAAATTCCTTTACCTTAGGACAATAAACACAGGTTGGAGTTGTGAATAATTTATAAGATAACATTGTATCACCGCTTATTCTTCTTGAATTTTTTATTTTTTAATAGCTATATGAAATTTCAGAATGACGAATAACTATTTAAAGCTTTAGTATTTCCGAGTTCGCTTCGCTCACTCAGAAAATACTATAATTATGACTACTAATGTGGTTAATGGATACTATTGCTTTTATTCTTTGCCGTGAAAAATTTATTTTTTAAATAAACATAAATAAATATATTTACCCCTATTATCAATAGAAATATTGCATACAACAAAGTATCCTTAAGAATCTTCTCCACAATATCATACCAAAATTGCTGAGGGAACAAGTTAATCAGATTATCTTTCTCAGGATCTAAGATCCAATAATCATTATCAAAGAGAGTGTAGTGAATATCAATGAACTTCTTTTGAAATGTTTCATTTGTCTGATTTACTGCTATTGCTATGAATATGATAATGTATAGCAATGATGCAATAATAAGAATCTTTGCAAATGATTTCTTGAATTTGTGTTTATAAAAATAAAATAGCGCAAATAATGATAAAAGGAATAAAATCAAAACTATAGCATAAACTATCTTTGAAAGTTTTATAAGATGTTTTACATCAATTAAGTGCAGTTTATCACGCTCTGAAAAAAATTGAGAGGTGATATTTTCTTGATTGTTATTCAGATAGAGGAAAAGATTAATTGTTGCATTATCTACTATTGCTTTGTCAAATTTTGTGTAGATTCCATTTTTCTCATATTCATATTTATAGAATGGAAAGTTGTAGATAGAATTTTTATAATTTGCCAAAATGATAAACAAGAAAAGAACAAGGACAGTTATAATCATCAACGAATAATATAAGATAGTATTATCTGTCTTCTTTTCTCCAAAGATTTCTTTAGTTCTTGTTTCTTGAAACTCAACCATAATTCAATCATCGTTCAACCATAATAATATTTTCCTGTTTGTTTTTGCTCCCTATCCAATTGCGACCCTGGTTTGTTAATTCTTGGTCTTCCTGAGAATTCATCTCTTCTTAATGTGATATTAACTTCTTTCAATAATGTATTCATGCCTTGCTCCATTGCAAATGGCCCTTGTGAAGTTCCAGCAAATGAAGGCGCACCTGTAAAAACAAGCAATCTATCACTTAGATAATCTAAGAATAATAAATCGTGATCAACAACAAGCAATGTAATTGCTTTTGTCTCAACAAGATTACGCATTATTTTTGAAAGAGATAATCTTTGTTCTACATCCAAGTATGCAGATGGTTCGTCAAGTAAGAATAAAGTTGCATCTCTTGCTAAACATTCTGCTATAGCAACTCTCTGCAATTCTCCACCTGATAATTGATTTATCTGCTTTGTAAATAATGGCTCAAGTTCTAATGGCTTAATAATCTCATTGCTGTATTTTGCAATAGCTTGATGAAGAATATTGATTACTAATTCTTCTGAATTATTCTCTATATACTGCGGCTTGTAAGAAACTTTCATTTTTAGATCTATCTTTGCATCATCTGGTTCCATGATTCCTGCAAGAATCTTGACAAATGTTGTTTTTCCAATACCATTTTGTCCAAGAATACCAATAATTTCTTGTTTGTAAATTTCTCCTGCATTCACAGAAAGTTTAAACTTATCAAGTTGTTTATCAAAATTATTCCATGAAGTTAAACATTGTTTTCTTGCTGTTGAAAAAGGAGCTTTTATCTCAAATTTAATTGGCAATTCCCTAAATCGCATATTCTCTTCTTTGAGAAATCCTTCTAAGTATGTGTTTAAGCCAGCTTTTGCAGCTTTTGGCTGAGATACAATGCCATAACAACCTTCTTTTCCATACATGATATGAACTACATCTGCCATGTAATCTAATGCAATCAAGTCGTGTTCAATAACAATAACAGCTGTATCTTCATTTGCTAAATCTTTAATGAATCTTGCAATCTGCAGTCGCTGATTAATATCTAAGTATGAAGTTGGTTCATCAAAAACATAAAGATTTGCTCTTCTTAACACGCATGCAGCTATTGCAACACGCTGCAATTCTCCACCTGAAATCTGTTTTATATCATGCTGCAAGATAGATTGAATATCAAGCAATTCCGCTATCTTTTCTGTTTGATTCTTTTCGTCAACTTTCTTGAGAAGATCAATTACTTTTCCAGATGTTGTTTTTGGAATTAAATCCACATGCTGAGGTTTGTAAGAGATTTTGATTTTATCTTGCTTTACTTTCTCGAAAAATGCTTGTGTTTCTGTGCCTTTGAAAAAATCAATTATTCTCTTGTAATCAACTGCTGTTGTTTCTCCTAGATTTGGCTGCAATAATCCTGCAAGAATTTTTATTGCAGTTGATTTACCAATTCCATTCATTCCAACAATACCTACAACTTTACCAAAAATTGGTGTTGGGAGCGAGTATAATGCATACTTATTTGTTCCAAATCGATGGATAGGTGAATTATCTAATTGTTCAGGAAGATTAATAATGGAAATTGCATCAAATGGACATTTTACAACACAAATATTGCAACCAATGCATGTTTCTTCAATAATTTGAGCTTTTGTATCTAATCCCTTAACAATGCAATCAGCGCCTTGCTTATTCACAGGACAAACACGAATACAAAGATAGTTACCACATGCTTGAGGACTGCAACGATCTCTTCTGACTATAGCTATTCGTGTCATATGGTTTTAGAATAAAAGAAGGTTAATAAAGCTTTTGCAGAGAATTTTGCGAAAATGCAAAATTCTCTTATAATATTGGTATTGGTTTTGTTTTGTGCAGATTCTTCTTGATTATTTGTTTTATCTCTGTTGTGAGTTTATTTGTTTGTAAACGATGATCAAGTTCTTCATAACTCATGCCTAATTCTTGCTCGTCTGTTTGTTCACGATATAATTCTGCAGTAGGCTTTTTGTCAATAATTTGTTGCGGGACTTTTAGAAAGGATGCTATTTCTTTGACTTGCTGCTTATAGAGATTACCAATTGGCAGAATATCAACAGCACCATCACCATATTTTGTAAAGTAGCCTAATGTTAATTCGGTCTTATTTCCTGTGCCTATGACAATTGCATTATTTGTATTTGCGCAGCTGTAAAGAATTGTTGCTCTTATCCTTGCTTTGAGATTAATTTTTGCAAGATTGTTTAGAGGGAATGCACTATTTTTTAGATATGTGTTAAGTATTGGATTAATTGGTTGCAGAATATAATTAATTTTTAGTTGCTTACACAATTGCAGTGCATCTTCCACATTCTGCTTTTTTGTGACTCCTTTTTCTGGAAGCAGCAAAGCTGTTACGTTTTGAGGTCCTAATGCTTTTACTGCAATTGCTGCGCATAGTGCTGAATCGATCCCCCCAGAGACACCTAATACTGCTTTTGTGATGTTGTGTTTTCTGCAATATTGTTTAAGAGATTTTGTTATCTGACCACCAGGAAGTTTTGTCTGCATATTACAAAGAAAGAGAGAGGTGTATAAAAATGCTGTGTTGCATAAATAATAGTTTATTATTTATGCAACACAGCACGAAAATACTAATCTTTATAAATCTACAATTACTCCAATAATTAAGGTGAGAATTATGCAAATTAAAGATTTACAGCCAAAACAAGGAAAAGTTGATATTACTGTCGATGTTGTTGAGAAAGCAGCTCCAAGGGAATTCCAAAAGTTTGGTAATCCTGGAAAATTATGCAATATTAAGATAAAAGATGAAACTGGACAAACAACTATGACATTATGGAATGATCAAGTTGAGAAAGTAAAGATTGGTGATAAAATAAAAATAACAAACGGCTATGTTAATGAATGGCAAGGAGAACTTCAGTTATCAACTGGCAAATTTGGACAGTTAGAAATCGTAGGCAAAGCAAATTTAACAGAAGAATCAGTAAAGTCTTCAAAACCAATTGGTGTTGATGAAGAAGAAGAGATTGATGATACAACAGAAAAAGAGTCTGAAGAAGTTGATGATGAAGAATCTGATAATCACGACAATATTAATGAAGAAGAAATAAATTAATTATTTTTATATTTCTTTATCAATAGATAAATTTATCAATAAGCGAGGTTAAACATGATGAAATGTGAAATATGCAAGGGTAAGATAGAAGAAATATTCTTGAAAAAGTTAATTGGCACTTATGTTAAGGATGTAAATGGAAAAAAACATACTGTTTGTTTTCAGTGCCAGAGTAAGTTTATGAACAATAAAGATGAGATGGTTAAGCAGATTTAATATTTCTGAGTTCGTTTCACTCACACGAGAAATATTATTAATAGAAATTGCGAAAACATTATTAATATATAGCCTTTTTTCTTAAAAACTGCCTCAGTAGCTCAGTGGTGGAGCGGCGCTCTCGTAATGATTAACTAGAGAAGCGCAGGTCGGGAGTTCAACTCTTCCCTGAGGCTTACTTTTATTGAATATCTATTCCGCACAATTATTGTGGGGTTCTGGGCTCAGCCTACTGCCTTCGCCAAAATCACATGTTGATATCCTAACAAATTTCTTTATGTAAAACGTATGGAAACTAAGAAGCACCTATTTGAACTATTATTATTCCTTCTCAAAAACTGTATTGTCCAATAGAATTAAATCTTCTAAATCCAATCTCCAACCTAATACACCAAGATTTTCTTTTAAATGTTCACTATTTGTTGACATTGGCATTGTAATTATATTTTTCTTAGAGATGAGCCAGTTCAATGCTATCTGCGCTTTTGTTTTGTTATACTTTTTACTTAACCTTTCCAATTGTTGATAGTTTTTTTCTACAAGTATCCCTTTATGCAAAGGTCGATCTGCCATTATTATAATATTATTTTCTTGGCAATAGGGAATAATTTCTGATTCCATATTTATACAATCACCATAGGTGCATTTATTTCTTGAGATAAGACTGTACTGCACTTGATTTACTACAATCTTATTTTTTGAATACTTTTGCGCTTCTTGCATCTCTTTGACTGAAAAATTGCTTACACCAATAAATCGTGTGAGTCCTTTTTCAACCAAATGATCCATTGCTCTCATTGTTTCCTTTAATGGAATGTCTGCATTTGGAAAGTGTATCAGATAGAGATCAAAATAATCTGCCTGCAACCGTTCTAAACTTCTTTTTGCAGCTGTTATTACATTTTTATATGCAAGATGCGCAGACATAACTTTACTGACAATAAATAATCTTTTGCGATCAATTCCTTTTATTGCTTTGCCAACCAACTCTTCAGTGTGTCCATCAGCATATGATTCTGCTGTGTCGATTAAAGTGTAGCCTAATTGTACTGCTGCAGTTATTGCTTTGATATTCTTTTCATCGTCAGTATAATCAGCTTCTGTTCTTCCACCAATCTGCCATGTCCCTAAACCAAGGACAGGAATCTGCACATCTGCTGTAAGTTGTTTGTATTCCATCATATAATTTGGAGATAATAGATGTATATATAATTGTTATGCCAAAGAGCATATATTCTTAAAAACAAAAACCTTTTTATAAAATCAATTCTTTCTTTGAAAGAATTGACAGATTGATATAATTAAAAAGGTGATTCCAATCAAAAAACATGAAATGCATATTCAACATGACAAAATGAACGGCAGACATAGCAGAGAGTTTCGAGAGCAATTTGTCAAAAATCTTGTTCCATTGAAACCATTAGACTTATCCCAATGCAAGACAGTCAATGATGTTGTTACACAGATGAATCTGACAGCATTTGGCGGCAGAGAGATTGGAGAAGCTGCAAATGTGCTTGAGGCAATGACAAAAGATAAAGAGTGCTTTAAAGTATTAACGCTTTCTGGCGCAATGACTATGGCAAAGATGGGATTGGTTATCTGCGATATGATTGAAAATGATATGGTTGATGCTGTTGTGTCAACTGGCGCATTGATGGCGCATGGATTTATTGAAGCTGCTGGAATGACGCATTTTAAAAATCCAAAAAATTTTAATGATGAAGAATTGTATGAAGCTGGATTTGATAGAGTATATGATACGCTTGAATCAGAAACAAATTTGGATGAAGGCGCTGTGATCCTACACCAAGTGCTTGCAAGCATGGACCATAATAAAATAACGTGCAGTTCAGAGATCAATAAGGAACTAGGACGATACTTGCATAAACATATCAATGGAAGAGGTATATTGAAATCTGCATTTGAGAAAAACATTCCAGTGTATATTCCAGCATTTACTGATTCTGAATTTGGATTGGAGTTTTCAGTGTATAATAAGAAGAATGCTGCTGAAGAAAAACAATTGTTAAAATATGATCCATTTATTGATATGACTGATTACACAGAACGAGTTTTGAAAGCAAAGAAGATAGGTATTTTTACTGTTGGCGGTGGAGTGCCAAGAAATTGGGCGCAACAAGTTGGACCGCATTTAGACATCATTCGATTGCGGGTTATTGAACCAAATCCTGCATTGCAAAAAGATGCTGAAAAATATCATAAACAATTTTCTTATGGCGTAAGAATATGCCCAGAACCTGTAAATTTCGGCGGACTTTGCCTGCAGGGTGATACAAAAATAGATATGCCAAGAAACTTATCAATTTATCCAGATGGCATACCTATTAAAAATTTAGCTGGAAAATCAAATTTTCCTGTATATTCTTATGATTTAAATAAGAAAAGAATAATATTAGCAAATGTACGTGGTGTCTTGGAAACAGGTAAAAAAAGTTTGTATAAAATTAGTTATGGCTGGGTTACAGGATGGGTAAATAAAAAACAAGAGCTGAAGACTAATTCAATTATAGCTTCTGAAGACCATAAATTTCTGCTTCGTAAAGGTGTTTATAAAAAAGTATCTGAATTGAAAATTAATGATAGGTTAATGCCATTTAATTCATACTATAAAACTGACAAACATGGTGATTATCGCTTTATTAGTTTAAATAATGGTACAAAATTAGCAGAACATAGATTTATTTTACAAGAAACGGCAGGAATTTCAATTGATGCAAAAATTGCAGTTCACCACAAAGATCATAATACATTAAATAATTCTCTTGAAAATCTTGAAATGTTGAATTTTATAGAACATGCAAGATACCACCGCTTCAATGAGTCAAAAGAAACTTTAGAAAAAAGAGCACAAACACTCCGAGAAATTTGCGATCCTTATATTATGCAGAGAATGTCTCGAAAATTCTGGGATAATTTAAGTGATGAAGAATATGAAAGATTATGCAATCAGAGAAAAATTATTGCTCTTAATAATGGAGAACCAGAAAGAAGGTCAAAAGTATCTAAGAAATACTGGAGCTCACTTAATGATGTAGAAAGAAAAATAAGATTACAAAATGCACATGCTTCAACAGCAATGCGTTGGGCTTCCCTTTCTCCTGAAATGCGATCTATAATTGTATCTCATGAAAAAAATGGTAGATGGATCAAAGGAATAACTGAGGATAAAGTAAAGGATGCACTTATAAAAGACCATGGAGTTATAACTAAAACAGCTCGAAATTTAGGTGTTAGTGATAAAGTGTTGCATAAAAGATTAAAGCGATATACAATTGATAAAAATTGGATTAGAAAGAATTGCGTTGAAAACCATTTTATTATGTCTATTGAATATTATGGAGAAGAAGAAACGTATGATATGACTGTCGATAATACCCATAATTTTGCAGCAAATGGCATCATTGTATCTAATAGTGGTTGCACTTATAGTGAAGGTGTCAGCTGGGGAAAGTTTATTCCAGAGAGTAAAGGCGGAAGGTATGCAGAAGTGTTGATTGATGCAACTGTTGCGCTGCCATTTGTGATAAAAGCTGTGCTAGAGAGGATTGGAAAGGGATAGAATTTCTTAATATGTCTATTGACTTCTCTCGTTGCAATCATTCCAAATCTCTGCTCAACTGAATTAATAATGCTTTTCCTTAACTTATAAGTGTTTGCGTTTCTTGTATAGGCAATCCAGCCTTCAAGGAACTCGTAGATATTATCATAGTCTATTTTCTTTTGCTCGTATAAATTATTTAGCAATTGCAATTTCTTCTGAGATTTCCGCAGATTTTTCTTCCTTATCCTTTTGTGGTGCATAAATATTTTTACACCCAAAAATTCAGTCCCATCTCTTATTGTTATTATTCTTGATTTTAATGGATGCAATTGAAGCTGTAATTCTTGCTTAAGGAAAATCTGAATTACTGCTTTATACTGCTCTAATCTTCTCTTAGAATTATCGAAAATAACAAAATCATCAACATAGCGCAGGTAGTACTTTGCTCTTAATTCATGCTTCACAAATTGGTCAAGTTCATTGAGATATACATTTGCGAAGAACTGAGAAGTTAAATTGCCTAATGGCATTCCTTTACTATGCTCTTTTGAGCAGTAATTTGAAAGAATTGTTTCGATGAGCCATAGTATTTTTCTATCAGAAACCTTTCTCTTAATAATTGATAGTAAAATATTATGATCAACATTATCAAAATATTGCTTTATGTCGCATTTTAACACAAAAGCAATTCTTGTATTGTTCTTTGTAATCTTTATCTTAAATTCATCAAACCTTTGTATTGCTTTTAGTGTTCCTTTTCCAATCTGGTTTGCATAAGAATCATGAATAAAGCTATTTTCAAATAATGTTTGGATTATATTACACAATGCATGATGCACAATTCTGTCTCTAAAATGTGATTTGCTTATCTTTCTTGTTTTAGGATCACGAAGAATAAAAGTTTCCAATTTTTCTGGACGATATGAATGCAATACTAATTCAGCTTGTAATTGAAGAAGATTCTCTTTAAGATCTTTCTCAAATTCCAGAACATATAATTTTGTTGTTTTTCTTTTTCTTGCTTTTTGAATGCCAATTCAAGATTTTGATAAGAACATAATTGTTCATACAAAGATTCTGAAGATTGCATAAAAAATACCAACATAATTTTAATAATAAGCCTTGATGCTTGTGTTATTCGCAAAAAGGACGAGCTGTTGTTGAGATTGTTGTTGCCATTCGCATTCGAGTTGTTATTACGATTTTTCACAAACACGCTCCTCAGTAGCCCTTTCACTTCTTCTGAGCACTGCTCCTTCAGTGCAGAGCATCAAGTCGGAGCTGTATTTTATGATTTTACTCCAGCTGGAATAAAACCTTAGTGAAAGAGCCTGTAACTCCCAAGCACGTTTCCAAAGTCCTTTGCAGAGGAACGATGGCAAGGCTCAAGAAAGAATTAAATTCATGTTATTATAAACTTTTTGGAAAAAATGTCCTAAAATTTTTTTGACGATGGGGGAGTCGCTCGCAAAACGGACGAGCTGCCGTTGAGATTGACGCCATACGCATCCGAGTAGTTATTACGACTGCTCACAAACACGCTCCTCAGTTGGTCTCTATCTGAATTATTTACTAGATAAAACCCTAATGCTTTTTTGTCATTATCTGCAATTAACAGCTGTTCTTGTTGGTTTTTAGCTTGATGATAGACTATTTGTTTCAATCTTGTTCTTGCAGTTTGATCTGGTAAAAGCAGCTGCCATGCTTCACAAAGATCAAACTCTTGCTCTGATAATCTTTTGTAGTAATATGCAGTTCTTGCTAATTGGATGCCATCAAAAGCTGCATAATTTACATCTAAAAAAGCGTTTCTGAAATCTTGCGGTATTGTAATCAATGGTTCACAAATGCTGCTAAGTTTAAAATGTTCATTGTTACCGTTTTCATAAGCAACTCCTGCACAAGTATCAATTAGTTTATCCCACAATCTCAATCGTTCTTCCATTGTTCTTTGCTTGCCATTTGAATCTTGAAGTGTATCAAAATCATTGATACGAGCAAGCATTGCTTCTTCTAATGTTTGTGGACGGATAAGTCTTACTCCAGCACTTGTTCTATAAAGCATATGCTGCGGAATCTCTGCTTCTTTTCCATTGTATGAAGCTCTCAATGCATGAACACCTTGCGCGTAGGTTGATTGACTAGGCAGGAATTCATGGACTAATGCAATCGAAGCTTTTCTTGGCGGATCTGCACCTTGTGCATGAATAACATCAGCAACTGTTTTTTGCTTTGCTTCTGGTTTTGGGTTATAATTAATTTTTCTGCCAGTCCATTTTTCAAAAACTTCAACTGAAACATCTTCTGCTTCCAATGCTTCATACAATGGTTTGTCTTCCAATGTTTGCCAGCCTTTTGCTTTGACGCAGGCATTGAATGATAATCTGTATAATAGTTCTGGATCTTCTTTGTATTCAAAAGCTGCTGCAAAATACATTTTCTTTTTCAATACAGCTAAACTTCCTCGCAAATCTCCATTGACATGCATTCCTTCTATTAATAACAAAGAAAATGCATCTGCTGAAAATAATGAGCCAACTTCTTCAACTGTATTTCTTCTTTCTTGCTGAATAAGAGTCTGCAATCGAGTTTCAAGATCAGCAATTACTCTGTCAATATTTGCTTTTTTATCATGATATAATTTTGATTTCCATGCATTTATCTGAAAATCGTATGAAGAAATGTTTCTTGCAATTGGATCTTGATCTCGCAATGCTTGACCACGGCCATAGCTTGTTTCGTGAAATCCAACAATATACAAATCATTCGGCACTTCGTTCAAATATCCTGTGAGAACATCAGTGAATAATTGCTGCGTGATTGTATCGTCCTGCAATAAATCTTGGCAAATGTAATCAGCAAAATCAATTTCTGCTTCTCTTTCATGCTTTTCCAAACGCAAGCCTTGAACAATATCTTCTGCGCTTGTTGCAAATCGGGCAACTAATCCTAGAAAACTTGCTGCGCCTTTTGCTGTTTCTTCCAATAATGAGAAGTCTCTTCGTAATGGTTCATTTGGTTCATTTGCTTCTTCAACTGGGCGAGGTTCTGGCATTTTAGGATGTAAAATGACAGTTACTATTTAAATATTACTATTTTGACTACGATTTAGTAGTATTGCTTGCTAAAATACAAATAATTAACACTTATATTCGAAAGGACATCAGAGATATTGGAAATATCAGAGATATCACTTCATTCAATAAATTACTCGAAATTCTTTCGAAAGAAATATAATGCAAAGACTACAATTGTTGGAATGAAAGGAATAAAAAAAGGCAAATATGTTTGGGAGATTATTAAAGAATTAAAGAGAATTTTGCAAAGTTCTCTAAAAGAAAAATAAGATTACAAAATAATACTAAAATTGTTCACAAAGTGAACAATTTTAACTCAAATCGTCAACTGTCATCACAACAATTCTTCCTGTTGCTTTGAGCTTTGATGCCATTGCAATGATGTATTTGACTGTTGTTTTCTCAGCTACTTGCAATAAGTCAGCTGTTAATTCATCATCTAATACAATTGCGTGGATTCCTGCGGATAATCCTTTCAATGTTGAAGCTAATTCACTTGAAGGCACTTTTCCTAAAATATTGAGTTTTTCATCCAAAATATAAGCGCCTTTTGTGCCAATCAAATCTTCTAACATCTCGTTATAAGTATGTTTTTCCTCATCAGTCAGTTTTGCAGGTTTTTTTACTGCTTGCTGCACTGGTTGTGGTTGCTGCTGTTGAAATTGCTGCTGAGGTTGTTGAGAATGCACTGGTTGTGTCACAGGTCTTCGTTCTTGTTGCTGTGATTGTTGTGGCGATTGACGCGCATCATGTTGTTGTGGTCTTGGTTGTTGTTGTTGAAATTGTCTTCCTTGCTGTTGTCTTGGTTCAAATCGCTCTTGACGTTCATTTCTTCTGTTGCTTTCTTCTTTATGCATGTTATGCACATCAAGTCTTAGTTGTTCAGCTGCAATTCTGCTTCGCAATGCTTGATGAATCTCTTTCTTTGTAATTTCTTCAACTTCTTTGCCATCAGGAGCTTTTGTCACATAATCAATATCTGCTACTGTAACAAGCTCTTTGAGAATTAAATCTCCTCCCCTGTCACCATCAACAAAAGCAGTAATTATTTTTTCTTTTGCTAATTCAACAATTGAATGAGGAACTGATGTTCCATTAATAGCAATTGCATTTTTAATGCCGTGCTTTAAAAGATTTAATACATCTGCTCTTCCTTCTACAACAATTACTTCATCAGAGTCGTCTATACCTGGACCTGCTGGAAGCTTTTCTGTACCAAATTCTTGCACTTCCATCACTCGCACAGAATATGCAACTTCATCAGCTAATTCCTGTGAATCTGGGATTGATGCATCCATTAATTGTTTTAACAATTCTTTTGCTCTTTCTATTACAAATGCTCTCTTTGCAACACGAACATCTTCAATTCTTTCAATTTTGATCTTTGCATTGCAAGGACCAATTCGTTGAATGATCTCTAAAGCAGCACCAACAATTGCTGTTTCTGCTTTATCTAGACTTGATGGAATTATAATCTGACCAGATGTTTTTCCTGTTCTTGTATCTGTGTTTACTTCAATTCTTCCAATTCTTCCTGAACGTTGCAATTCTCTCAGTTCTAAGTCAACACCTAACAAACCTTCTGTTTGACCAAAAATTGCGCCAATGACATCTGGCTTTTCAACAACACCATCAATATTGATAACTGCCTGTATTATGTACTTTGCAGAGACTGGACTTATTTTTCCCATATTAAAAACCTCGCGTATACTATCATCAAATAGTTTTTATTTTTTAGAACAAAATTACTTACTAAAACGACCAAATTGGGCTTTTTTCTTAATGTAATGTAATAAATAAGCTTATTTTAGTGAAATAAGGAATGTAATTTGTTCTTATTTGTTAATTATGATTATAAAAGCTTTGTTGCCCATGACACTAACTCCCAAGCTCATAGCTTGCATTTAGCGTAAGCTTCATTGGGTACTCTCGTGATGGGCTGTTATATGCAAGAGTGTCTCAAAATCAAAGCACGAAACAGATGTTTCTGCTCAAAAGAGGACCCATTTGCACATATAGCTTCTATATCAATAGGGTATAGTGAGTAGTATAAATAGTTATGTATTTAGTATTTGCGAACTCGCTTCGCTCGTTCAGCAAATACATAGCTCTGTAATATGACAGAAGTTAACTACGAAAAAATCAGTGATTAGCAAAAATTATTCATTAACATAAAAAGAAATCCTATTGAATACATGTAATAAGTAGTTTATTATAACTAAAATAAGGAAAAGCACAAAACTTATACTGATGTATAGATTAAAATCTTGCAATTGCGATAGATAGGTTTTATCTAGTATATAGACAAATAGAAACATAAATGATAAAATAATAAAATTAATGATAACTATATTGAATATTGGTTTGTAGGTTTGTAAATGACTTAGTGAATGCATCGTCTGCTTTAATGCTGATTTCATTGATCTTTTCTTAATGAAATTGCTGTGCACTATTGAAAGAAGCATGCTAAATAGGACAATTAGCAGAGTAAATAATATATATTGCATTGTTGTAATAAGTTCTGGTTTTATGTATGTTTTAATGAAGACATTAGTTGTCAATAATAACAAGAATGTGATTATAAAGAAAATAGTATTAAATAGATAAAAGAAACCAAAACTCTCTAATTTTAGATGTAATGATTTTGTAAATGAATCTATAATAGAGAGTATAATATATTTTGTAAATGAATAGAGCAAAGAGAATGATAAAGCTATAATTAACAATACTATAATAAAGCCAAATGTTGGAGCAGAAAACTGAGGAGGAAATAAATACATAAATAATTTGTTTATAATATATAATCCAAGCACAAAAACAAGATCATAAATCATTGTTAGAAACAAATAAGATGGTTTTTGCCTGCAATAGTCTAGTGTTTTGTAAAATAATGTCTTTTTGAACCATGATGGTTTTTGCTCTGAATTGTCTTGCATACCTTCTCGTAGAGGAAATTATTTAAATACTTTATTATTTATATTTATTTTCTACTAAAAATAAACATAAATAATAACAATGGAAAAAAGAATATGGTAATTAATGAGCGATATAAGAAACAGGAATTAGTACTTGGGAAAGAAGGACAGAAAAAACTAGCAAAAGCTACTGTTGCTGTTGTTGGTTTAGGAGCTTTGGGAAGCAATTGCGCTGAATTACTTGCGCGCGCTGGAATTGGTAAAGTGATGCTGATTGATAGAGATATTATTAGTTTAGATAATTTACAAAGACAGCATCTTTATGATGAAGAAGATGTTGGGAAAGCAAAAGCTGTTGTTTGTAAAGAAAAATTATTAAAAATTAATAGCAATATCGTCATACAAGATGAATTAGCTGATATTACTTGGAAGAATATCAATCAATTACTTAAAAATATTGATTGTATTATTGATTGCACAGATAATCTATTTACACGAATGTTATTAAATGATTTTTGTGTGAAAAGTAACATTGTATTAGCGCATGGCGCAGTTGTTGGCAATAAAGGAAGCCTGTATGTTGTTTCAGGTAAAGAAAAAGCTTGTCTGGCATGCATTTATTTTGATAAAATCAGCCACGAAACATGCGATACTGCAGGAGTATTAAATACAGCAAGCTGTGTTGTAAGCAACTTACAAGCAAATGAATGCATTAAATTTCTGTGGAATAAACATTATGTTGAACAGAATTTTCTACGAATAGATGTTCTTACAAATAGTTTTGAAAAGTTAAGAGTTAAAAAGAATAGAAATTGTTTGGTATGTGTAAAGAATGAGTTTCAGTATCTATCAGGAAAGATTGAACAGAAAGCTGTGCATTACTGCGGATCATTTCAGTACCAATTAGAAAAAAAGAATTTCTTCAAGAAAGAATATAAAAATATTGTTGATAAATTAAAAAAACTTGGAAAAGTTGTTGATTTAGGATATTGCGCACATTTTGATGATTTAACGTTGTTTCTTGATGGAAGAGTGTTAATTAAAGCAAAAGATGAAAAAGAAGCGAGAAAGATATTTGACAAATATATCGGGTGTTAAAATGATAGAGTTTGAAGTAAAGAAATGCAAAACAAAAGCAAGCTATAGCGCTGTGCTGAAAAAAAAACAGAAGTTATATCTAGAAAGACTAGCTAAACATTTTGAAGTTGTTAGCGATGCTGGAATAGCTGCTGTTGTTATAGTAGATGATGTTAAAGTAATTGTCCATAGTTATGGTGAATTGTTGTTTACTATTGAAGATGTTGAGAAGATTAAACAAATAAGTGAGAAAATATTTAAAGCTGTTTCTTAGGTTTAATCTCAATTGCATATTTTAAAGATAATTTTGCATCATCTTCATCAATATTTAATGGAATACTATACTTTCTTATTATAACCATTTTATTTCACCTGTGACCTAAATATATCATAAATATTTTTGTTATAATAAGAAAGTATTTATATTTATACTTAGAACATTCTTTTATGGCACTCCAATTTTACAATACATTTACACAAAAGAAAGAATTGTTTAAGCCTATTGAAAAAAACAGTGCAACGATGTACAACTGCGGGCCAACTGTGTATAATTATGCGCATATTGGAAATTTTCGAGCGTATATCTGCAGTGATATTCTGAAACGGTATCTGTTGTACAAAGGTTTTGCTGTCAAACAAGTAATGAATATTACTGATGTTGATGATAAAACAATTCGTGATTCACAAAAAGAAGGCTTAAGCTTGCATGAATTTACTGAGAAATACACAATAGCTTTCTTTGAAGATTTGGAAAAGTTAAATATTAGTAAAGCTTATGTTTTTCCTCGAGCAACACAGCACATACATGGAATGATTCATTTAACACAGAAACTGCTTGATAATGAAATTGCGTATCAAGCAAGAGATGGTATTTATTTTAGCATAAGTAAGTTTAGAAATTATGGAAAGTTATCTAAAATAAAGCTTGATGAAACAAAAACAGGAGTGCGTGTGAAGAATGATGAATATGATAAAGAGAATGCACAGGATTTTGCGCTCTGGAAATTCTGGACAGAAAAAGATGGCGATTGTGTTTGGGAAAGTCCTTTTGGCAAAGGAAGACCAGGATGGCATATTGAATGCAGTGTCATGGCAATGCAGCATTTAGCAGAACATTTTGATATTCACACAGGAGGAATTGATCTGATTTTTCCGCATCATGAAAATGAGATTGCACAATCAGAAGCAGTAACTGGAAAGAAATTTGTCAATTATTGGCTGCATAATGAATATATTCTTGTTAATGGAAAAAAGATGTCAAAATCTTTGGGAAACTTTTTTACACTTAGAGATTTACTAATACAGGGATACAAAGCACGAGCAATTAGATATTTGTTGTTGTCTTCACATTATAGACAACAATTAAATTTCACACTGCAAGGAATTGATGCTGCTGAAAAGGTTATTGAGAAGTTTGATATATTCTTTGCTTCATTAGATGAAGTGAAGAATCTAAATAATACTGTTGAAAATAATGAAATTGCAGCGATTATTGAAAATGCGCAAAAACAATTTGAAGAAGCTATGGATGATGATTTAGAAATCTCTCAAGGATTAGCTGTAATTTTTGAATTTATTCGACGAATCAATGTATTGGCATCTGAAAATAAAGTTGGAAAGAAAAATGCAGTTGATATTACTGATTTTATGAAAAAAATAGATTCTGTGCTTGGGGTAATGCATACAGAAGAATCTGCAATGCCTAGAGAAATAATAATGCTTGCTGAAGAAAGAGAACGAGTAAGAAAGAAAAAAGATTTTGCTACATCTGACAAATTGCGAAAAGAGATTATTTCTAAAGGATATATATTAGATGATACTAATACTGGATATAGATTGAGAAAGAAGCGAGATGAGAATCTTGTTTTACAAGATTCTCACAGCAAGTAATTCGGATAATTTATTCTTTCTTCAGAAACTCATCAATATAGTATAATACTCTCTTTAATCAGTTGCTGTATTGCATCTTTAACATCTCTTCTTAATTCCTTTGGAAATCCCTTAGGGAGATTGTCAATAGAAGTATGGCTATGTTTGAATTTTCCCATACGGGTTAGCTTATGCAATATCTTCCCTTTAATTTCAACGTCTGTCCACATGAAAGTCTACCTAAATATACTTTTCATAAGAACATTTATATTTCTTTCTTTCTTTCTTGTAGATTATGGAAGAAAAATCATTATTATTGCAACTTACTGGTGAAATACCTCTCTTAAAAATAATCGACTTTTTAGTAGAAAATAAAGGATTAGATTTCACAAAAGAAGAAATAATAGAAGGTTCAGGGATATCAAAAGCATCATTATTTAATTATTGGGAAGAATTAGAGAACCATAACATAATAACAGTAACAAAACAAGAAGGGAAAACACGATATTTTACCCTCAATACTAAAAGTATCATTACAAAAAAGATTCTCGAGCTTGAAAAAGCGCTGATTTCTGAAGCATTAGAGAAAGATTCAAAAAAGAATGAAATCTTAGTAAATAATTGCTCTTGTTGATACTTATGACAATCCATATCACTTATTTTGTGCATGGCACCACAACAGATAATGAACAGGATATTGCTACTGGATGGAATCATGGCATATTATCAGAGAAAGGAATAAAACAATCAGAAGAACTTGGAAAATTGATGAAAAATAAAAAGTTTGATGCTGTTTTTTGTTCTGATTTAAAGCGAGCAGTTGACTCAGCAAAGATTTGTTTTGGTAATAAATTCCAGATTATCCAAGACAAAAGACTTAGAGAAGCAAATTATGGAGAGTTTACTGGCAAAAGCTGCATGCTGTTTAAAAAAGATTTAACGATATTTATTAGTAAGAAATTCCCTCACGGAGAAAGTTATAAAGACGTTGAACAACGGATAAAGAATTTCTTAGAATTTCTGAAACAACAATATGATGGCAAACGAATAGCAATTGTCGCACATCAAGCGCCACAACTTGCACTTGAAGTGCTGTGCAATAAGAAAACTTGGAAGCAGGCAATTGCAGAAGATTGGCGGTTGAAAAAAGAATGGAAACCTGGATGGGAATATAGAATAGATTGAAGTTTACCTTTTCTTATCTTTAAGAATGTAATTTTCTACGATAACAGGTTAATATTACTAATAATATTCCAAAGAATATAAAAATATTCTCAAAGAAAAAAATAGCTGCAGAAATCTTCTGCAGCTAGTACGTGTTTGTGTTTGAGCAGCTAGAGATTGTTGGGGGTGTCTAAGTTTTACTAGATACCATAGACAGTGCTGCCCAACCCCCACAACACATAAATATAAAGAATTATTCGCTTGCGAGCGAATAATTCTTGATTCGGGATATAGCGGAATTGTGATTTGTCTGGATTGTATTTTATTTCTCCAGTGCTGCGCCAAATGTTTCAGTATTGCCAACAATGATTTTTGTGAATGTGTATGGTAAGTCCCATTGCTGCATGAATTGTTTGATATCATCTGCAAATCTGTATGGTACAAGAAGAACTGTTTTTCCAATATGTTTGATTTGATCTTCTTTAATAATGCCTGATTTTCCATCCCTGCCATTTAATGCATAATAGAAACGAATTTTATTGGAGTTTGTGAGTTTTCTTGTTGAATATGTAATTATAACCATCTTTTGACCCTCTTTAATAAAATCATCATCAACATACATGTTAAAGATATTAGTTAATAACTTATTTATATACCTTTCGGTTATTGTTATTAATAAAACTATTGATTACTACTGCGTCATTATATAACTAATTTAGATTATTTCTATTTTTTCGTTATTTTACTTAACATAGTTATCTTTATTTTATCAAGTTTTAATTATAGTTTGATGATTTAATTAATGAATTAGTTAAATTAATTAACATTATTGATGTTATATTTATTATTAGTTATATATAGTTTAGCTTAAATTAGGGGTTAATGTTATAGAATATAACATGTAAACAATAATAATAGATTATAGTTAATTGATATTGCAACATATACACATAGAAAAACTGTCAAAAAATAAATTCATTTCTTCTCATAGATATAATAAGTATTTCCATAATATTCTTTTTGAAAGACGTTCTTCATTGAGCTGTTTATTGCTGAAAATAGAACATCAATCTTCTGCCGGCAAACTGCATCTCCTGGCGCGCAGTAGAATGCATGTTTTGAAAATATAACTGCAAAAATATTTGCAGGCAGTGTTGAATTCTCTGCATATGCTGTATTAATATCCCCTTTAAGCATGGATGCATCTATATTTATATTTGGCATTGATCTGTTGATAATAACAATGCCTTCATCAATTGATTCATAAAATGGATGAAATGCAGCATCAGTATATGCAGCAGGAACTGGATCTGTTGTTAAGATAACACCATCAACTTGTTTTCCAACATAATATTGATAATAATCTTTGATTATTTCAGGCGATTCTGCTGAACGCCAGAAATAAAAATTTAAGTCTATGCTTAGCAAAATAATCATAATGATTCCAACAAAAACCATGAAAGCAATCTTAAAGGATTTCTTTGATAATTTTTCATATGTTGAGATTAATCCATATGCAGCAAAAATAGAGAATATTGGAAGAAATACTAAGCCAAATCTTTCTTGTTTATTTGCTATGATTGAATAATATAACAATGATATAAGAATAAATACAAACAAAAAAGTTTTGTTTGTTGTTTTATAAAGTCTTTTTGTGAAAAATAATATAATCCCAAAAAAACCAAATATTAAGAGAATATTGTGCTTTAAGAAGATAATAAGATAATAAAATGCATTATACATCTTTTCTAGAAAAGTAATTGTTGGCAATGCATCAGCAGGATTGTTTTGATGATAAGAAGCAAGGATTAATGGACGAAATAATGCATGACTCAAACAGCATGTTTCATCTTTGTATAATTGATAATTGATAAACATATATGGAGAAAGAATCAAAAAGAAAAAGAAAAGATATAATAAACCATTTGTTACTGTCTTTGAGAATTTTCTTTTTCTTATAAACTCAATAAAGAGTGTAATGCCCACAATTATCAAAAATAACCCCTGCGGCAGACGAAAATATAATGCTGCTCCTGCTGCAATTGCGCTTGAGATATATTTTTGTTGAATAAAAAAATAGATTGAAAGCAATATAAAAAATGTTGAAGGAATTTCTGAAAGAAAATAACCTGCATAAAGAAAAAACAAAGGAGTAAATGCATAGAGCAATGCTGCAAAAATCGCTGTTTTCTTGTTGAATACTTTTGTTGCAATGAGGTATACTAAGATTATTGATCCTGCTGCAAATAGTAATTCTATTATCTCATCAATTACAATATAATTATCAAATAGTTTCCAAGAAAGACCAAAAATAGATGGCAACCCAATTGGCCTAATAATTTCCAAAATGCCTTGCTGCCCTAAAGAATAGATGTATTTTCCCATTGCTATATAAACAGCTTCATCCCAGATTAATGTATGGAACCTAAACAAAAAAAATAATTTTATTGTTAAAAAAAGCACTATGATTATTGCAATTATTTTATTATCCTCTAACTGCTGTCTTAGCTGATTCAAATACTTCATGAATTATTCACTTCAGAATCATTGATAATGGTTTTTACATCTTCTTCGTTATCTTCTTTATAGTTATAACAAATATCTTTATTTACGAAATTATTACAAATAACTTTTCCTAATTGCTGCTTTTTTACAACACCCTCATACTTCTTGTTACCAATTATAATAGTGGGATATTGTGTTATGTTGTATTTGCTTTTGATTACTGTAATCATAGCTTCATTTTCTTCAAGATCTGCATTAATTGGGAAGATTAATAACTTTTCACCATAAATCTTTTTGTAATACGTTAATAAAACTCCTTGATCTGGACAAATACTACAATCATTTTCTGAGTAGAAATAAAGCACTGTAACAAGATCAATTGCGCATTTTTGCTGCGATTTCTGCGCAAAAAGCCAATATTTGATATTATCTAGAATATATCTTCTTGCAACCATATTAAATTCATCCTTATTAAAATTACTGTTATGTTTATACTGATCAAACTTTTCTAATGATACAGAAAGATCCTTGATAGATTTGTCTAATGCAACCTTTAATACTGAACAGCTATCTTCATTTTCAGAGAATGTTGTTAAATACAAATATTGCAATTGCAAGCTTCCATAATCAATCTCCTGCTGTTTTGATAACTTTTCTGATTTCTGCAATCTTACACTATCTAATAATATCCCTAAAGTTAAACCTAAGCTAAATATGAGTAATGTAAGCAATGCTGCCAAAATATATTTTTCTTTACTTATTTTTCTTTCCATGATTACCACTTTTGTTTTTTACCAAAAAACAATTCTATCACAATAACAACTGCAATAAATGATAAGATGATATAATATATAAAAAGGTATGGTATTAAGTAAAGCAAATCGAAAAAAGTAATCTGCTGTTCTGCGTTTTTATATGATAAATAAATAAGAAAAATAGTGATCAATAATGCTATATTGATTATGAACATTGTTGTAATATCCAAAGAAAGAAGATCTAAATTAATCATAAAGATATCTCGCAGAAATGGCTTGATATCAAAACCAACAAGGTAAAGATTATAAAAACTTCTTAATAATGGTGTTATCGTGTAATAAAAGAAAAAACTGACAGTAGTAATACTAAAAATAAAAAGCATAACATTAACACTCATCTGAAGAATACCAAAATCACCATATGACTTATTGAGCAGCATGTTCTTATATTTCAATGCATTAAATAATCCTCCTTTAAACCATCGATTACGCTGCGCATATAATTCTGAAAATGTTTTCGGAGCAGTTGTATAAACATCTGCTGCAGGACATTGTTTTATTTTTAGATTATTTTTTTGCACCCTATAAGCAATCTCTTGATCTTCTGTCAGATTATTCTCATCAAAACCACCTAATTTCTTGATGATAGCTGTTTTATAGAGAGAAAATGGACCTGGAGCTACATACAAACAATCTACTTTGCTCATCAACTTTGCAATAAATATTGAGATGATATATTCAATTGCTTGAATCTTCTGCCAGAATCTCTTCGGAGAAGCAACTTTCAAAGTAGGAGTTACAATTACAATATCTTGCTCAGCTGTTGCGTAAAAATCAACCATTTTCCTTAATGTATCTTTATGCACAAATGAATCTGCATCAAGACAAGCAAAGTATTCCCCTGTTGCTTTGCTTAAACCAGCGTTTAATGCTGCACCTTTTCCTTTATTTTTCTGCTGAAATAAAGAAATATCATAAGAAGAATTTGCTGAAATAACTTCTTTTACTTTTTGTTCTGTGTTATCTGTTGAACCATCATCTACTACAATAATCTGCAAATTTTCTTTTGGATAATCTAATAATAAGACAGAAAGCAGTGTTTTCTCAATAGACTCCTGTTCATTATAAGCTGGAATTATAATAGAGATAGATGATGAATATAAATTTTTTTTATTGTTTGATATTGATGGCGGCTTATCTTCAATGAATACAATTATCCAAAAAATTGTAAAATATAATGATATAAAATAGATCACCAACAATATGATATTAATAAATTCCATATATTGTTCACTTCGTCATGAAAATTCCCAGATCTCTATGCTGTTGTTATTATAAATATTTTTAAATCTTTCGCTATTTTTGAGAAGGAAAAGCAAACCTTGATTTTCTTTCTTCCACACAAGTCCTGATTTCATAGCAGGAGTTATAAAGATATATTTTATTTGAGATTGTGATAACAATTGCGTTGTTTTTCTTATATCTCTTGAATAAAATATCTCATTTGCAATTGTAAATTGATCAAAATAGTTGCTGCTTTCATAGCTTCTTGTATCTAGAAAAACTGGTATTTTGTTATTATTGTTATTATTTCCAGGGATTGATTGCAATATATGTCCATATTTGTAATAGGATAAAACATATCCTTTGCTATTAATATCTTGATTATTGTATTGCTGCTGCAAAAAGCGCACAGCATTATATTCGTTTAATGATGGAGATACGATTGTTATTCTTGCAACAGTTGACAAACCTGAAAATATAACACCTAAAATTAAGATAAAGAGAGAGATTTCTTTAATTAATGATAACTCCCATTGTTTCTCTAATAGATAAATAAATGCTGTAGCAGCTATAATACATACAAGAATATTAAGCAAATACTTGCCTTCAGAGAAATAATAAGTGATTATAAGCATTACAAAGATGAGCATCATCTGTCTTTTTGTGATATAACTTTTCTTCCAGAGGACATATAAGCCTACACTGAATAATAATAATGAGAATATACCAAACCCTATAATTGAACCTAAATCAGAGATTGTTTCTTGAAAAATATTAGAATAGATAGTTCTTTCTGGCAGTTGTGTAAATTGTTTAGATATAGGAATCTGATGCAGTAATAATATTATAGAAATTATAATTGCGCAGATTATAATCGGCTTTTTTATACTTGTTTTTGCTAATATACTATAGAAAAATAAGAAAATAATTGTAAATAACAAAAATGGGAATGATATATAGAATAATAAAATTGCTAAAGATATGATTGCTACATTAATAATGATTGAGTTCTTATTTAATATGACAAGATAAACTAATAATAGAAACAATAGTATACCAAGTGTAAATTTGCTAATAAAAATTGTTGAAGAGATAAATATCGGAGACAAAATATAAAGTATTAAAGTGATAATTTTATAATTATCTTCAATTGCCAATGTTTCCATTATTTTATATAATAAATAAATGGAGAACAATGAAAAAAAAAGCGTTAATAAAAAAATGGCAATATTTGGCGGCATTATTATAAAAAAGAGCATATAAAGATAATGAATTGGATTAAACAGATAATTAGTTTGTGTGAATACTAACTCATCGTTTGCTAATAAATTATTGCTGTGTATATCTTCTGCTATCCTGATATCATAATAGATAGCATCTCCTGGAAGAATAATTTCTTTAAAATGCAATATACGAATAATAGTTGGAAGTAAAATAATTATAAGCGTAATTATTAACAAGAATAATAATTGCATTTTTCTATTTTCTAACCATTTTATTTGTATCATAAAATATTCACTCCATTTACTCTATTGTTACTTTACACTTATTCTTATATACAGTTACATTATACTCATCTATCTTATCAAAACACTTTTCATCAATAAATCTTAAATCAGAAAGATTATATTGTTGTTTTGTGTTTTCTGAGAGAAATATATAATCAACACTATATTTATCTAACAATTCTGATGCTTTTATTTTTGAATAAGCAGTAAATATTGCATCAACATCATTAATTCTTTCATTGATATTATCAATTAAAAGAAAATTGCCATCTGCAACTGTTTTCCTATTTGAGAAATAGGTTATAAAATGCCCATCATCAACTGAACCAAGTATTGTTGCATCTTGCGGAGAAGTTGCAAAAAGCATAAGCAATGTGTTTACTTCATATTGTTTTGTTGCAGTTGCCACATTTGCAACTGCAAATTGAAATGATGGTATGCATGAAGTTACTAAAAAAATAATAATGATAATACCAATAATATAATCATAATAATGATTTAACTTTGTCTGACTGATATATTCTAAAAATATATCAAGGAACTTTGCAAATAATAAAATTAGAAAGATAGATAAATAAATTAAAGCAAGGTTTAACTCTATCAGTTTAAACCACATAAGGATTGTTGTTGTTATAACAATGCTAATCAAAAGATACATTGCCTTGTCTTTTTTCTTAAACATAAAACTTGAGATAATATAAATTCCACAGAAGAATGGAATTATACCAATTTGATAGATTGCCTGCAATATTGAGATTTGTTGAAAATAGTCTGTAAAATATTTGATTGGCACATTATGCCAGAGAAAAGCATAACTGTGATTATAAAATGCATTTTTGTAAATAAGCAGATAAAACCATAATGAGAAAATAAGAGAGAATATTGCAATCTCCATTTCTGCTTTTCCTAATGGAAGACTTTCTATTTTAATGATTATAAAATAAATCATAAATGATGCAATAATTAACATGATTGTTGGTTTTGTGAAGAGAAATATAATGAATACTAAGACATAGAGCATTGCACTTCCTTTACTGCTTATATCCATAAAAAAGTAAAGCAAAAGCAATGTTAATGGGATTGTTAAAGAATATAGAGATAAAACGTTTATTGTTTCTTTAAAAAAGATTGGAATAAATGCTGAAATGAATGCAGTTAATATTGCAACTTCTTCTTTTTTTGTAAACCTTTTAACAATCAAATAAACAAGCAATATAGTTGTAGCTGCTAATATTGCAGGAATTATCTTTACTGTAAAGAGTATTGGCATAAATAATGCAAAAAACGCCAGCAAATAATGAAATATTGGCAGAAAGATGTATTTTCTTCCACCATAACTGAGATCGTCATTGAACAAAGGAAACCCTGTATCACGGATATGTTCTATCTGCCTAATATGAAAATAAGAGTCATTGTTTGTAAAATAAGGTGTTTGAAATGCAAAGAATAATCTGACAGCTATTGCTAGTAAAAAAATAGTGAATAGTATGTAGATTGATTTCCGCATTGTAGTATTTTATCTATTGGGATATAAAAGAGTTTCGTAAGTTATTTATACCTACTTACCATTGCATAAAAACTATGATCATCCTCTACATCACCTGTAAAGATAAGGAAGAATCAATGAATATCGCAAAGCATCTGCTTGCTCAGAAGTTAATTGCTTGCGCGAATTTCTTTCCGATAGAGAGTATGTATCTTTGGAATGCTACTGTTGAATACTCACAGGAGTATGTTTTACTAGTCAAAACAGAAAACAATAAATATAACCAAATTCAGAAAGAAGTAAAAGAGATACATTCTTATGAATGTCCGTGTATAATAAAGTTCAATGCCCGATGCAATAAAGAATATCAGCAATGGATGCAAACGACAATGAAATAAGAATTTTCCTTATCAGGAAAATTCTCATAGATTAAGCAATTTGGACAATAAAACAAAAGATTATAGAAATACATAGTTTAGGGGTTGGTAGGAATAGTGCATCACTTGTTAAAAGAAGATATCTTTAAAGAGCAGTGTTTGTATTGCGGCAATAGTTTACAATTGGATCAATTTAAAACAGAACATATTCTTCATGAACTTCTCTATAAGGTTGCTATCTGCGAATGCGGAAAGGAAGCTAGCGTCAAGATTACTCATAATAATAAGAAAGATTGTTCTTGGATTGAAAAAGAGGTTATGGGTGATGAAAGGGTTAAACATTTGATTTAATATTTGCGAATTCACTTCGTTCATTCAGCAAATATTATCTGTTAAGCTGCGATTAGATGCTCAGGAAGAAGTCAGTTTCTTAAATGAAGAAATAGAAAGAAGAAAGAAAAAATAAGCGTTTGTTATTGAGTTACAAACTATCTTCGCCGCCACTGCCACCTGAAGAACCACTGCTTCCTCCATCTGAAACAGTAAATCCACTTTTTACACCTTTACATATACATTGTTTAAATGTTAACCCACAATAACCAGAGCCTACATCAGTGCCTGATTTTGCTCCACATTCCCCCCCATTAGCATAACCATAAAATTGACTACATGCTTGAGTACAATTTGGAGGCGCGCATTTTCCACTGATACAAAGATTCATTAGTTTACAATCAGAATCTTGACTACAAGAAGGATAATCACAAACACACATTAATGGTGAACAATATTTTGGAATACGATGATATTCTCCATTTTTACAGACTCCTTCAGCAAGATAAGTCTTACCATTGGGGGGGGTGAAAATGAGAAGTTGGAAAATTGAAATTATTCCTCAAAAACAAGCGCAAGGATCTCCACACATATCTAAAAACTCTAGATTCCATGCAAGCGCAAATCGTATTAATGGAACATCACCATAAGGATCATCCTTGCTTGTGCCCAATGATCGTATAGAGGAGATATATTCTTTTTTTGTGAGTTCAATTGCATTAGCTACTGGCAATCCTGAAATAAGTGAGTTAATCAATCTATTACAAGCTTTTCTAAATGGTAATGCATTACTGTCTTTGTTTGGTGAAGTAAAACGTGTTGGATCAACAACAAGCATAAAACGAGCTTTGTATCCTATGTATGCTTTTGTACCTTGTTCAATAGCAGTTTTACCAAGTAACTCCAAAGAATCACAAGCTAATGCATAAACAATTCTTTCTTTCGTTAGAAAAACATTTAATAAACCATAATTTTCTTTTGCAAGAGATTTCTCAAAATTAACCCTATTTGCAGAATCTCCCTCAATAGTTGTTATATGCATGCCATTGATTTCCTTAACTGTTTTAACAATTGCATTAGAAAAGTCATATAAATAAGAAGTTGGTATATCGTGTTTAGGTCTTGTTACAAGTAACGCCTTTACCATTCATTTTACTTCTTTTGCTAATATTTGAAGCATTTTCATTTGAACTTTGATGATATTCTTTCCAAAATCATCTCCTTTCTCAACATGACCCATTAACTCTTTAACACTGACTAGAGAATCTCCTCCTAAGAAAATTTTAGATTCAGGATTAAGAGTTTTAAATCTCTCTAACACAATTTTTTTTTGTTCTTCTTCAACATTGAACTGATTTGTTTTCATATTAATCCCAATATTTCAATCTTTTGCAGTATCTTCTTACCAAGTCCTGTATTATTACTAATTTCCTGATATGCAATATTCCATGAATAAGTTTTGTCATCAACTATTGCAATTATTTGATATCTTTCAGGTTCAGGCAAATTTGCATATACTTTTAAAAATCGTTCTCTATTCATTTTGCAGTTCAATATGATGCAGAAGAAATGATTATATAAAGATTCTCATTTGAAATTCTCTATTCAATAACACTCCCAACAAACTTCTTCCCATCTAGATAATTTTTTAGATTATCCAAGTTCTTTCCATTCATCAAAACAACTGTGATTCCAGCAATCATTGCTTGTTTGCTTGCAGCTGGATCAAATGGCACATTTTTTCCAGGAACCCATTCTTTGCCTGTTATTTCTAACAATTGTTTAAATGTTGCCTTAACAATTTTCTGAGCGTCAGAAAATTGCTTTGGATCTTTGTCGTACAAATAATCAATATTGCTCAGATTAATAACAGTTTTTGCACCTAAATTTTTTGCCAGATGGACTGCATCTAAATCACTTGATGAACCTGGAATGTAGCCAGAACCTATAACGATTTGTTTATTTGTTTTGATTTTTTGTTCTGGATTATCAATCACTGTTTCATACGCTTCTTTTCCAAAAAGAGTTCGTACAAGCTCTGCATTGAGTTTTGTTGCTTTTATGCCTATCCAATCAAGCTCTTCTGAAGAAGCAACACCTAATTCTTTTGCTGCTTTTTGGTATACTCTGCAAATATGCCCGCCACCACAGATCAATGCAAATCTTTTTTTGGGGAAAGAAGAGAGCAATTGCTTGAACTGCTGCAGAAATGTAACATCTATGTTCTCTGGACAGATCAATGAACCACCTAATGATAAAATTACTGTTTCCATCATAAAAAATTCCTCACTTCAGGTAAAAGCCATAATTGCTTCGCAATTAATTTACCGTTATTTTTTATTAGTAATTTAACTTAACCCTATAAATGTAACGCCAATAATAATAATTACAATGCCTATCCATCGCAATGTATTTGGCTTTTCTCCAAGATATTTTATTGCTAATAATGAAGCCCAAATATAACTTAATGATGTTATTGGATAAAGGATTGATACTTTTTCATATTGCAATGCCAATATAAATATTATGCTTGAGATAAGATATAAAGCTACTCCCTTCATTAGATCAGCATTCAAAAAATTTGCAAAAAACCTTTTTGTAACACGATCAGATGCTTTTTTGAAATATAAAGAACCGCATGCGCCAATAACTGTTGCAATTATGACAACTGCTATTATCAAAAGGTTAGTCATGTTGCAGCAACCTCGCTTTTTCTACTTCCTATACCAATAAATGTAACACCAATAATAATTGCAATAATTCCTATGATTTTTGTAATTGAGAATAGTTCACCAAAGAAGTATGAAGCAAGCAATGCAACCCAGATGTAACTTGTTGAAATCATTGGATATAAAACAGACAATTCTCCGCCACGCAATGCAATAATCAATAAAACTGCTGCTAATCCGTAAAGTATTATACCTATAATGAGATTGTAATTTGTGATTAGGCTAAAAAAATTGAATTGCAATACATTTGCTCCTTTTTTCAGAAATATTTGAGCAATAGATGTTAAGAATGTTGTAACAATCATTAAAAAAATTGCCCAGTTTTTTGTTTTGCCCATTTTTTATTCTTTCTCTTCGAATAATATTTCCAGCATTGCTGCAAAAGCTGGTCGTGTGATGAATACACCAAATGTTACTCCAGCAATTGTTGTGATTGCAAAGCCTCGCAATAATCCTGCGCCTGCACTCCATAATGGAATCATTGCAACAACTGTTGTGAAATATGCTGCCATTATGATGAAAAACGCTTTCTTTAATTTGTCTTTCCAGTTACTATAACTTTCTTTTTGCTTTAATAAAGCTTCTTCAGTGATAACTATTTGATCATCCACTCCTGTACCAACTGAAACAATAATTGCTGCAATTGCTGCTAAATCTAAGTTCCAGCCAACAAGAGCTGCAAATGCTAAGATTAATATGATCTCACTTGCCATTGTAATAACCATAGGAATTGAAATAGTTAGTTTTCTGTATCGTATGTAAATTACAACTGCAACTGCAAGAATTGAGAATAATGCTATTCTAATTGCATTTTGCGTTAATTCTTTCCCTAACAAAGGAGATAATGTATCAATCTTTACAATTTCAAGTTTTACTGGCAAACTTCCTGTGATTAAGATTGTCTGCAATCGTTTCATGTTTTTTCCAGAATTTGCGATTGCTTCTTGCTGCGTTCTTCCTGCACCTGGACCAGAGATAGCAATATTTGTCTCTGCTTTTCCCTTCAATGAACTTCCAATACGCAAGCTGTCTACTAATTCCCCATCTAAAAAGAAATCAATATTTTCACTAAGATAATCGCCATCTATAATATCTAATGTTTTTGTCGCATCTGCTTGCTTCTGCGCAGATTCTTGACTTAATGTTATTGAGAATGAAAAAGTACATTGATAATCTCCAGAACCTACTTTACCGCAAGGAGAACGCGGATCAACAACAAAACTACAATCAGGAGTTCTACATACATTTTTAATATCTTTTCCACCCATAAATACAGTTTTGTTGCTTACTTTTGCTTCAAATACACCTTGTTTTGCAATAAGCTCTTTAATATCATCTTCTGTAACACCTGCAATCTCCACAACAATATATTGATTACCTGTGCTGAAATCTCCAGCGCTTCTAATAATAAGATCGCTTAATCCATAAACATTTAATCGCTGTTTAAGATTATCAATAATAATTGAAATTTCTTCTTCTGTAACTGTTTTTTCTGTTTTTAACAATACTCTAGTGCCACCTTCTAAATCAAGGCCTTTTTTTAAATTATTACTTGGCGCATCATAGATTGATAATCCTAATTCTTCAATGCCAATAGTCTCATTTAGAACTTTTTGAACTTCAATTTCTTTTTGAACTATTTTTGAGCTTTCAACAACTGTACCATTAATTGTTTCATTGAAAAAAACAGTCTGGTTAACAATTATCTTTTCTGTTTCATTTAATGGAGTTATCTTGTAAGCAGGCCGCACCAATAATGTATATTCTCGTTCTTTTGCAAAGAAGTAAAACTTTCTGTTGCCATTTGGATCAATATCAAAATGAGTTCTTGTTTTTATGCTCACTAAATCTTCAGGTTGCAGGTCACTTACTGCTTTGTTATAACTAACATAATTACTAATAGGTTTTCCATTTATTTCATAAATAATCTCTTTATACACTGGTTTGTCAAGAGCTAGCGGACTAATAAATCCAGAATATGCTGCAGCTGAATTACGAGCAACACTCCTTATTGCAACACCATCTTCAGATGATTTTGGGTGTATAACAAAAACAGCCAATAATAGTAAAACTAATAAAATTATAATTCTTGTACTTGTAAACAATTTCTTAATTTTTGCTTTCATGTTTTTCCTTCCTTTCTAAATAAAGTCTCAGTATAGCTACATTCTGGATCCATGTTGTAAATAAGTCAACAATTAATCCAATTAATAAAATCAGCATAATTTGACTAATTACTTCAGATTTTGAGAGTAATAAACCAATACTTACAGCTGCAATTGAACAAAAAGTCATCAATGTTCCAATCTTAATTGCATTGTATATCCTGTCCATAACTGAACCTTCTTTTCTTTTTAATACTTTGATTGTCAATAAAATATCTGTGTCAACGCTAAATCCAATAACTAATAGAAATGCGACAATACCTGAAGCAGATATCTTGATACCCATTAGATTAACAATTGCAAGTGTTATAACAATATCAGATAATGCTGAAAGCATTACTGCTAATGATGGAATAGGCACTCTAAAATATAAGAATACAACAATACCCATTGCAAGGAAAGCAATTAATAATGCTATGACAGTATCATGAAAAAAACTATCCCCTAATGAAGGTCCTGTTACTTCTATGGTAAATTTATCTTTCTTTAATCCTGTAATTTTTTCAATATGAGAGATAAATGATTCAATTTCAGCAGTATCTGTTATATCTGCTTCAATCACTAAACTATTCTGCAACTCATCAATACTTAAGATTTTTACTTGAATTTCTTTCCCGAAATTTTGATATAATTGCGTTGTTACATAATTATAATCCAAACCTTTTTCTGTTAGAATTGTTACTGTTAATCCACCTTTAATGGATACGCCTTTGTGCAGAAATTCACCAGTTGTTGCATATTGATAACCTATCTGAACAAATGAAAGAAATAATATGAATAAAACAATGCCAAACAATAGTTTGTATTTAGTTTCGTAGATATGTTTAACCTTTGTTATAAAATTTGATTTTTGTTCACTCTTTTCTTCTTGATGATCTGTCATAAAATCCCCATATATAGATAAAATATTAAATCAATATATGTTGTAAACAGAACTTGCGCTGATTAATAAAGTTTTCGAGAATTTGGATACACTTTAATATTAGTAGATGTAGATCTTCTATCTTACTATGCTTAATCAGATAAATAATATCAAAATCATTGGAACATCACATATAGCAAAGCAAAGTGTTGAAGAGGTACGAAAAGCTATAGAAGAGTTTCAACCAACTATTGTTGCTGTTGAACTTGATTCAAAACGATATATCTCTTTAATGAATGATAAACAGAAAAAGAAATCACGATTTTCTCTTGGCATGATTCCAAAGATTGGCTTGAAAGGCTATTTATTTGGTCTTATTGGTTCATATGCTTCGAAAAAATTAGGCAGTGTTGTTGGCGCTACACCTGGAGATGAGATGCTAACTGCAATAAAAGAAGCAAAAAAAAGAAATCTTGAAGTTGCATTGATTGATCAGGATATTGAAATTACCTTATCACGATTCTCGAAAGCATTAAGTTGGAAAGAAAAATGGGTATTTTTAAAAGATATATTTAACTCAATCTTTAGAAAAAAGAAAGCGCTTGCTGAGTATAAAGAGCTTGGTTTAGATTTAGAAACACTTGATTTAACACAAGTTCCATCTAATCAATTCATTGCAGTTTTAACAACTGCGATGAAAAAGAAATATCCTAATATATATAGAGTGTTAGTTAGTGAAAGAAATACTGTGATGGTAAAAACATTAGTTAAAATGCGCAAAAAATATCCTGAAAAGAAGATACTTGCAGTAGTTGGCGCAGGACATGTTGAAGGAATGGAGAAATTATTTTCCGAGTTCGTGGTAAGCAGCCATAATTGCTGTGGCAATTAATTTACCGCTCACTCAGGAAAATAAAGAATAGAGGATTGTGAACGAAGTGAACAAGCAAATACTAAAAATATATAAACAACAAATACCTGAAAATGTTCTATGGGCGAATTTGCATATAGGATTAAACGTTTTTTTAAGTTTACACCAAGAGAAATGTTTGAATTAGCAATAACAATTATTGTTGTTGGCTTTATCTTTGCATATAATGATAAGCAAGAAGTCTTCAGCACAACATATTGGATTTATAATCTTCTCAAAATGATTTTGATTGTTGCTATTGCAGTAATTACACATGAAATAGGCCATAAAGTTGCAGCATTGTATATTGGGATGCGCACAGAATATCAAATGTGGCCAACTGGCTTGTTAATTGGAATATTATTTACTTTTATTACTAATGGGAAATGGTACGTTGTTTTGCCAGGAGGAATGTTATTGCATCATCTTTCAATCCAAAGAATTGGCCACTTTAGGTATGGATTAAATTATTTTACCCAAGGAATACTTGCCGCAATGGGACCATTAACTAATTTACTATTTGCAACATTCTTTAAAACATTATCTCTATTTGGAATTTTTCCAGAGTTCTTTGATACAATGACATTTATCAATTTATATTATGCAGTATTCACAATGCTGCCATTGCCAAGGCTTGATGGATTGCATTTATTTTTTGGAAATAGATTAACATATGTATTTGTTTTTGGTTCACTTTTTGGATATATTGTTTTATATTCAATTGGAGTTTATTCCTTAATATTCGCGCTTTTAATTGGAGCATTGTTTTGGTTAGTATTTTATTTATATATTGAAACCAAAACAGTACCATTACCTTAAAAATAATTTTGCATTTCTGCAAAATTATTATAGTTTAATAAAAAAACGATTGAAAGGAGGATTTTTTATATGGATAAGAAAGCAGGCGGTGTTGGATTTTTCCTCTTTAAAGAGCAATGGCCAGAAATGTTTAGCTTGTTTTTGTTAGTTGTAGGATTTGTTGTTGCGCTGTTTTCAAAAAGCGCAGCAGTTACGTATATTATGATTACGGTATGCGGATTAGTTTCCGGAAGAATGTTGTTTTTCAGAAAATATAGAATGAAAATGCTTTTCTTTATGGTTACAATTGGATTTCTGATTGGTTTTGTTTTAGGAAGTTTTTATGGCGCAACAAGATATATTATTGTATTTTATATTATTGGGAATTATGCAGGTTATTTTTTGCATAAGGAAGCGTATTTGTAGTGAATTATGAAAAACACGGTTTTTCATAATTCACATTTTCTTATCAAATATATCTCTTATTGTTTCAACAAGTTTACTTTCATAATCCGGCATTCCTTTTGATATGTAACCTATTGCTCCTGCTGCAAATAATTCTTCAAGCGCTTTTTGTTTAATATACCCTGGTTCAGCGCTTAATAACAAACGAGACGTTGCAGGAATTTCCTTAGCTGCATAATTAAGAAGCTGGAATCCATCAATACCACCCATTTTTGCATCAGATACTATAACTAGGATACCTTCTTGGTAAATTTGAGCTAATGTCTTATTTTCAGGAATAATTATCTCTGCAACACCATATAAATCAAAATCATCTTCTCCAATGTTACCATCAACTTTATCTTGCGCCATTTTAACTGACGCACGTCCTGCAAGAGTTTCTAGAGTGACAGCTAGCTCCTGTCTTTTGTAAGATTTAATTAATTCTACTGCAATATATGGCGATGATACTGTCGTCACAGAGAAATGTTCCACTAATCTTAAATATGTGCCAACTGCAGTCATCATATCTTTATTGTCATCAACCATCACAACATTAAACGTTCTAAAATCAACTTTTTCATGAACCATTTTAATCAACCTCCAATATAAATCAAATCCTATCAACTAACTCTTAAAATCTTGAATATGTCTTCTATAATATTCTGCAAATGATGAAAGATTTCTTGCCAACACTTCTTGACCAAAGACTGATTTAATTTTTGCAACAAGAGCACTCTCATAATCAGATTGTCCTTTATTGACAAATCCAACTGCTTCTGCAGAAAATAATTCTTCAGGATTTCTTTGTTGTGCATAACCAACTTCAGCGCTTAATATCAAACGAAATGCATCTGGTATTTGCTGGGCAGCATAGTTAAGCAGTTGAAATCCATTAATTCCGCCCATTTTTGCATCAGAAACTATAAGAACAATACCTTCTTGATAAACTTGATTAAGATCTTTTCCAACAGGCAATTGCAATCCTGCTTGTTGATATAAGCGAGAATCTTGATCACCAAGTTTCTTTTTTTCTTTATGAATATCCATCTCAATAAGAGCACGCGCAATTAATACTTCTGTTGTAATCATTTCATCTTGTTTATATGAATTAATCAATTCTTGCGCAATATATGGTGATGCTGTTGCAACAACTGAAAAGTTTTCTAATGCTGATAAATATGCACTTAAAGAATCGATAATTGACTGATTATCATCAACTAATAATAGATTAAACTTAGAATAATCAGGATCTTCCCTATGAAAACTTGGTTCTAAAACAAATAATGATTTACGCATTAATTCAATTACTTTATTATCTAATCTTCCTTTCATTTTATTCGCCTCCGTATGGTATCTTTATTGTGAATATCACTCCTTTCTTACCTGAATCATAATTATAGTTTTCAAAACTGATTTCTCCACCCAAACCTTCAACTATTTTTTTGCACCGATATAAGCCTAGACCTGTACCTCCTGTTCCAGTGCTTTCATGTCTCTTTGTTGTGAAAAATGGCGTAAATAACTTAATTTTATATTCTTCACCAATCCCTCCTCCTGTATCTTGTATTTTAAGATAAACAAAATTAAGATTACTTGCTGTAGTGATAGTTAATTGTTTTTCTTCTTTATCTTTCATTGCTTCAAATGAATTGTTGAATAGATTAGTTAATAATTGTATAATATTTGTTTTATTGCAATAGATTTTATGTAAATCTTCCTGATAATTAATTACAATAGTATATCCTTGTTTTGTATAAGGATTAATCTTCAATGCATCATCACAAAGAGAATTCAATAAATAAGCTTGTTTTTCATCGCTTAATGTTGTTGAACTGCGAAAATCAGTAACAACTGATTTAGCGTGATCTACTGAAGCAATAGCACTTTCCAATGATGTCATAGCTTTAGTTGGATCTTTTGTTAATAATACTTTGGCAACACGCATATGTGTTCCTGCAGCTGCAAGTGGATTGTTTACTTCATGCGCAAAACTTGCTCCTAAAAGACCAATTGCAGCCAATCTTTCATTTGCTGAAGCTGCTTCTAATGCTTGACTTAACTCTAATTCTTGCTGTCTTACTAAGTTATTTAATCTGGCAATTTCAATGACATCTTTTTCACGCGCATATACAGCTCCATCAGCAATAATCTCTTTAAATCTTTCTTTTCTATATTTACTTTCAACATAAGCACTGATAAATTTCTGAATGAATTTAAGCATTGGATTTGGTTTTGTTTCATACCATTCGATTGAAAATGCAGAAGTTTCTGAACTGAAAAGAATATCATTTAGTTTAAATTTACCATCATTATCTATTTCTCCAATTGCTCTTCGTGTTTTTCCAATAGGAACCCAGCTATCATCAACTGATGTTTGATAAATACTTAATCCATCAATAGAATATTTGTACAATGCTCCTTCTGAATCAGAAAGAAGCAAATCATTAACTTCAACAGAAGAAGTAATTGGCGTTATATGAGAAAGCGTTTCAGCAGTAAGTTTTTTTAATAATCTCTCTAATTCCTTACTTTTTTGGCTTTTTTTATGCATTGACTGAAAAATATGAGGAACTCTCTCAAAATATTTTAATACTTTGAACATTGCTTTTTCAAATAATCCATATGTATAGCCCCATTCATGATATGTAGGACGCACACCAATTACATCGCTCCAGATAACATCAGCAGAAAAAAACTCTATCCCATTAGCGTCTTCAATTTCTGTTCTCTGGATTGGAAGTGTTGTAGTTCCCCAACAATTATTAAAATAGTTTTTTGTTAAACCAGAACTAAGATATAAAAAAGTGCTTATATCTTTAGAAAAACGAGCAAGCATTTTAGCCTCTTTTAGAACATTAGTTTCTGAGGCATATTTCCCCATATTAATCCCAAATTCCGGATCTTTTATTAATAAAGCCAAAGCATCAACAATCTTTCTTGCAGGCTTTAATCCAAGCCAACCATTTTTATCATGAAACTGCTCAATCTCAAAGCCTAATCTTATCAAACAATCACTAATGTCTTTCTTTGATTTTCCTGCCTTGCTTGCTGTGAATTCAGCATATTCAATTGCCTGCATAATATTTCTGTTGCTAATTGCGCGATCCTCTAAAATAGATTTTACACTTTCAACTCTTGCAGTTAAATCCTCTATTGTTTTTCTTGGAACTGGAATAGATAAATTTCTTTGTGTTCTTGAATCAATTCCTAATTCATTAAGAATTTGCCGTATAACACGATGCCCATCTTGTGTAGAAAGCATATTACTAATTTCTTGAGCTAATATATTTCCACGATCATACAACTCACCCAAATTTGTATAAGTATCCATATACCACCCAAGAATGATGACTCATATTTAAATATTATTCTTATTGTGTAATAGTTATGGCAATTAGTGTTTATCAAACAAAAGATATTAAGCAATTTGCAGCTGTTTCTAAACAGATCTTTAAAGATGGATTTCATTATAATTACTATAAAAATGAAGAATCTGTTGAAAAGTTCTTTTCTCCAGAAAATCCTTTTTGGCAGCATGCAGAATATAAACTATTTATTACAATGCAGGGTAATCAAGCAGTTGGCAGAATAGCTGTTATTATTGATGGGGGGTATAATAATAAAGAAAATTTTGCAAAGCAAAATTTTCTTAAGCCAGGCAATCCGGATAAGGTGGATTTAGGAAGAAGATTGCGAAGATCAAATTTTGTAGAATCATCTAACCAAAAAACTGCATTTTTTGGTTTTTTTGAAGTTGAGAATAATTTTGTTATCACAAAATTACTGTTTAGAGAGATTGCGAGATATTTAAAAAAAAAGAAAGTAAAGAAAATTCTTGGACCAATTGATGGAAGTATGTTTAATAATATTGGTTTGCTGCAGAATAATTTTTCGTTACTGCCTGAGATGCATATGCCAATAAATCCTGCATATTATCTTGAACATTTTGAAAAATTGAAAATGAAAAAAAAAATTGATCTGCTGGCGTATACAATTTATCTTAAGAATTATCAAACTGTAGAGAATAAAAACTCTGAGATTAAGATTGTCAAATTCAATAAGAAAGAATTTGATGCAAAAATAAAAACTGCTTTTGAAATTTATTCTGAAGCTTATGGCAAGACAAAGCATTGGTTGTATTATCCAATATCCTTTGAAGAATTTTATTACCAAATCAAAGATCTTAAGGAAGTATTAGATGGAGAACTAACATTAGTTATTCATTATAAAGATGCTCCTGTTGGTTTTGTGTATTGTATTCCTAATTATAATTTGATTCTTGATAAGATAACAGCAGAGAATTTTTGTGATAACAGCCATAATTTGCATTCGCAAATTAATTTACCGCAAAATTCTCCAAATTGGGCAATCCGGGCAAAAGGATATTTGGTCAAAAAATTACAGATAATTCAATTTCTATGGTATAAACGAACAATCAAAGAAGCGCGATTAGCATTGATCTGTGTGCTGCCGAATGATGAACATAAAGGGTTTGGCACAATTCTTGCAAATGAACTGCTGATGAACTTGAAGAAAAAAGGTTTTGTTAACTGTGAATATTCTTGGGTGTTGGAAACAAATACTGCTTCAAAGCATCTTGCTGAGAAATTAGGCGGGAAGGCAAAGAATGTGTATAGAATTTATGAGATGAATTTATGAATTCACTTCGTTCATTCAATAAATTCAATTGATTAAATAACTTTTTAAAGAATCTATAACATCTAAATATATCATGGGCAGCTTTATTGAATTCAATGATACATTGCAATTAACAACTGAACAAGGTTTTCCGAGAGAATTAATTCTTGCTGCGCATCTGAAGAAACCATTTACTGCAGCAGATTTTGAAGGCAAGGTGTTTCAGTTTCATAAACAAAATATGCGCATCTATCATCCAGCGCCGATTCGAGTTTTCTTAGCGCATAATATTGATGGCAAATGGCTGCATTGGGGAAAAGCGCATGTTCTTGAGCAGACAATCCATGCTGAGACTAAATCAACATCAGGAAAGTTTAAGATTGCACAGGTTTATTCTCCTGAATTTATGAAAGTGAAGAATAAAGAAGATGTTGATGAGGATAAGCAGTTTAAGTTTTGAGTAAAAAAAAGTTAAATAAAATAAAAATTATTTATGGAAAGTTACACCTTCAAATAACGAATTTCCTGCCCAATAAGGTTGTACTTCACCTTGCTTAGTATTTTCAAAACGGACAAAAAGTTTGCTTCTTGTCTGAATCTCCACATATGAGGAATCTTTGCTATACCCTTCACCTAATTGTTTAAATTGAAGATTACCATCATCTGTGAATCCTAAATAGATTGTTCCTGCACCGCAGCTTAATGCATAATAATCTGCATATCCTAATTTAAAAGATTTGTCGTTGGTTGCACAGCCATACGTTAAATCATCAAAACTAATTTTCTTATCAGTTGCATCTATCTTTGATATTTTAATCAAATGAGCTGCTTTCTTTTGACCTGCTGAAACTAAAAATGTTGCGCCTTTGCAATCAGTTAACATTTCACCATCGCATATATCTCCCTGCAGATACATTTTAGTATCAACACCTTCTAAAGCATCTCCCCATATATAATATGTATAGTTTGGAGCAGATGTTTTTAAATCTAATTTTAATTGTTTGTTATCTATTGTTATTATTTTAATAATTGCAGCATTACCTGATGTGTCAAATTGGAGATCAGCCATTTTAGCTCCACTAATTGCCTGTCCTGCTAAATCACTCGTTGCTTCTGGTTCTGCAGCTGAAGAATCTGAAACTTTAACAACTTTGTTTCCGCCAACCATAAATAAACTGACAATCGCAACAACTGCAACAATTGCAACGATAACTAAAAAATACTTCCCATTACTTTTTTCCATTTGTTAAACACCTCTTTTGATATAGTTTGTAATTCTAAGTGCTGAGAAGTTGGAATATTTAAATTGGTGTTAACATTGGGGGGGGGTGAAAAATGAAATAATCCACAAATTTTATAAATAATAAACGTACTATACATAATAGACATAATCAACAAAGGTTATCTGAATGGTAAGCATTACATTATCAGTCCCAGAAGAATTAAAAGATGAAATGGATAAACATCCTGAGATGAATTGGTCAGAAATAGCGCGGCAAGCTATACGAGAGAAAATGCTCATCTTAAGAAAGATGGAACAGTTATTATCTAAGAGTAGACTAACAGAAAACGATGTTGAACAATTTGCAGCAAAAGTAAAAAAGAATGCAACAAAGAAATTTCTAAAAGCAATAGGGAATTAGATGGAACTTGTACTGGATGCCAATATTCTTGTATCTGCTCTTGTCAAAGATAGTCATACAAGGCATTTTTTGTTATTGAGTGGGCACTCATTTTATGCACCTGAGTTTATTCTTGCAGAAATATCTGAACATATTAAAGAATTGGAATCAAAAACAGAACTTTCTGAGAGTGAATTGAAAATGAAAACAGAGATTTCTACAATATTAAGAGATAGCAAATTGATGCAGATACGTTATTTTAATCATGATATTCCCAACGCAGTGCTCATTTATGGAAATAATGTTGGAACAGATTTATTTTTATAATAAAATTCAAATGAATAAATATTTAAATGCTTTAAGCACCCATAAAAATATGGTTGATGAGAAAGCAGTAAAAGAGCATATAGCTGAATTATTATCCAAATATGAAGCATTACCGAATAAGAATAATGAATCAGAAAAACGAGCAGAAGAATTTATCAGACCATTATTGGAATTATTTGGATGGCATTGGCTAACAAGCGAGGTTATGCCCCAACAAATAGTAAAGACAGCAATTAAAACAACAAGAGTGGACTATGCATTTAGAAAAAGCGGGGAATTAAGGCCTTCATTCCTTATTGAAGTAAAAAGGTTTTCTGATAATCTGACAAGCCAAGAGAATATTAATCAAGCTCTCAATTATGGAAAAAATAGCGGTATTAGATGGATTGTTCTAACTAATTTTGTAAAATGGAGAGTTTTTAATTCTGATTATTTTGATGACCTTGAAAATGCAGAAATTTTTGAATTTAATTTAACCGATTGTTTGACTAATTCAGAAAGGTTAAGTTGGCTATTGCTGTTCTCTAAAAATAATGGAGGAACTGCTTTAGATGAATATGCTAAGATGCATAAGAAGTGGAAGGAGACTGCAGATATAGAAGAGTTGTTGACAGAACAACTTCTTTGGGTTAGGAAGAAATTAGGCAATGCCATAAAAGAACAAAATCTCCCAAAGTTTGATACTGGACAGGATATAGATGGAGAAATTGATGCATGCGTTCAAACTATTCTCGACAGAATTATCTTTTGTAGAATGTTAGAAGACAGTGGAGGAGATTCTGAGAGAAAGCTAAGGGATGTATTAGAAAAATGGCAGATAGGCGATAAGCGCATACAGTTTTATAGAGATTTTTTATGCCCTTTCTTCCTTAAAATGCATGACAAATATGACAGCACAATCTTTGATCTAGATAGGGTTGATAGATTAGTAATAAAAAACGATGATTTTATTATGGTACTGCAATCTTTTTATACTGAACAGAAAACTAAATTAAGATATAATTTCGCTGCAATAAATTCTGATATATTAGGGCATGCATATGAAAATTATCTTTCATATAGAGCTACAGCTAAAAGAAAAGGAGTAGAGGAAGAGAAATTTAAACGAAAACAGGGAGGGATATATTACACCAAAGAATTCCTTGTTGATTTCTTAGTGGATAATACCTTAGGAAAACACTTGAGAGAATGTAAGACAATAAACGATGCATTAGCCATACGCGTATTAGATCCTGCATGCGGTTCTGGAACATTCCTTGTTAGAGCTTTTGAAGAATTCAAAAGATGGTTTCAAAATCTGCAGAAAAATTCTAGAAGTGATGATGGCAATGAAGGATTAGTACACTTTTTGGATCACGTTCTAGAAAATTGTATTTATGGCATTGATTTAGATCCTAGGGCAGTAAGGCTTGCTCGATTAAATATGTTTCTTAGATCAACTCAAACACCAAAACAGCTTCCAAAATTAAATATCATAGAAAGGAATTCACTTGTGTGGGATAATGATGATTCTCATGCATTTAAGATTGAGAGAGACTTTCCACTTGTTGCAGAAACTGGCGGTTTTGATATAGTGCTTGGAAATCCACCATGGGAAAAGTGGAAGCCTGATTCGCAAGAATTTTTCGAACAGCATGAACAAGGATTTAAAAGCCTGACTACGCAGAAAGCAAAAAAAAGAATGGAAGAATTGATGAGAAATAGACCTATACTAAAAAAGTTGTGGAATGAAAAATTACATGAATATGAATTCTATTCAACAATATTTAGAAAGAATTATCATTGGCAAAGTTCAGATGCAAATGGCAGAAAAGTTTCTGGTGATTTAGACTTGTATAAAATATTCACAGAACGAGCGCATCAACTCATTAAGAACGGAGGATTAGTTGGCTTTGTAGTGCCTAGCGGAATTTATACAGATTTAGGAGCTAAAGGATTAAGAACAATGCTATTTGAAAAGTCAAAGATAGAATGCATATATGGTTTTGAGAATAGGAAATTTATATTTCCGGATATTGACCAGAGATATAAATTTGTTTTGTTGATTTATGAGAAGGGTGGCAAAACTAAAGAATTCCCTTGTGCTTTCTTCTTACATACTGCAGATGATTTGTATGCGGCAGTGCAAAATCCCACTATTATGAATGTGGAATTTATAAAGAAATCTTCACCTACGTCTTGGAATATTTTAGAGATAAAAACTCTGAAAGATTATGCACTTGTACAAAAGTTATTAAAATATCCTCCTTTAGGGCAGAAAATTGATGAAACATGGAATGTTGCTATGCAAAGCGGATTTCATATGACTAATGACAGCCATTTATTCAAGATAGAATCATTGACTGGCATACCTTTACTAGAAGGAAAAAATATAGAGCAATTCACGCATCAATGGAAAGAAGCGCCTATACCACGATATAAAGTAAATGAAAAAGATATATTAACTAATTTGAATAATAATAAATTATATTATAAAGATTATTGGATGGCTTATAGACTCATAGCCAATTCAACAAATTACAGAACATTTATTTCAACAATTGTTCCGCCAAGATACGTTTGCGGCAATAGCATAGCAATAATCCAGTTACCTGAACTAAAACAGTTATGCTTTTTAAAAGGCGTTATGAACAGTTTTGTTGTCGATTATTTTATTAGACAAAAAGTTAGCACAAATGTAAATATGTTTTATTTTTTAGAGACTCCTGTTCCTAGATTATCATCTGGAAAAGAGTTTGATTTCATAGTGAGAAAAGTTGCACAGTTAGTAAGTATAACAGAGGAATTTACAGAGTTAAAGAAGCTAACAGATATATCTATAGGATTAACAAAAGAAACAGACAGGACATTAGCAAGGGCACAGTTAGATGCTGCTGTAGCGCATCTATATGATATAACCCAAGAAGAGCTAGAATACATACTAAAGCAATTTCCTGCTGTAAACCAAAAACAGAAAGAATTAGTTTTAAGCCAGTATTGAAAGGAGATTACGCATAAAGATTGCAATAAATGAATTTTGCAAAGTTCTCTATACTTTCTAGACAATTCTCAACTCTTTCCCAACTTTCTCAAACACTTTCAATACTGCATCCAAATCTCTTTTTGTATGCGTTGCCATCACACAGCAACGCAATCTTCCTGCATCTTTTGGCACTGCTGGGTAAACTATTGGACAGACAAAAACTCCGGCGTTGTTGCATTTCTTTGCAAATCTGAATGTCTTTATGTCATTGCCAATCATTACAGGGATAATTGCTGTGTCTTTGCTTTGCAATGTGTTGAATCCTAATTTTTTAACACCTGTTAAAAAATAATTGATATTATTTTTTAATTGTTTATGCATCTTTGTATCTTTCTCAATTACATCAAATGCTGCAATTGCTGTTGCGCAAACACTTGGAGGCAATGCTGCTGAGAATACAAAACCATGCGCTGAATAACGCAAGTACGTGATCATCTCTTTTTTTCCAGCAATATAACCACCTATAGCGGGAATTGACTTACTCAATGTTCCCATCCAAATGTCAATATCTGTTGGTTTTAGATTAAAGTACTCTTGCAATCCTTTGCCGTGTTCTCCTAAAACTCCTAGAGAATGCGCTTCATCAACCATAGTAAAAGCTTTGTACTTTTTAGCAATCTTGATAATTTGCGGGATATCTGCAATATCTCCATCCATGCTATAAACTGCATCGGCAACAACCAATATACGTTTGTATTTTTTTATGTTTTCTTGAAGGATAAGGTCTAATTCTTGCAAATCATTATGATTAAATCTCAACCAAGTTGCCCCACTAAGGATACAACCATCGTAAATACTTTGGTGATCAAATTTGTCAATGATAATAAGATCATCTTTGCCAAATAATGCTGCAATTGCGCACATGTTTGTTACATAACCTGAAGAGAAAACAACTGCATCCTCTGCTGCTTTAAAATCTGCTATTCTTTGCTCTAATTGCTTATGGATTGCGCTGTTGCCAGTTAATAATCTTACTCCACCTGCGCCTGTGCCGTATCTTTTTATTGCTGCAATTGCTGCAGATTCTATTTTTTTGTTGCCTATTAAACCAAGATAACTATAACTTCCTAAGCTGATTTTAGTTTTTCCGTTTACCTTTACAGTTCTATTTGTCTTTCCTTCAATCTCTTGCAAATAGCTATTGAGATGAAATCTGTCCATATTTTTAATACGAGAAAGCAATTTCTTGATATTTTCTTTGTCGGTAATCTTTTTTGCAAAAAAATTAATATTGAAAATATGCATCAACCTCTGTTTTATTATTCTATTATTCTGGAGATTCTCATATATAAATCTATATATTTATATATCACCAAATCAAGAAAAGTCAAATGGCAAAGATAATTCCTGAGATGTTATATGAGAGTTATGCACATTATCCTAATAATATTGCCTTACAATATAAAGATACTCAGAATTATAGACAACTAACATATAGAGAATTATATGAGAAAGTGCTGAGTCTGACAATCACCTTAAGAAAATTGGGTTTAAAAAAAAGTGATAAGATTGGTATTTTTGCAGAGAATATTCCTGAATGGGTTATTGCTGATTTAGCAATTCTTTCAATTGGCGCAATTGTTGTTCCAATATATCATAAAACAAGTGAGAAAATTCTTACATATATGCTTAAAGACTCTGAAATTAAAGCAATATTTTCTGGAAGCAAAGAAAATGATGAATTATTAAATAGAGTAAAACAGAAAACTCCTAAATTAAAATATGCGTTAACATTTGATGATCCTTATATGAAGACATTTCTTTCTGTGAAAGATTTAGAAGAAGCTGAAAAAAATAAAACGATTATAAATGAAAAAGATATTGCAACTATTGTTTATACATCAGGTTCTACTGGAATACCAAAAGGAGTTATTTTAACACATGAAAATATTATATCTGAATTAGAACCATTGATATTGACTATGAATATAACGCAAAATGATGTTGTATTTTCTTTTCTTCCATTAACACATATGTTTGAACGTGTTGCTGGATATTATGTTCCATTTTCAGTCGGCGCTTCAATCCTGCATACAAATAATGTAACAACATTTGCTGAAGAAGTAAGAAAAATACAACCAACTTACATTAACACAGTTCCTAGATTTCTAGAGAAATTATATGAAACTATTATCTTTAAAGTTGATCAGAAAAATCCAATATCCAGAGCTTTATTTTATTATGCTCTTGAGATTGCTAAACAATATAATGCTTTTGTTTATGATAAGAAAGAAATTCCATTATTAACAAAAATATTATATAATTCTGTTTCAAGATTAGTTTTTTTCCCAGTAAAACACAAATTTGGAAATAAATTCCGTTTTTTTGTCTCCGGTGGAGCGCCATTGACAATTGAGATTGAAGAGTTTTTTGATGCAATTGGATTATTAGTATTGCAAGGCTATGGATTGACAGAAGCAGCGCCAATTGTAACTGTAAATACATTGCAAAAGCACAAGCGAGGAACTGTTGGCATCCCAATAGCTGATAAAGTTAAAATTGCAAATGATGGTGAGATTCTTGCGCAAGGTCCAAATATCATGAAAGCATACTTGCATAAGATAAAAGAAACAAAAAAAACATTATCTAAACATTGGCTGCACACAGGAGATATTGGCACTATTGATGAAGAAGGGTTTTTGCATATAACTGGCAGAAAGAAGAATTTGCTAGTCACTTCTTACGGCAAAAAAATTGCTCCTGAACCTATTGAAGAAGAGCTCGTTGAATCCAAATATATTACTCAGGCAATGCTGTATGGCGATTATAAACCTTATATTACTGCGATTATTGTTGCGGATATTGATGAAGTTATGTTATTAGCAAAGAAACTTAATCTGGTGGAATTTTGTGAAACAAAATTCCAAAAATCAGGCAATCCGGACAAAAAAAATAATGTGCAAGAGCTTCTTTGCAATCCAGTGATACTGCAAACAATAGAGACAGAGATTGCAAAAGTCAACCAGCATCTGCAGGATTATGAGCAAATAAAAAAGTTTGCAGTTATTGCAAATGAATTTACTGTTGAAAATAATCAATTAACTACTACTTTGAAAATGAGAAGATATAATATACTGAAAGAATATAAAAAAGAAATGGATGAGCTGTATAAGAAAAAGTAAAAATAAATGAAATGCTTAATATTCTCAGAAATACTCTTTAATCTTTCTGTTTTCTAGAAATTTTAGAATTGTTGCGTTTACTTCATCTGATTTATCAAGCATCACCATATGATGAACATCTTTTATAATTTTAAAAACAGCATTCTTTGCATATCTGCTTATATTCTCACCATGTTTTATTGGGATAATCTGATCATATAAACTACTCATGACAAGAACCGGAGTGTTTAGTTTTCTAAGCCTTGCAATTATCTTTTTATCATGATTATTTGTGTATTCAGCTACCTTATCCAGCATAGTAACAATAACCTTTAATGGACATTGCTGCAGCCATTTTAATCCCATTATAACTTTATTTTTTTTATATAATAAAGATAGGTCAACATCTTTCTGAGATTTTTGTTCTTTTATTTTCTGATGATTTACCACAAATCTTAATAGTTTTGAAATATATTTGTTTAAGTTAAACAATGTGTTATTCTCAAAAGGATTTGTGTAACATGTATCAATCAAAACTAAAGAATTAGGGAGTTTCTTGTATTGTTCTATATAATTTATTGCCATTCCTCCTCCTAAACTATGACCTATTAATGTATAAACTTTGATATTTTCATTAGTTAATATTGTTTTTATATCTTTAGCATGATTTGTAAAAGTGTATTTCTTTTCTTCAGTTGGTCGTTCAGATAACCCATGTCCACGCGAATCTACTGCAATATAGGAATAACCAGCATAATCAAAGAATTCCAACTGTTTCTTCCAGATTGTCCAATTAGCGCCAACACCATGCAAGAAAACTAGAAAGTGCTTGTTTTTATTGCGTTTTATTACATAATGGATTTTTGTTCTGTCGAATGAATGAATGTATTTGTGTGGCATGGAGGATTTCTGATTTTACTAGATTATATAGTTTTTGTTTAGAACAGTAACATTCTTATATATTCTCAACTTAAAAAGAAACAATCAATTTATCTTTGCCTAGAGGTTCAATCTCTACTTCTCTTCCTTTCTGAACTCTCATAAAGTCAATAATTTTCTTAGGCAGACGAATGTCCAATGTACTTCCTGCTTCTCCAATTTTTGTTCTCGCTTTTAATCCCCACAAACCTTTCTTTTTTGCAGATTCAGTCATTTTTCTTGATTCGTTTTCATTATAAAATGTTTCTTTACAAAGATTACATACTTCTGCTGCATACACACCTAATGAAATACCATATAGTTTGTATTCTACTTTCTTTTGTTGAAGATTTCCTTTTTCGCAAATATAACATTTTTCCATATACTTCACCTATTCTATAATAACTGTTTTTATAATATATTTATTCCCTCGAATTTTATAGCAAACACCAATATAAGTGTAGATTGATTTAAACCCATCTGTTTGTTTAATCTTTGCACCCTTTGAAAGCGTTTCGATTATTTGATCTTCATCAATACCTCGTTCAAACATCTGCTGTCGTGCATGCTCTGTAATAATCAATTCCAAAGATATAACCTCTTATTACTAGTAATTACTCATTATTATATAAATGTTTTGATTAGATTGTCTACAAATACTAAACATATTTAAAAAGCTCATTCTTCCCGAAACTAATGCTCAAAAACTTTACTCCTCGTTTATATCAAGAAACTATCTTTGCTACAACTACTGCAAAAAATACATTAGTTGTACTGCCAACTGGAATGGGGAAGACAAACATTTGTCTGATGTTAGCTGCGCATCGTCTGCATCTTTATCCGCAGTTGAAGATTCTTATTCTTGCACCGACAAAACCACTCGTTGAACAGATCATGAATGTTTTCAAAAATCATCTTGTAATAGAACCAGAAAAAATTACAATGTTTACTGGGTTTGTCTCACCGGAAAAAAGGCAAGAGCTTTGGAAAACTGCAACAGTCATCGTATCAACACCGCAAGGTTTAGAAAATGATATTATCGGCAGCAAAATCTCGCTGGAAGATGTTTCACTGCTTGTGATTGATGAAGCGCATCGCGCATCAGGAGATTATTCCTATGTATGGGTTGCAAAACAATATGAAAAAACTGCAAAATATCCACGGATACTCGCCTTAACTGCTTCTCCTGGTTCAGAGTTAGAGAAAATTGATGAGATTCTGAAGAATTTATTTATAGAAGAAATCGAGGTGAGAGTTGATACAGATCCTGATGTTGCGCCATATGTCCAAGAAGTTGATGTGCGTTACATCAAGGTTGAACTTTCTGAAGAATTGAAAGCTGTGCAGAAATATCTGCATGAATGTTTGCAAACGAAAGAAGCACAACTGAAACAACTCAATCTTGAACAGCCAAATGTTAATTTTAACAATAAGACAGACATTCTTCGATTTCAAAGATATTTGCAGGGTGAGTTAGCATCAGGAAATAGAGATTTTGATATCATGAAAGCATTATCATTAGCAGCTGAAGCAATTAAAGTACAGCATGCATTAGAACTCGTTGAAACACAAGGGATAACTGCATTGCATCAATATATGGATGATATCATGCTGCAAGCAAAGACAAGCAAAGTAAAAGCTGTACAAAATCTTAGCCAAGATCTGCATTTTAAATCTGCGTATGTAAAAACAAAATCATTATTTAGAGATAATGTTGAACATCCTAAGTTTCTTGCTTTACAGGAGCATCTTGCAAAGCTTCCTAAAGAATATAAACTGATTATTTTTACCCAATTTCGTGATTCTGCAGCAAAAATTCTTGATGAGATCAACAAATTAGATAATATCAAAGCGCGATTGTTTATTGGACAAGCGAATAAACGGCAAAAAGGAATGTCTCAAAAAAAACAGATTGAACTTCTGCAACAATTCCGTGAAGATCAATTTAATACATTAGTTTCCAGCAGCATTGGAGAAGAAGGTTTAGATATTCCACAGGTTGATGAGGTTATTTTTTATGAGCCAATACCTTCTGCAATCAGACAAATCCAGAGAAGAGGAAGAACTGGAAGATCTGATAAAGGAAAAGTAACAATTTTAATGACAATGAATACTCGAGATGAAGGATATAAATGGAGTTCCTACCATAAAGAAAAAAGAATGTATCGGACATTGAAAGAATTAAAGGCAAGGATTGCATTGATCAAGCGAGAGAAAATAATTCCTGCAGAGATCAAATCAATGAATGTTAATCTTCATAATTATATGGCAGATAATCACAATAGTTCTTCAAGTTCTTTACATGCAGTTGAGAGGATTGAGAATCTAGAGAATAATAATCTACAGGATATTGATGCTGCAGAAAAAAAGATAAAATTATATGTTGATTATAGAGAAAAAGGCAACCTTATTATTAAAGAATTGTTGGAGAATAATGTTGAAATCAATCTAGATAGATTAGAATCAGCAGATTATCTTCTCAGTAAAGATGTTGCAATTGAATTTAAAACTCAAGAAGATTTCATTGATAGTTTATTAGATGGAAGAATATTCTTACAAATTAAAGAACTAAAACAGAACTTTCAGAAACCAGTGCTGCTTGTTGAAGGCGGCAATGATCTGTTTTCAATCAGAAATGTGCACCCTAATGCAATTAGAGGTTTGTTAGCAACAATTGCAGTATCATTTTCACTACCAATTTTATTTACAAAGAATCATAAGGAATCTGCAGCGATGATCCTAATTATTGCAAAAAGAGAGCAGGATTTGGATAAGACTGATTTCTCATTACATGGCTCAAAAAAACCAATGAGCATCAAAGAACTACAGGAGTATATTGTCTCGTCATTTCCAGGAGTTGGCGCTGGATTAGCTAAGCCTTTGCTGCGAGAGTTTAAGACAATCAAAAAGATTGTGAATGCTTCTGAGGATGAATTACGAAAAGTAGAATTGGTTGGGGAGAAGAAAGCTAAGAAGATAAAAGATATTTTTGAGAGAGAGTGGATGGAGTTGTGAGATTACTTTCTCTTTGCTAAATAATAAGCAACAGAAATAATAATAACCAATAAAATAACAATCTCAATAAAAGTAATATTCATACTTCCACTGAAAGCTATTGCACTTCCTGTAAAGAATGACAAATAATTATCTTTTAAACTAACAATAATCTCTTTCTGATTGGTCTCTTTTTTGTTATAAGATATCTTTGCAATGAACTTGTAATCACCATACTTCTGCGGAGTATAATAAACAACTAATTCTTTTCTCTCGTTTTTTTCTAATAGAAATTGCTCTGAAGCGAGAGTTTCCTGCAGTTGATTATCAAGATAAACTTCAACAGAAAGCTTTGCATCTGCTAATAGACTGCCATTATTTAAGAAAATTGCTGACAATTTGCTTTTTTCTTTGATTGAGAAAGAGGTTATGTTGAACTGTTCTAATAAACCTGATCTCCGTAATGTTCCTTCAGATAACAATTGCACAGGTAATTCTTTCTTAAAGAATATCTTGCTTTGCTCATCTTCTTCAAGAAGAGAAACAAAAGCTGTGTATTTTCCAGGCAATAAGTTTGTTGTGTTGTAATAAAATGTAAAATCCTGCTGTTTATATGGTTGTAAGAATAATCTCTGCTCTTCATTAAATATCTGGTGGTTGTTATTATTATTATCATTATTAGTTATTATTGATAGATTATATAATGGTTGCAGGTTTACATTGCCTGTGTTTTTTAGACCAATAATTAGTTTGAGTAAACTATTCACTTCTGTATCTTCCACTATTGTTTTATAGACTGAGAAGTTAATTATCTGATTATCATTAATATTGAATGCAATCTTTATACCAACACCAGCAGTTAATTCTAATGAGTCTTCTTTTTCTGATGCAAGAAACTTAAATAATAAATAATCTTCATAAATACCATTTGGGATGCTTTCATTAATTGTTAATTGGATTGGAATCTGGATTGAATCAAGCGCAGGAATGTAATGATTAATATTGTTATCTAGATTGATATCATCTTTATTATCTTCTTCATTTAAAATAATTGCAAGAAATCCTGAAATATTAGTGTATTGAAATTCAACTGAGAAATTATTTGGATTAAATAATGTTATGACATCTTCAATTGTTGTGTTTCTCTGCGCGTCTTCATAATATAATGTTGCTGGAGAAACTGCAATTGCTGCAGCATTGCAGATGCTGCAAAGAAATAAGAATAAAAAAGAGAAGAACAATTGCAACAAAACTAATTTTATCAAGAATTTCTTTTGTTGCGCAATTGTTCTCTCAAGGGGGTGTTTCATGAAAATCACTTTTTTACTTTATTTGCTATTTTCAATCTTCAGCAGCAATTGCATAGAGAGTAATATCTCCTGTATATAATCCAGAAGATAAAACAGCAGGCAATGTCAAGAAAAGATTGAATGCAATGTTTTGTGTTTTATCTAATAAAGTATCACTATCAAACACAACACTATTTGTAAAAGATTTGTTTGGATTAGACAAACCAAAATTATAGCTCATATTTTCTGCAGGAAGATTACTATTTCCATTAAACAGTCCTTTTGTTGCAAGAGCAAAGTTTAATTTTGTATTACCTAGATTCTGAAGTGTTGGTTTGTCTAATGTTGTTAATTCTGCATCACCTAACAAAGATGCTGTGTTATTCTCAGTTTCAAGCATTTTGTAATTAGCACTATCAAAAGCTACTGCTGTGAGTTGCAAGTATTCAAAGTCAGCAATAGCTTGCACCTGAGCATTTTTTGCGTCATAAGCAGTTACAGCAACATTATATACACTAGGACTTAAAAAATATGGCAATTCAAACACTGCAGTGAATAATGCTTTTGTCGAGTCAATTGTTTGATTTTTTACTAATTCTATCTCTTGCACTGTATCTGCAACAATTAATGCTTTTACTGCTGCAAGATCATTTACACCATTATTGTCGCGAGCAATTACTGAGATTGCAATAGTTTTATTTTTCCCTGCCAATGGCAATATCTGAATACCAGCGGTAACTTTATTATCATCAGTCAAACTGATTTCATCTATAAATGGAGCTGTGTTGTTGATAATAAGTGTAATACTGACATTATTTCCATTGCTGAGATTCAAAGAAGTCTTATTATCTGAGCTGCTGTTGGTATTTGTTATATTTGCACTTGAGAAACTATTTCTGAATTTTGGCAATGACTCAATAAAATCATTCTTGTTATTATTTGTATCTTGATTACGCAATAAAACATATCCTGTTTTAACTCCCAAAGAAGGTTCTGTTTCATATAAACCTTGGCTAATTAAACTTTTATCGCCCCATCCAACAGCATCGAGAATATTACCCGCACTGTCGACTAATGCAATACCTGAATCAGTATTGTACATATTCATTGTTTCTTCATAATCTGCATTAATCCAGCTGTTGTTATCTTTTGATATATTCCAACCAATATCAGCTATCAAGAAATATGCTTTTGCAGCAATTGCGTGATTACTAGCAAATGTAATATCTTTATCCGCACTTTCTGTTTTAATAGTATAACCTGATAAATTCACAGAAAAATTGTTTGGATTGTATAATTCAATAGCTTCTCCACCTGATTCAGTTGCTATTGGATCATAATATACTTGATTGATTTGCAAAGTATCAGCAATTGCTGCATAACTTGTAATAAACAATAATACCAAAAATCCAACTGATTTACAAAGATATTCTCTGTTCATATTTCCACCTTCATATACTTTTTTAATATCGGAAAGTTGAGCATCAGATTATTATCCGTTCGTTGCAATCTGCTTTTTGAGAACTTTTAATTCCTAAAAAGGAGAGATTGACGCCCAACTTCCTAAGTAGTTTTATCACAGAAGTGTTTAATATGTGTATCTGCTAGAAAATTGGAAAGTTTCTGGAGAAATTGAAAGGTTTATTGGATTAGAGAAAAGAAATCTGGAAAAATGTAAAAAAAGAAAAGAAAATTCGGAAAAAACAGAAAAAATAACATGATTAATTATTTATAACTTCATTGAACGTAATTTAGCAGTTCTCTTGCTTGTTGCTGGATGAGTGCTTAATAAAGCAAATAGATTTTCTGATCTAAATGGATTTGCTATAAACAAGCTCGAGGTTGTTGGATTACCAAATTGCATTGGATTGTGTTTAACGCTTGCTTCTATTTTTTCTAATGCTCTTGCTAATGGTTCACCATTTCCAAGCAATTTTGCGCCAGATTCATCTGCTAAGTATTCTCTTGATCGTGAGATTGCTAATTGAATGACAAGAGCTAATAATGGGGTCAATATTCCAATAACTAATAGTTCTATTATATTTGAACCTCTATCATTATCACTGCCAAAACCAAAGATTGCACTCCATCGCGCCATTGCTCCAAGGTATGAGATAACACCGGCAACTGTTGCAGCAATTGTTGTGATGAGAATATCCCTATTCTTTACATGACTTATTTCATGCGCCAATACGCCTTTTAATTCTTCATTTGTTAACAGTTTCATAATACCTTCTGTGCAAGCAACAATTGCATTTTTAGGATTTCTGCCTGAAGCAAATGCATTTGCCTGCTCAGTTGGAATAATATATACTTTTGGCATAGGAATTGCAGCAAGATCAGCAATCTCTTTTACTGTTTTGTATAATTCTTTATACTTAATTTTATCAGCTTCTTTTGCTTTATACATAAATAAAACTATTTTGTGCGAGAAGAAATACATCAAACCATTAAATCCGATTGCAAAAATTAATGCTATTGTTAATCCTGCTTTCCCTCCTATAAGTTGTCCAATACCTAGAAGTAATCCTGTCAAAATGCTGATGAATAAGATTGTTTTTAATTGATTGTTGAACATATGTTTCACCCTTGTAATTTTGCTTATTCGTTTTACTCATAATACAAAATTACTTTATAAAACTTATGGAATAAAAAAGGGAGATTTTATATACTTAAAAATCTCCCTTTTTTATAAGGGAAGTCGTTGACTATCGATGTTATAAACATTGAGGAAAGTCTGTCCACTATGGTAGCAATCAGATGTAATGTCTGGGTCTTGAAAAAGACGGCAACCACTCAGAAACGATACGGCTTTACAGTGTTTAAGTACAAAAATGATGATGATGTTGAACATTTGAATAATCTGTAAAGAAACGATGAAACGGTGAGCCCTTGCTTGTGCAAGTCAATTTGACGCTCAGTTGAATGTCAACAACATACGTTTATGAACCTTTGTAAGTATGTACAGAAGACAGCTTATGACTTCCCTTATTTTTTTGTTTGTTCGCTTTGCTCACAATACAAAAAAATTATATGATTTGAATTGTGTGAGTTATTTACGACTGAGCAACGCGAAGGAGTTGTTTTGGAATAATTTAAATAATACTTCTTCTTTCTAATTGTTTATGATTACGCAGAATCCAGCACAATTGCTTCAAAAAGAAACTTTAATTTATGAAATTAATGCACTTGATTCAATTATAGATTTATCTGATGCTGAAAAAAATGAATGGTTTGAAAAACCATTCACATTGCCAAAGATCAGTAACATTTATATATAGCTTTCTTTTCTTATGTAATTTATGGCAAGCGATAAAATAAATATGCCGCAAGGATCTGGCGGATTAATGAGGTATTTTGATGAATATAAATCAAAAATACAGCTAAAACCAGGAAATATTATTGTGTTGATTATAGTTATCATTATTCTTGAAATAATTTTGCATATATATGGAAATACTTGGTTTGGATTGTAGGTGAGCTAAAATGTTCCCAGGAATGGATCCACGAGCTGTAAAGCAAGCAATGAGGCAGATGGGAATTACTCAAGAAGAGATTCAAGCTTCTGAAGTAATTATAAAATGCAAAGATAAAGAGATTGTTATTTCTCAACCGTCTGTTGCTAAAATAAAGATGAGAGGAGACGAAAGTTTTCAGATATCTGGCAATGTGAGTGTACGAGGAATTTCTACAGCACCAGAAATTACTGAAGATGATATATTAACTGTAGCAGATCAAACTGGAGCAGATAACGAAACAGCTGCAAAAGCTTTAATTCAAACTCATGGAGATATTGCTGAAGCAATATTGAAATTAAAAAAATAAAGATCCTGGAATTTTATTCATCTTCTCCTGTATTTGCTGATGAATAATTAGGTATTGCTGTTTTTGAGATAATCATAATGTCTCCAATTGATTTTACAAGCGGATGCGGCACAATCACTCCTTTTGCGCTGCCAAGAATCTTGTTTAAGAATGAACTTTTTGTTGCACGTACTCGCCAGCCTGAAATTTTATTAGCTGATAATATAATCTCTTCAACATCACCAAAGTATTCTCCAGTGTCAGTAAATACTCTCATCTCATATGACTCAGTTATCTTTTTCATGTTTAACATATGGATTATCACCTCATTCCTTTTTCATAAATCTTGATAGTTTACCAGATAGTGATAATCCCTATTTAAAGATTATCATTTAGATTTTTAGATTGAGTACTTAAAAGTTAGAATTCTATTGAATCAACCATGATAAAAATATTTAAATATTAGTTATATCCATTAGTTATATAATGATATCAAATGATTAGATGTAAAACAAAACAGTGGGGCAGTTCAATTGGAATTGTGCTTCCAAAGAAAATAGTTCATCAACATAATCTTAAACCTCACGAAGATATTGTTATTGAGATTAAAGGTAAGTCTGCAAATGTTTTGAAAGAATTGTTTGGTTCCATGAAGTTCTCAAAACCAACACAGAGATTATTGAAAGAAGCTCGAGAGGAATTGGAGAGCAAACGATGAAATGTTTGGATACTTATATTTTAATGGAGATTGCACAAGGAAATAATAATTTTCTATCTTATATCCAAGAAGACTTTGTAATTACATCAGAAACATTAGCAGAATTTGTTTGGGTAATTCTTCGGGATCAAGATGAAATGACAGCAGAATATTGGTATCAAAAATTAATTAGCTACAGTAACAATGTTGATGCTTCTCTTCTTGTGGAAGCAATGAAATTTCGACATAAACATAAACAACAAAAGTTATCATTCTTTGATTGTGTTGGATATATTTACTCATGCCATAATAAAATAGTTTTTGTTACTGGTGATAAGGAATTTAGGTCAATGAAAAATGTAGAATATATACCTTCATGATTAAATACTTGCTTTTTCTTTCTTATACAATATGTATGAATAAATAATCAAAAAAAGAGAAAATACAACAACTGGAACAATCATCAAAAGAAATGCAATCTTTTGAAATAAGAGTCCAAGGATTGAGAAAAGACCAGCAAGTTTGAACAATGTTCCACCTAATTTATGCGTTTTGTTCCAGACATTCTCACTACTTATTGTCCAAGGAGTTCTAATGCCAATTGACCAATTTCTTTTTGAGTTTTCGATCATAACCCCTATGGAGAAAAATAATATCCCGAAAGCTGGAACAAGATAAAAGACAATATTCATTTCTTTCCCTAAATTAATAAGTATAATAAGAATATATATATAAAACAAAAATAAGAAAAATAATATCATAAACCCATCAAAATATTTTCTAAACTTCTCAATGTTTGCAGTCATTGGATCAAGAATTGGAATCAAAATGAAAAGCAGAAGTAATCCAATAGAGATAATTGGCATCAGAAATAATCCCCAGAATTTTGACATATAACCATCAACTACGCCCTGTGAGTTCCAATGTGAAGCCATCTGCTCTGGCATTTGCGGATAAAAATAGATTGCTGTAGCAAAAGAGAGAAAGACTATTGTTAAGACGATAATTATAGATTTTCTTATCAAAATACCACATCCACTTTCATCTTTTCTGTGCATTCACCTTTAGCAGCATTAAAATCAACTTCTTTACTAATAACTGTTGCTCTTAAATCATCTAATGCTAGCTCGAGATGTTTTCTTTCTTCTGGAGCACAATCTATGACTAAACTTTTTAATTCTGTTTTTAATGAAACATTTGCAGCTGACTTGTGTTTTCGTACAACTGCAATAATTGCTGCAATATCATCACCAATAAATCCTGCTTTTCTGAAGTCTTCTGATAAAAATTGCTCTTTAGTTACTGGCCATTGAGTTATGTGAATACTTTGAGCTTTTTCATGCTGTAAAAACATTGCCTGATAAATTGTTTCAGTTATATGAGGCATGATTGGAGCAAGCAATTTAATTAAAACATTTAATGCATAATTTAATGTGAATTGCGCTGAAATTCTAGCAGCATGACCGCGTTTGTCCGGATTATAGACTCTGTCTTTGATGATCTCTAAATAATAATCACAGAATGTATGCCAGAAAAAACTATCTACAACAATTTTTACTTTTGAATATTCATAGTTTTGAAAACTTTCCGTGCATTCTTTGATAACTACTGAGAGTTTATATAATAACCATTGATCAATCAACTCAAACTTTTCTGGAAAAGCGCCATTATAATCATGCAAATGCATACTGCAGAACTTTGCAACATTCCAGATCTTTGTAATCATTTTCTGACCAGTTAGCACATCTTTTTCTTGATAAGGCAAATCATCACCAAGTTTTGAACCAGAAGCCCAATATCTTAATGCATCAGCACCGTATTTTTCTATCACTTTCTGCGGTTCAATAACATTGCCTAGAGATTTTGACATCTTTCTGCCATGCGCATCTAAAGCATGACCTGAAATCATTATATTTTTCCATGGAATTGTGTTGTGATGCAGATGTGTTTTTACTAATGTATTGAATAACCAAAATGTAATAATATCATGTGATTGTGGACGCAAAGACATTGGGAATAATTTTTGCTGAAGGTTTTTGTCAAACAATTCTATTGCTAATTGAGGTGTTAATGATGATGTTGCCCATGTATCAAGAATATCTTTTTCAGGAACAAACTCGTTTGAACCACAACTGCATTTCTGTTTTGGATGCGCTTTTAATGGATCTATAGGAAGCTGCGATTCATCTGCAAGCATCACTTTGCCGCATGATTTGCAATACCATACTGGAATTGGGACGCCTGAAAATCTTTGCCGTGAAATACACCAATCCCATTGCAAACCGTGAATCCAATTATCTAACCTTACTCGCATAAATTCAGGATGCCAATGCATTTGCTTTCCTCGTTCAATGAATTCTTCTTTGAGATCAAGATAATTTACAAACCATTGTTTAGTATTTAATATTTCTATCTCAGTACCGCAACGTTCGTGTGTGTTTACAGCGTGCTTTATTGCTGTCTTTTTAACTAACAATTTATGGTGTTCAAGATCCTCAATAATCTGTTTTCTTGCATCTTTAATTTTTAATCCAACATAATTGCCAGCAAGATCATTCATGTGACCATTTGGATTAATGCTCATCTTTAATGGTAAGTTATAAGCTTTGTACCATTCAATATCAGTTTGATCACCAAATGTACAACACATAACTATTCCTGTGCCTTTGTCTGGCTTTGCCCGTTCATCTGCTAAAATAGGAACAAAATGATTGAATAATGGCACTTTTGCTTTCTTTCCAAACATTGATTTATATCGTTCATCAGCAGGATTTGCGAATAATGCAACACAACTGCCTAACATTTCTGGTCTCGTTGTTGCAATGATTATGTCTTGATGATTCTCTGTCTTAAAAATAATATCATTAAAATGAGAATCTAATTCTTTATCTTCTAACTCAACTTGCGCAATTGCAGTCTGGCAATTTGGACACCATATTGTTGGAGCTTCTTTTTGATAAACTCGATTTGCCTTATGCAAATCGAGGAAGGATTTTTGTGAGATTTTTCTGCTATGGTTGTCTATTGTGGAATAGAAGATGTCAAAATCACAAGAGATTGCTATTTTTTTCCAATCACTTATAAAATTTGGTCTGATATCTTCCAATGTTTTCAAGCAGAGATTGATGAACTCTTGTCTGTCCATCCTGTTACCCTTAACATTTTTTGTTTTTTCAATCAATCTTTCAGTTGCTAAGCCATTATCATCAGTGCCAAAAGGATAGAATACTTCTTTGCCTTGCATTCGCTGAAATCTTGCGATAAAATCCTGCTGAGAATATGAGAACGCATGGCCTATGTGCATTTTTCCAGAAACTGTTGGCGGAGGAGTATCTATTGAGAATATTTCTTTGGTTGTTTGTGGATTGAACTTGTAAACTAAATTCTTTTTCCAAAGATCTTGTATCAGAGGTTCTTGTTCTTTGAAGTTGTAATTGTCTTGCAGTTGCATGTGGATATAGATTGAGAGAGTTATTTATAAATTTAATTAAAAATGTATTCGCTTTGCTCATACGATTTTTAATTACTTAGATTCAATTATTTAGAGAAGAAAGGAGTAATCTGTTTCAATAATTGGTCTACATCTTTGCAGTCATTGGTAAATATTTCTATTGCAATCTTTCTTACAATGTCTTCTTTTTCTTTCAGCCATGGGAAAGTGAAGATGCTGTCAACTCTGCCAATCATCATCAGTACTAGATAATTTTTCATGTTCATGAAAAATTTGTCTGGGAGTGGATAGGAACAATGTTTACTATATGTGTTGTAAAATAGTTTTGTGCATTGTAAATATTCTTTCTTCCATTGTGGGTTAATTATAGCTGGCAGCAGAAAATGCGCGAGGATTATTCCAAGCTCATGCGCTGGATCACCATAAGTACAAGCATCAAAATCTACTTTTGTAAATGTGTTATTGTGAATCAGAATATTTTTTGGTGTGATGTCTGCATCAATGAAACATAATCTGTTTTTGTAATTTTTGTTAAAAGCAGCTGCAAATTGGCGCTTTAATTCTGGATATCTGTCAAATGCAGTTGTGGTTGTTATCTCTCGCAGCTTGTAGCCTGGATTTTCTGCAAAATATTTCCTCAGTTGAGGATTGTTGTATGTCTTGCTGTGAAGCTTGCCAGTAAATTTTGCCAATTGAGTAACAATGTCAAAGTGAAATCTTCCTTCCATCAATTCTGTTTGGTATAACACTGCTTCTTGCGGGATTAATGACATTGCAAAAATATTGTTTTTTGCGTCTTCAAAAAGCAATTGCGGCACTTTTGTCTCTTTCTTGAATATGTTATTGATCAGCTTTATTGCTGCAATCTCATATTTGCTTCTTTCTTCTGAGATGTCTATTCCAGGAAAATTAACTGCTTCAGGCGTTGTCTGTTTTATAACAAAAGCTGATGATTTTGTCTTTACGAGAAATAATCTGTTGACATTGCCCCCAGATAATTCTTTTATTTTAGGACTGTCATCTTTAGCAATGATTTTTCTTTTTTTAAGATAGGAAGTTATATTGCTTTTGTTTAATTCTAAGACCATATACTCACCTATTTTGTTGGAAATTGGCACAGCTGCTGCAGGGTGTTATTATCAAGTGTTACATGATAACCCTTCAGATTTTCAAGCGTCCTTTTCACGTCAGTTGTATTTTCTAGGTTATCTAAAAGATATTTTAGGAATACTCCGTGAGAAATGATGACAACAATTCCTTGTTTATCTGCAATGTATAACTCTCGCACTTTTGCTGCTCTTTGCTGCAATTGCTGTCTTGATTCTCCGCCTGCAATTGTTTCAGTCATGTATGTGTAATGCACAACTTTGTCAAAATCTTCAGAAATTGTTGCATATGGTTTACCTTCTAATTCACCTAAATTGCGTTCTCTGAGCAACGGTGTTGACTCATAGATAATTGGTTTTCCATATAATTCTTTTAGCTTTCTTGAGAGATCTTCAGCAGGCATTCTACCTCGTTTTAAATCAGTTGTATAAAGAGCAGAAACTTCTCCTATTGCAGTTATATCTATCAAAAGGGTATCTGGAAACTCTGGATTAATCGGATCCATGTCCACTTGTCCCTGAAATAGTCCTGCTTTGTTTCCTGTGCTTTGCGCATGACGGAGTAAGATGAGGTCTAGCATAGTATTGCGGGGATGTTATCTATTTTATAAAATATTCGGAAGACTTTTTATATCTATAGAAAAACTAGAGAAAGGAAGTAAATAAATAATAACACTTATTAATAACTATACCTCTTCATTTCTTATGCTTACTTCAAGCTTTATTTTTTTGCCAAAAATAAGCTATAAAAAAGAGAAAGATATATGGGATTCTGGAATTCATCAGTGGCAAGACTTTTTGGCAGCTGAGAAAGTTTCCAGCATCAATCCACTGCGAAAAAAGATATTTGACAATCTGCTGATTGAAGCGCAGCAGCAATTGCATGCTGATAATGCAGAATATTTCTCAAAGCTGATGCCTCATCAAGAAACATGGCGATTGTATAATCATTTTAAGGAAAATGCATGTTATTTGGATATTGAAACATCAGGGTATTATGGTGATGTGACTGTTGTTGGCATTTCTGATGGTGTTGAAACAAAAACAATGGTTAAAGGAATTAATTTGGATGCTGCGTTATTGAAGAAAACATTGGCTGAATATCAAATGATTGTTACATTTAATGGCTCAAGTTTTGATCTGCCTGTGATTAAACGATATCTTGGAGAGGTAATTCCAAAAGTGCCACATATTGATCTACGACATTGCTGCGCACGTATTGGATTAACTGGAGGATTGAAGAAAATTGAGAAAGAGCTCGGAATTAAAAGAGCAGATGAGGTTGCAACAATGCAGGGAAGTGACGCGGTTTATCTTTGGCAGATGTGGAAGACAACTGGCAATAGAAAATATTTGGAATTATTGGTTAAGTATAATGAAGAGGATATTCTGAATCTGAAGCCATTGGCTGAGTATAGTTATAAAAATCTGCAATCGTTGTTGCAGATTTTTAAAAGTTCTTGAGATTGAATAAGGCAGTGTTACTTACAAGTAACGGCTTTGCCGAAACCCTCAGAGAAGCAAATTCTTAAATAGTTAATGCATCTATATTTTCTCGATAATAACTTAGAATCAATTATCAAACTAAAAATAAGGGTTGGGGAGGGGGCATTGTCATGAAAAACAAACCACCAACCCATAAAGCCAAAATCAATGACACCCCATTGATTCAGATTTGCCGTCGAATCATTGAACTATCTAAACGTTGTGGTATAAAAAAGTATTCTTCAAAATATAGCAATAAGATATTTACAAATTATCAACAGATAGTTTTGCTTTGTCTAAAGCAAAAAAGTGGTGCTGGTTTTAAGTCGAGAAAGATAAGTCATTATTATATATTTAGAATTGAATACATGCAGAGAAAAAAATTATCCCTCTGCAAGAAGAAGAATTGGCACAATTTATTCAGAAGGGGTTTCGGCAGAGCCAGGGCTTCATTCAAAATATAAAGAATGTTACTTCAGTTTTTTCCATTTATATATTGTTGTGGTAAAGATTTAGAAAATATCTTTTTCAGCAAAAATGGCAGGTTCTGGTGCTTCTCTAATATTCTCAAGAAGATATCTTTTTGTATATTGATGAACATTAACTAACACTCCGACATCTCTTCTTATTATTAAATCTCTAAATTCGGTGTAAATTTTGTTTTTGAGTGCATTAAATTCTTTAACATTCTTTGCATAAATGGTTGCATGAAGATCCCACACCCCATCATTGCCTCCAAACCAATAGAGACCTGGTATTTTTTTGAAATAATCATAGAATCTTTCTCTTTCTTTTGGATTGTTAGCTAACTGAAAATAAAGCTTGAAAAACATGTAACCAAATTTACTGGGATTAATAGAAGTGATAAATCCCTGGATTATTCCCTCTTTTTGTAATTTCTTTATACGATTCCTGACAGATTCTCGAGATAAATTGACTTTCTTAGCTAGCTGGTTATCACTTATTCTGCAATTTTTATCTAGTTCATACAGGATTTTCCTATTAATTATGTCTAATCTATACACCATTTTAACTGACAAATATGTATTTATACTTAAATATTTCCATTATTTGCACAGAAAATACTAAAACACTTAATATATATCTTAGTATCTACTCAATGATAATAATACTTAAGGAGGATACTAAAATGGAAAAATTTACCCAAAAAGAATTAATCAAAACATTGCACGAGGGAGGAAATTTTGATCATGTTACTAGTGAGGTCGTTTTACTAGAAGATACTGTTTGGGAGTTGGCAAATGGAGCATACAGATCGCTTGGCGAGTTGCAGATACCACTGCAATATTTTAATGGGGAATATGACGATGATGAACATTATATTGCGTATGGTTTATTAACTGTGTTGAGTCATGATTTTTTTGAAGGAATTATTCCCAGGAAAAAAAGTGGTGAACCTCTGTATATAGATGACCATATTAATGTTGTGAGAGGAGCACGAAAATTTATCCATTCTTGCGGTTATAGTGATAAAGGGGGTAGTGCTCGTAAAATTGTAGAAGAATTTGTAGCAGATTTTTTCAAATTGTACAAAAATAGAACTTCAGAAACAGATGAAACACGAGAATGTCTTGAAAGGAGTTTCATTAAATATACAAGTTCGTAATACTCGCCCAGATGGTTCTCTGATAGGCGCGTATGATGAAAAGAGAATAGAAGAAGTATTCAAGATTAATTTATCCGTATTCAAAGTCGTTGAAATAGGATATTCTTTTTTCGCAGAAGGAGTTCGCGTATCGGATGATCATATACAAGTTCAGTATATAGCAGGAATAGTACGACAACCAGATGGAACTTATCTGATTACGGACAATGCTAGAAGCGGCGAAGGAAGAAAATTACTTAATCCAATATTTTGGAATATAAAAGATATTGAGATTTACAAGCCACTTTGAATAGAAGATATGTTCGCTCACCCTTACAACTAAAATAACATAAAATAAGCGGACCAGGGAAGATTCTCACCAACCTTTTTACAAAAAGCTTGACCAAAAAATATACTCCTTCGCAAAAGCTCAGTCGTAAACTAAAACTATAAGAAAAAGAAAAGCGGACCAGGGAAGATTTGAACTCCCGATCTGCAGCTTTCGACTATACTATATATAGATGAACTATTATATAGTATCATTAGAAGGCTGCCGCCTTATCCAAGCTAGGCCACTGGTCCTTGGAATAAATTTACTAGATTCAGTATGTCTTTATATAATTTTCTTTATGCTGTATTTTTCTGAATGAGCAAAGCGAATTCGAAAAATACAAATGATAAGCTTTATAAATAACCCCTTTCTCTTACTTCAAAATAACAAATGTATTTTGAGTTTATGCTCAATAATATTAAACACAACTTGAGCCTGAAGCAATGCGCTCTCAGTACAAAGTTAATGCTATACACCCAATTGCATAGCGGCAACTGGATATGGTCAAGTATTCTATACTGGCTATTTTCAAATAAATCAAGTGGAATTAATACAAATTACATTAAACTATAAAAATAAAATATAACGGAGTGAAATTTATGGGTCAAGTCATGGGTCCAAGGCACGGAAGTATGCAGTATTGGCCGCGAAAAAGAGCAATACGACCATATCCTAGGGTAAGATCTTGGCAAATTTCTGAAACACCAAAACAAGCAGCATTACTTGGATTTGCTGGATATAAAGTAGGAATGACTCACGTTTTAGTAACTGATAACAAAAAAACATCTAAAACAAAAGGATCAGAAATTTCTATTCCAGTAACAATTATCGAATGCCCTCCTATAAAAATTCATTCTATCAGATTCTACAAAAAAGAAGGCACTTGCATATATGTTAAAAAGGAAATAATATTGGGAAAAGATAAAGATTTGTTTAGAAAAGTAAGAGTTCCCAAGAAAACAAATTCTCTTGATAATTTACAAGTTGCAGAATATGATGATATCCGTGTTAATGTTTTAACAGTTCCAAGATTAACAGGCATTGGCAAGAAAAAACCAGAAATATTTGAACTTGCATTGTCTGGAAATGTTGCAGATAAATTAGCATTTGTTAAAAATAATATTGATAAGGAAATACAAGTAAGCGATATTTTTAAAGAAGGACAATTATTAGATTTTCATGCTGTTACTAAAGGAAAAGGTTATCAAGGTCCTGTTAAAAGATTTGGTGTAAGATTAAGAAGTCACAAAGCAGAAAAGACTAAAAGAGGACCAGGCAGTTTAGGCGCATGGTGCGGACAAGGACATATGATGTACAGAGTAGCGCATGCAGGTCAGATGGGTTATCATACTAGAACAGAATATAATAAATGGCTTATCAAAATTTCAACTAATCCTGCAGAAATTAATCCTTCTGGCGGATTTATCAATTATGGCGTAGTTCGCAATCCTTTTATCTTAGTCAAAGGTTCAGTTGGCGGAAATAAAAAACGTTTAGTAAGATTTAGTTATGCTTCAAGACAAAAGAAAAATATACCAACAGAAGCGCCTAAAGTAGAATATATTTCATTACAATCACAACAAGGCAGGTAATAAAAACAGTAGGTAATGCTTATGAAAGTTCATTTATTTGATATGCAACAAAAACAACTTGGATTAGTTGAATTGCCAAAACAATTTAGCGAAGAAATAAGGTTTGATTTAGTCCAAAGAGCAATTATGTCTTTATGGAATAATAAAAGACAACCTTATGGTTCATATGTTGATGCAGGTGATAGGCATTCAGTAAAAATCTCTAAGCAACGTCATGATTTTAAAGGGTGTTATGGTTTTGGTATCTCAAGAGTTCCAAGAAAGATATTATCACGAAATGGTATTAGATTTAATTGGGTTGCTGCGCAAGCGCCAGGAACTGTTGGCGGCAGAAGAGCGCATCCTCCGAAAGCAACAAAAAATTGGGAAGAAAAACTTAATAAGAAAGAAAGAAGAAAAGCAATCAGATCAGCAATGGCAGCAGTTATGCAGAAAGAACTTGTTGCTGGCAGAGGTCATCATATTCCTACAGCATATCCTTTTATTATAGAAACTCCATTTGAATCATTATCAAAAACCAAAGAAGTTGTTGCAGTATTGCACAAGCTTGGGTTTGAAGAGGAATTATCTAGAACTGAACAAAGAAGTGTACGGGCAGGAAAAGGCAAGAGAAGAGGAAGAAAGTATAAAACAAAAAAAGGCATCCTTTTAGTTGTTTCAGGCGATTGTAAATTACAACAATCAGCAAAAAATATTCCAGGAGTAGATGTTGTTGCAGTAAACACAATAAATGCAGAGCTTTTAGCACCTGGATTTATGATGGGAAGAATAACATTGTTTACTCAAGCAGCAATTGAACGAGTACAAAAAGAACAATTATTCATGTAAATAAATATACGCCAAAATCATTAAGATGATGTGAATGAAAATGGTTCAAGAAAAACAAAAACCGATTAGAAAACTTAACAATGAAATAGTGAAACATGCAGTTGCTAGCGAAAAAGCAATCCGTATGATGGAGTATGAGAATAAATTACAGTTTATTGTTGAAAGAAAAGCTAGAAAAAATGAAATCAAGCAAGCACTTGAATCTTTATTTGGCATAAAAGCAAAACGAATCAATACTTATGTTGATCGCGCAGGAGAAAAACGAGCAATTGTAACATTGTCTAAAGATGCTGTTGCGCTTGATATTGGCACACAATTAGGTATAATGTAAATGTAAAGTTGATAATAATTTAAAACAAAAGATGATGTATAATGGGAAAGAACTTAATATCGCAAAGACGTGGAAAAGGAAGCATGCGTTATAGGAAGCCGGTTCATAACTATCTTGGCGCTGCAAAGCATATTCCATTCCAAAAAAATGCATTGGTTGGAAAAGTAGTTGATATATTACATTGTCCTTCACATTCAGCGCCATTAGCAAAAGTTGTTTATGAAGATGGAAGCGAATCTTTATTAATCGCGCCAGAAACAATTGCTGTTAATCAATCAGTTGCAGCAAATACAACAGAAGTTGCAAATGGCAATTCATTGCATCTTCGAGATATTGCAGATGGCACAGCAATATATAATATAGAAGGAGTTCCTGGAGATGGCGGCAAGTATGTAAGAAGTTCAGGAGTTTTTGCGCGAATCATGGTTCATCAAGATAATAAAGTAGTTGTATTATTGCCTTCAAGAAAACAAAAAACTTTTGATGGAAAATGCAGAGCAACAATAGGTGTTGTTGCAGGCGGCGGAAGATTAGACAAGCCATTTTTAACTGCAGGAAGAAAGTTTTTCAAAATGAGGGCTACTAATAAATTATGGCCTAGATCATCAGGAGCAAAAATGAATGCAGTTGACCATCCTTTTGGCAATAAGAGAAGTTCAAGAAAGTCAAAAGCAAGAGTCGCTCCAAAGAATGCTCCACCAGGAAGAAAAGCTGGCATGATCAGAGCAAGAAGAACTGGAAGAAAGAAATTATAAACACAAAAAATAAATTTTTCAAATTTATTTTTTTATATGAGATAAATATGATGGTGTCAAAAATATGGTGCAAAAAATCTTTACATACAGAGGAAAAACATTGGATGAGTTGAAGAGATTGAGTCTTAAAGAATTTGCAAAATTAGTTCCAGCAAGACAAAGAAGAAGTTTATTACGCGAGCCTACGGCAGCACAAAGACAATTTTATAAAAGATTAGAGAAAAAAGGAAATAATATCAAAACACATAACAGAGATTTAATAATTATTCCAGCACTTGTTGGAAAGATGGTGTTAATTTACCAAGGAAAAGAATATGTTGCAACACCAATTACTGAAGAAATGATTGGTCATTATCTGGGAGAGTTTGCATTGACACGAAAGAAGGTTTCACATTCAGCGCCTGGTATTGGAGCAACACGATCAAGCGCAAGTGTATCTGTGAGATAGATTTTGATTATATGTGCGCATATATATGCAACTATATGTAAAAATTAACGGAGAAAGAAATCATGACACAGCAACGATATGCATTTCAAGGATATGATCCAAAAAAAATGGCAAGAGTGTTAGGGGTATCTCTACCAGTGTCATCGAAAGTTGGTTATGAATTATGCAATCATCTTCGCGGTAAGAAAATTAAGCAAGCTTATGACATATTAGAAAAAGTAATTGCTTTAGAATATGCAATTCCTTTTAAAAGATATAACATGGATCTTGCTCACAAAACAAAAATAGGTCCAGGTTCATATCCAGAAAAAGCAGCTGGATTTGTATTGAAATTACTTAAATCAGCTGAATCAAATGCTCAATATAAAGGTTTAAGTGTTAGTGATTTAGTGATTGTTCATATTTGCTGCCATAAAGCATCTTCACCATGGAGAGCAGGAAGGCAAAAAAGAAGAAAAGCAAAACGAGCGCATTTTGAAATTGTTGTAACTGAATCAACTAAAAATGCAAAAAATGTTGATAGTAAAGGGAAGAAGTGATTTTAAATGACTCATGAAAAGATACTTGCACAACATATTAAAGAATTTGAAATAAAAGAATATATTAAAAATAATCTTAAACGTGTTGGTTATAGCAGCGCTAAGCTTATGTTAACTCCTCTTGGCGAAAAGATTGTTATCTCAGCATCAAGACCAGGATTAATTGTAGGTAAAAGAGGGCAAAGTATCAAGCAATTAACTAATACATTAAAAAAGAAATTCAATTTAGAAAATCCTCAAATTGAAATCAGCGAAGTTACTAATCCTAATTTAGATCCAATCATAATCGGAGAAAGAGTGGTTAACTCAATGGAAAAATTCGGTTCAGCAAGATTTAAAGGCATAGGGCATAAGGCAATGGAAGATGTTATGGGAGCTGGAGCATTGGGTGTAGAGATTTTAATCTCAGGAAAAATCCCAAGTTCAAGAGCAAAAAGATGGCGTTTTTATCAAGGATACTTAAAAAAGTCAGGAGATATTGCTGTAAATGGCGTTCGTGTTGCTTATACTGCAGCAGAATTGAAATCAGGAACTGTTGGAATTCAAGTAAGAATCATGCCGCCTGATTTAATATTGCCAGATGATATTCGCATTAAGAAAAAAAGCGATTTAGCAGAAGTTGAAAAGAAAGAAGAAGCGCAATCAGAAGCAAAGTCTGAAGAAGAAGCAAAACCAAAACAAAAGAAAGCAAAGAAAGAAAAAAAGAAACAAGAATCAACTGAAAATGTGATTACTAAAGAATCCACTAAAACAGCTATTGAAGAATCAGCAACTCAAGAAGCTGCAGCAAATGATTCAGTAAAAACTGATGATTCAGCAAATGCTGATGAGACTGATAATACAACAGAAGATTCAGAAAAAGAAATTGCTGAAAAATCCACTGAAGAAAACAAAAATTAAATGCATACAAAATGTGATACTCCATGAAATTCAAAGAATTAAAACCGATGAAAGAAAAAGAATTGAATGAGAAATTGAATGAGCTAAAAAGAGAACTGTTAAAAGATAAAACTGAAGCAGCAAAAGGATCTCAAGTTAAAAATCGCGCTAAAATAGGGCAAACTAAAAAAGCAATTGCAAGGATACTTACTTTACTGCATCAAAGAAAAAATGAATTAAACACTAAAAAGGAAGGTACAAAGAATGAGTGAAATCTGCTCAATATGCGGATTACCTAAAGAATTATGCGTCTGTGAAAGTATTGCAAAAGAATCACAGAAAATAATTGTAATGATTGAAAAAAAGAAATTCAATAAATATTATACAGTAATCAAGGGTATTGATATTAAACAAATCGATATCAAAGAAATTACAAAAAAGCTTAAATCAAAATTTGCCTGCGGCGGAACATTTAAAGACGGCAAAGTTGAATTACAAGGCGATCATAAATCAAATATGAGAGAAGCTTTGGTAATGCTGGGGTTTCCGCCTGAGAAAATAGAAGTTAAGTAAAGAAAACTTGATCAGAAATGGTAACACTTAAAAAACAGATAGTTGCTGGAGAATATATCGGCAAGAAAGTTGCTGTATTTTCCAAGAAAAATGATAAACAATTATCACAAGGCGTTATTGTCGATGAAACAAAAAATACATTTGCTTTAAAAGAAGATGATAAAAAAGATTATCAAAGAAAAGTTGGCAGATATAAAAAAATAATCAAAAAAGATGTTTATTTTGTTGCGAATTTTGGCAGCAAAAAAATAAAAGTTGATGGATTATTGCTTGCAAAAAGAAGCGAGGATCGGATCAAGATTAAAATATAAGTTATAAAAAATATAAAAAAACAAAGATATAAATTATCAAAAATCAACTTGAAATGAGTTTGGTGAAATCACAATGAATAATGCAAAAGAAAAAAATGTTGGTATTGCAGTAAAAATGCCTTCACAACAATGTCAGAATGACAAGAAATGTCCGTTTCATGGAGAATTAAAACTACATGGAAGAACATTTGTAGGCACTGTTGTGCGAATAAGATTACAAAAAAATGCTCTTGTATCATTTGAAAGAAGAGTATTAATTCCAAAGTATGAGCGTTATGAAAGAAGATACACTCGCATCATGTCGCATAATCCATTATGTTTAGGTGTTAAAGAAAATGATAAAGTCAAGATAATGGAAACAAGAAAATTAAGCAAAACAAAAAACTTCGTTATAATCGAAGTATTAAATAAATAATAATTAACAAAAGGTGCAATAATGTTAGCATTAAAATCAAAAATACCAAAGTCATTGCAGCACGGCAGTTATGTCGATACTTGTGATAACAGCGGCGCAAAAATTGTAAAAATAGTCAGTGTTTTTGGACAAAAAACTGTCAAAGGAAGATATCCTACAGCTGGTATTGGAGATTTAGTAATGGCTGCTGTAAAAAAAGGAAAGCCTGATATGAGAAAGAAAGTTGTATTTGCAGTTATTGTAAGGCAAAGAAAAGAATTTAGAAGGCCAGATGGCATGAGAGTTAAATTTGAAGATAATGCTGCTGTTGTATTGAAGGATGACAAGGGTAATCCTCAAGGAACAATGTTAAAAGGGCCAATTGCAAAAGAAGCATGTGAAAGATGGCCAAGTGTAGCTAAGTTAGCAAGTATTATTGTTTGATTTTTTTAGAGGTAATTATTTATGAAACAAAAATTTTCAGCGCTTTGGAAATCAAGCACACAAGTGCGAAAACAAAGAAAGTATAGATATAATGCTCCACTTCATATCCTTGGCAAATTTTTACATTCGCATCTTTCAAAAGAGCTGCGAAAAGAATACGGAATTAGAAACTTACGTGTAAGAACAGGAGATAAAGTTAAAATTATGCGTGGAAATTATAAAGGCGCAGTTGGCAAAATTTTAACTGTCAATGTAAAAAATAGTTTTGTTACTGTAGAAAAAACTGACAGAACAAGAAAAGATGGCACAAAATCATATTATCCTTTTGATGCTTCAAAAGTGCAGATCATATCATTGTATACAGATGATAAGCAAAGAGCAGCATATTTACAATCATTAAGAAAAGAAAACAAGAATGAAAATAAAAATGAATCAAGAAAAGATGAAAAACAAGTAAAAGAAGCTTAGAAAGCACAGGGGAATATTATGGTTAAAAGACACATTAAAAGATTAACAGCACCAGTAACATGGAATCTGAAAAGAAATGACGGAAAGTATATTGTATGTCCATTTCCTTCAGGGCATAAACAAGCATTGTCATTGCCATTATTACTTTTACTTCGTGATGTTATGAAAGTAGGCAGAACTTCAGCAGAAGTAAGAGAAATACTTCATACTCAAAAAGTTACAGTTGATAATAAACGCGTAGATGAATTAAAGTATGGTGTAGGATTATTTGATGTTGTAGGAATAGAAGCACTAAAAAAATATTATCGTGTTGTTTTAGCAAATGATGGTGTTTTAACTGCAGTAGAAATTCCTGAAACTGAAAAAGCAATAAAACCACTTATGGTTGTTGCAAAAAATATGATAGCTAAAGGAAAATTACAAATTACATTATTAGATGGCACTTGCGCATTATTACAACAAAAAGATGATATTAACAAAACAATTTGTGCAGGCGACACTGTTGTTTACAATTATGTTGATAAAAAAATATCAGATGTTTTCAAATGTGATGTTGGAAATTATGTTTGTATCATCGATGGAAGAAATATAGGAGCATATGGCGCAATAGAATCAATCGCTGATAATACACTTGTATTGGTTACACCAGAAAATAAAAAAATCCAGACATTAAAAAGTTATGCATTGTTGGTTGGAAAAAAACAACCAGTTGTTACAGCGCATAAATAAAAAAGGTAATCACAATGAATGTTATGAAAAATATAAAGATCGAGAAAATAACGCTTAATGTCGGAGCAGGAAAAGATCAAGCAGTATTAGAAAAAGGACTCAAATTAATTAAGCATATCACTGGAGTAGATCCTATTAAAACATTTACTAATAAAAGAATTCCCACATGGGGGTTAAGGCCAGGATTGCCAATCGGATGCAAGTTGACTCTAAGAGGAGCAGCTGCTGAAGAATTGCTTGGCAGAATGTTAAAAGCAAAAAATAATAAACTAAGCAATAATCATTTTGATCATCAAGGCAATGTATCTTTTGGTGTTCATGAATATATTGAAATTCCATTAGTTAAGTACCTGCCGGAATTAGGTTTAATGGGATTGCAGGTTTGCGCAACATTAGAACGTCCTGGATATAGAGTAAAGAAAAGAAGATTATTACAACGCAAAGTTTCACTTAAACATGTAATTAAACCACAAGAATCAATTGAATTCATGAAAGCAAAATATGGAATTTCAGTTGAAGAGGATTAGGGGGATATTTATGACATATAGCGATTATCGAAAACCATTGAAACAGCTTCGAACTAAGCCTGTAAAACTAAAGAAATATCTGAAGCACAACTCACCTAAGAAGAGAACAACAGGGCTTTCATTGAGAAAATGCAGAAGATGCGGGCAGCATGGAGCACATATCAGCAAATATAATCTGCACTATTGCAGACATTGTTTTCGAGAAGTCGCAACAAAAATAGGTTTTAAAAAATATAGTTAAAAATATTATATGGTGGAAACTATGACATTCAATGATCCGTTAGCAAACATGTATTCCAATATCTTAAATAGCGAAAAGATTGGAAAAAAAGAATGCATTATAAGACCTGCGTCAGCTTTTATGAAAGAGAATCTTCGTCTTTTGAAAGAAAAAGGATATATTGAAGATTATCAAGAAACAGTTGACAATAAAGGAAATCTTTTAACAATCAAACTAAATGGCAGAATCAATAAATGCAATGTTATTAAACCACGATTTTCAGTGAAAGTTGATAATTATGAGAAATTTGAGAAGAGATTTCTTCCAGCAAGAAATTTCGGAATATTATTAGTTTCAACACCGCGAGGATTAGTTGTGCATGAAACTGCAAAAGAACAACGCACAGGCGGAAGGCTTGTGGCATATTGTTATTAAAATAATTTTGCTCTGCAAAATTATTTTAGTTATAGATTTAATAAATCGTGAACAACATGAAACTTAAAGCATATACAGAACAATTGGAAGTTCCAGAAGGAATAACTGTTACATATCATGATGGAACTCTTATTGTAAAAGGAAAGAATGGAGAATTGCAGAGGAAATTATCAAGCAAAAGAATCAATATATCTGTTGATAAATCTGTTGTTAACTTTTCAGTGCTTGTTATGGCAAAAGCTGAGAAAATGATGTTAGGCACTTTTAAGTCACATCTTAAAAATATGATAGAAGGCGCGCAAAAAAATTACGTTTATAAATTAAAAATTTGTTCAGGTCACTTTCCAATGAATGTCGCAGTAACTAATAATCAAGTAATTGTAAAGAATTTTATTGGTGAGAAAAAGCCGCGAATATTATCTTTAACTAAAGGAGTTAGTGTTAAAATTGATGGTGAAGTTATTACTGTGGAAGGTAATGATATTGAAGCAGTAGGAATGACTGCTGCAGCAGTTGAAAGATTAGCAAGCAGAACAGGATTTGATAAACGTGTGTTTCAACAAGGTATTTATATTACCGAGAAACCTCAATAAATAAACTGCATAAAATGCGCATATAAAATGCATAAATATCATAAAGGTGTTATAATTATGGATAAATCATTATTAGAACAAAGAAATAAAATGAAGAGAAAAAAACCAGCGTTTATAAGGCAAGATGCATATAAACGAAAAAGGTTACCAGATACTTGGAGAAGCCCTAGAGGATTACATAGCAAGCTTCGTATCAATAAAAAGGGCAATGCTAAAAAAGTATCACCAGGATTCAAGTCCCCTGCAGCTGTGAGCGGGCTCAGCAGAGAAGGATATGCAATGCATAATGTTTCAACACCTGCTGCTTTAGCAAATTTGGATAAGACTAAGGATGCTATAATCATTGCTGGCGCTGTTGGAAATAAAAAGCGCATGTTAATATTGGCAGAAGCAGTAAAAAAAGGATTACGCGTGTTGTTTGTTAAAGATGCAGAAGCTCATAAAAATAAATTGCAACAAGAATTTATTGATCGTCTTAGCAAGAAAAAACAAATTGTTCAGCAGAAAGAAGAAAAAAAGAAAGAAGAAGAAAAGAAAGCTGAAAAAAAAGGCATTGAAAAGATAGCAGATGAAAAATCAGCTCAAAAAGAGCAAGAATTAAGCGCAGAAGAGAAGAAAGAAGCTGAAAACAAAGAAGCAGAAAAATTGTTAATACAACCACAGCAATGAGGCACATACAATGGATTTACGAAAGAAAAAAATGCTTGCAGGAAAAGTATTGAATTGTTCACCTTATAGAGTAAGATTTGATGCAGAAAGATTAGATGAAATTAAAGAAGCAATCACTAAGAAAGATATCATCTCACTCGCTAAAGATTATGCAATATGGAAAGAAAATATTCAAGGAGTTTCAAGAGGAAGAGCTAAAAAAAGACATTTGCAAAGAAGAAAAGGTTTGCAAAAAGGGTTTGGCAGCAGAAAAGGAAGTAAAAATGCCCGTAATCCACAAAAACTTGAATGGAAACATAGAGTAAGATTATTACGCGCTTATCTGAAAACATTGCGTGATAAAAAATATATTACAACAACAAACTACCATATGTTATACATGAAAGCAAAAGGCGGTTTTTTCAGAAGTTTAAAACACATTAAATTATATGTTAATGAACATAAATTAATGGAACCACATGTAAAACAGAATGTAACTAACTAATTTAAAGAACTGATGGACTATGACAAAACAAATACGAGTTGTGCAGAAAAGAAGAAGAAGAGAAGGAAGAACTAATTATCATAAGCGATTAAAGCTATTATTGGGCAAAACACCTAGAATAATTATTCGTTTATCAACTAATAATGTAGTTGTGCAATTAGCAAAGTTTAATGAAAAAGGAGATGCAATACTTGCAACTGTAAATAGCTGTGTATTAGAACAATATGGGTGGAAATTTAAAAAAAATAATTTACCTGCATGTTATCTTGCGGGATTATCTCTTGGAAAAAAAGCAAAAGAACAAGGAATAACACATGCAATTGCTGATATTGGATTGCATACTTCAATAAAAGGAAGCAAGATTTATGCAGTAGTAAAAGGATTATTAGATGCTGGATTATCTGTGCCAGTAAGCAAAGAAATCTTGCCAAGCGATGACAGAATCCAAGGAAAACATATTGCAACTTATTTTGCTCAGAATAAAAATGAACAACAATTTCATGCGTATAAACAACAGCAATTAAATGCTGGAACGATTTCCACAATATTTGCTGAAGTGAAGAAAAAGATACTGGGATGATCATACTATGAAACAAAAACAAGAAGAACAGCAACCTGAACAAAAAACAGCAGAAGAAGAAACAATGAAAGATATTATCAAAGATGTTGCAATAGAAGAACCTATTGTTGCACATCCTGAAACTGCAGAAATTGAAGCGTTAACTGAAGAAGCTGTCAAGAAAGTTGAGGAAGCTGTTGAAAAAGGAAAAACTAAGACTGAATTTGATGCTTCAGCATGGAAGCCTAAGACAGACCTTGGCAAGAAAGTCAAGAATGGAGAAATTACTGCAATTGATGAAATATTAAATTCTGGAATCCGCATAATGGAACCAGAAATAGTTGATTTTCTACTTAAAAATCTCGAAACAGATTTGTTAATGATTGGCCAAGCAAAAGGTAAATTTGGCGGCGGTCAGAGAAGAGTGTTTCGTCAAACACAAAAGAAAACAAAAGAAGGAAATAAACCAAAATTCTCTACTTTTGCAATTGTTGGAAATAAAGATGGATTTATTGGATTAGGGTACGGAAAAGCAAAAGAAACTGTTCCTGCAAGAGAAAAAGCAATCAGAGAAGCAAAATTAAATATAATCAAAATAAAAAGAGGAAATGGAAGCTGGCAGGATAAAAGCAAAGAAGCGCATTCAATTCCTTTTGCAGTTACTGGAAAATGCGGATCAGTTATATTAAAATTAATGCCAGCGCCAAAAGGCACAGGATTATGCGTAGAAAAAGAATGTCAGAAAGTATTAAAATTAGCGGGAATTAAGAATATTTGGGCAAAATCATTAGGGCATAGATCAACAAAAATGAATATGATTCTAGCATGCTTTGATGCATTGCGAAAGTTATCAACTACAAAAATATCACCTGTTGATTATGAAAGTTTAGCAATTGCAGAGGGAAGTGTACAAAATGGCGCAGAAGCAGAACAATAAATTTACTGAACAAGATCAATTAGTTGCAGCAGTGCGAATTCGCGGATTAGTTAGAGTACCTGCTTATATTAAAGATACATTACAAATGTTAAATCTTCATAAAAAAAATTATTGCAGTATCTATAAAGATACGCCTAGCATTCGAGGAATGCTGCAAAATGCAAAAGATTACATTACTTTTGGCACAATTAATCATGCATTATATTTGCAGCTTGTTGAAAAACGAGCAGAAAAAGATGTAAAGAAAGGCGGAATAAAAAAATTCTTTCGATTACACCCTCCATTAAAGGGATATGGAAGAAAAGGTGTAAAAGTGCCTTATGCTAATTCAGGAGCATTAGGAGATAGAAAAGACGAAATAAAAGATTTATTAGCGCGGATGATTTAATTATTGTATATTTAAGTGAGGAGATATTTTATGGTTATGAGAAAACGCGGAAAAATGTCACGGCATCGAGGTTCACATACTCATGGTTATGGCGCAATGAAAAAGCATCGAGGTTCAGGAAATAAAGGCGGGAAAGGAAGAGCTGGATCTGGAAAAAGAGCAGATTCAAAAAAACCAAGCATTTGGAAAAATAAAGATTACTTTGGCAAATATGGTTTTGTTAATGTAACAAGAAATGAACAAAAAACTCTTAATATCCGCGATATTGAAGAAAGATTAGACAGATACATTGCAGAACAGAAAATAACTGTTGCGAAAAATATATACACTGTTGATTTATCTTCATGGGGAGTTGACAAATTACTTGGAACAGGCAAAGCTACACATTCTTTTATGATTACAGTTGCTGCAGCATCAGAACAAGCAATTGAAAAGATAGAAGCTGCTGGCGGAAAAGTTATGTTGGCTGAAGCAACTACTGAAGCAGCAGCAGATAATGCTGACAATGCTGAAACAGAAGAATAAATTTATATATAGTTAAAGCAAATTATTATTTTTATTTAAATAAGGGGTATTGTTTATGTCTTTATGGAAAACGTTAATCTATAATTTGCCTGAAGTTTCAGGACCAACACAACGAAAACTAGGTTTTAAAGAAAAGTTAAAATGGACTATGTTGATTCTTGTTCTGTTTTTCGTGCTTGGAGCAGTTCCTCTTTTTGGGTTAGGAGAGAATGCATTAGCGCAGTTTGAATTCTTATCATTAATCCTTGGAGCTTCTTTTGGAAGCATTATCTCATTAGGTATTGGACCAATTGTTACAGCATCTATTGTTATGCAGTTGTTAAATGGTTCAGGATTAATCAGCTTTAATCTCCAAAGTACTGATGATAAGAAAAAGTTTCAAGGAATCCAAAAATTATTGGCAATTCTCTTTATTATATTTGAAGCAGCAGTTTATGTTTATATGGGAGGATTAGCGCCAAACGCTGATAAAATAGGAACTCCTGTTTATGCATCATTGCAATTAATGCTTATCCTTCAATTAACAATTGGCGGATTATTGATTTTGTTTATGGACGAGATTGTCAGCAAATGGGGATTTGGTTCAGGATTATCCTTGTTTATTGCTGCAGGAGTATCAAAATCATTATTTGTTCAAGCATTTTCATGGTTACCTGCTGTAGGAGGAACTACTGAAATAAGTTATGCAACTGGAGCAGTGCCGCAGTTGTTCCAAGCATTTTTTGCAGGGGATTTGCAAACTGCAGCGTTAGCAATAACTGCATTATTATCAACATTTGTTATTTTCGCAATTGCAGTTTATTCACAAGCAATGAAAGTTGAAATTCCATTATCATTTGGAAGAGTTAGAGGGCATGGAATAAGATGGCCATTGAGTTTTATTTATACAAGCAACATTCCTGTAATCTTAATCTCTGCATTATTAGCAAATCTGCAATTATGGGCGAGATTATTGCAAAATTGGGGCAGACCTTTATTAGGAACAGTTGATGCGTCAGGCAATGCTGTTTCAGGAGTTGTTGCATGGCTTTCGATTCCAGGCGGCAGAAGAGGGTTACTTGGGATGATTATTACACAAGGCGGACTTGATATTGGATTTAGGCCGTATATACAAGCGTTAGTATATCTTCTTGTGCTAATAATCGGATCTGTTATATTTTCTTATTTCTGGGTGCAAACTTCAGGAATGGATGCAAGATCACAGGCAAAACAATTATTAAGTTCAGGATTGCAAATTCCTGGATTTAGAAGAGATGAAAGAATTCTTGAAAGAATCTTAAGCAGATACATAACGCCACTGACAATCATGGGTGGTTTAACTATTGGATTTTTAGCTGGATTTGCTGATTTGCTTGGATCATTAGTCAATGGAACTTCATTGTTATTAACAGTTATGATCATTTATCGTCTATATGAAGATATTGCAAAGCAGCATATGATGGATATGCATCCAATGCTGAAAAAAGTTATGGGTGGATAAGTTATTCAATCGCTTTGCTCATGAATAACTTATTATTTTAAAAAATCGACGAACAAAGTGAGGAGATTTTTTATGTTAGATTCAATATTTAATCCGATCTTTTTTCCTGTGTTACGATTACACCCTTTTCTAGCTATTACTATCATTTCATTAGTTCTTTCATTATTGATGACAATAGCATACAAATATCTTACTGATCAAAATCTTATGAAAACAATGAAAGAGGAGATTAAAGAACTGCAGAATGAAATGAAAACATTAAAAGATAATCCTAAGCAGATGATGGCTGTGCAGAAAAAAGCAATGGAAACAAATATGAAATATTTTATGCAGTCATTAAAGCCAACATTAATCACATTTATTCCAATCATTCTTATCTTTTCATGGCTTAATGCGCATATGGGATATTTGCCAATTGTGAAAGATACTGAGTTTAGCGTTGCATTTGCATTTGATGACAGCAGTGGGATTGTGCAATATTTGGGTGGAGATAATAGCAGTTCTAATACTTCTTTGCTTTTGTTAAACAGCGATAATCAAACAGTGTTAGATAAAAGCGCCAAATTTGTCTATAACGGTCAAGTTGGAGATTATACTTTGCGTTATAAGTATAAAGATAAAGAATACAAACAGCAAGTTATAATTGTTGAAAATATTAAAGATAGGACTTATGCATTACCTGAACAAAAGGTTGGCAAAGAAGGTTTGTTGAGCATAACAACAAATAATGAAATGATTAAGCCGCACAAAGATATATTTATTCTTGGTTGGATACCTTGGATTAAGAATTTTGGCTGGCTGGGAAGCTATGTGCTGTTGTCAATAGCGTTTAGTTTGATTCTTAGGAAAGTGATGAATGTATACTGATTTTATTATTGTCTATAATAATAGATTATATTTTTCTTTGATTGTATTTAATATCAAGATTGTTTCTGTTCTTTCAACAAATTCATAGGTCTGAATCTTTTTTAGGAATATGTCTAAAGCTTTTCTTGTCTTGAATTTTGCTATTACAATAGAATCAAAATCTCCAGTTATGTCATATACTGCAGAAACATGTTGGTCTATGGCTATCTTTTTCTCAACTTCAAATAATTTGCCTTTTGAAACTCTGATCTTAATGATTATATTCACATCATATCCTAATTTTTCATAATCAATATGCGCTATGTATTCTTTAATTATTTTTTCTTTTTCTAATCGTTTCATCCTGTTCATTACTGTAACTACTGAATATCCAATTTGTTTAGCTATCTCTCTTAATGAAAGTCTGGCATTTCCAATTACTACATTCAATATCTTCTTATCAATCTCATCTATCATCATTTTTCTCACTCAACTTTTTCTGCTTAACGTTTGTTTGTTTTTCTAATTATAATATAACAAATACTTTATATTTATAAAGTTTTTTGTTATTATAGTCAGCAATTGTTAACTAAATCTTAAAATAACTTAATATAACGCTAACACTTACTATCTGAATTGATTAAATAATTGTGTTAGGATTAGAATTATAACTGTATAGATATTAAAATTGAACAGATGGTGGAAATATGGAAATTAAAGAGATACATGAAATAATAGCAAAAGAAAATGTTAAATTTATTGAAATGGAGTTTACTGATATATTTGGCGTGTTAAAGTCAATTGAAATCCCTATTGAATGTTTGAAAGATGCTGTTGAAAAAGGGTTATGGTTTGATGGTTCATCAATCAAAGGTTTTACAAGAATTAAAGAAAGCGATATGTATCTTAAGCCTGATTTAAGCACATTTGCAATTATTCCCGATGATAAAGAAGTAAAAACTGCTCGTTTTTTCTGCGATGTTTATACTTCAAATGGTGAATTATTTGCAGGAACACCACGTACTGTATTAAAAAAGGTTATTGAAGAGGCAAAAAAAGAAGGCTATGTTTTTAAGGTAGGTCCAGAGGTTGAATTCTATTTTTTCAAAAAGACAGCAGATGGAAAGATTGCAATTCCTGATTCTGATGATGGAAGTTATTTTGATAGTCCAACAGGCGATATAGGGAGCGAGATTAGAAAAGAAGTAATGCTGAAACTTAAAGCTTATGGAATACATTCAGAAAGAGCGCATCATGAAGTTGGGCATGGACAGCATGAAATAGGGTTTCGATACGATGATGCATTAGTTACAGCAGAAAGAGTAATTACATTGAAAAAAATAATTAAAATGGTTGCGCATAAGTATGGGTTAATTGCGTCATTTATGCCAAAACCTTTGTTTAAAAAACCAGGAAGCGGCATGCATATTCATTTTAGTTTATTTGATCTAGATGGAAAGCCTTTGTTTTACAACGAAGAAGATAAATACAAATTATCACCATTGGCAAAAAGTTTTATTGCAGGGCAATTATCTTGCATAAAAGAAATGTCAGCAATATTAAACCCAACTGTGAACTCATATAAACGATTGGTTTCAGGATATGAAGCTCCTGTTTATATCTGCTGGGGAGGAAAAAACAGATCTGCTCTGATAAGGATACCACATTACACAAAAGGGAGAGAAAGTTCTGTGAGAGCAGAGATACGATGTCCTGATCCAAGCGCATCGCCTTATTTAGCATTTGCAGCTTTGCTTAAAGTGGGATTAGAGGGTATAAAAAAAAAGAAAAGTTTAATGCCTTCATATGAAGAAAACATATTTGAACAATCAAAAGAAGAGCTTGAAAAGATAGGAATAGAAACTTTGCCTGAAAGCTTGAGTGATGCATTAAAGATTTTCAAGAAAAGCGATTTAATGAAAGAATTGTTAGGGGACAAACTTTTTGGAAATTATTTATATGCAAAAGAAAAAGAATGCGAAGAATTCAGAATAGCTGTAACTGACTGGGAAGTTAATACTTATTTATAATAGTATTTCTGGCAAGAGTAATTGCGAAGAAAACAATTATTAAGAATACATAGATCAAGTTTTGGACTATGATTGAGAGATTTTATTCCTTCGCATTATTCCACATTCCATCAAAAAATATTTTATAGGAATCTGCTACTTCTTTGCTTCTGATGACTGTTGCTAATGGCTGTATGCTCCAGACAATGATTGCAACTGTATTGCCATAGATCCATGTTGTTGCGGGTGTCTCATCTCGTGTTATGAAGCGAAGCTCTGCTAATGGAAAGTTTGCTTTTGTTTTTGTTTCTCTTACTTTTTCGTTGAATATCATTTTTAATGGAATCTTTAACTTTCCTCTTCGCATATGCCATTGTTCAGCATAATGGGTAAACATTGCACTAAATTTTCCTTCTGCGCCAAAAACAAACATTGTTTGTTTTTGATTTAACACATCTTCTGCGATTGATTTTAATCCTTGTTTTCCTTTGTAGATTGTTGCTTCTTGCGGTTCTTTAGATAATTTTCTTCTAACTTCGAGCTCTGGCAGCAATTGCTGCACAAGCTGTTTCTTTCTTTCTATTTCTTTCTTCTTATCGTCTAGAAATGAGATGAATTTAGTTGGGGGAGCTGCTTCGAAATATTTCCTGTTTGTGGAAATAACATATGATGCTAATCCTTTTTCAATCAATTTTTCTAATGCGTCATATACATTTGTTCTGTTTACTCCTGACTTTTTTGTTATTTCTCCAGCTAAACTTGAACCTAAATCTAATAATGCAAGATAAACTCGCGCTTCATTTCCTGCTAATCCAAGTTCGCGTAATGTTGTTTGCGTATCCATAAAAATTGTTCACTTCGTTCACAATTTTTATATTTAGAATATCTGTTATATAAATGTTGTTATATGGTATTACAACAATAATATTTATACTTAAAAAATTCATCATTCTGAGTGTAGCTGGGGTTAAGTTTAAACTATGGTGCAGGTGCAATCAGGTAATAAACAGAGCATTAAACATAAACTATTATTATCAATCTTTGTTATTTTCTTAGTTCTTGTTCTTCAAGGATGCGCTGTCCAAAATCAAGATAATCAACCGTTGCGTGTTGGCATTATTTTGCCATTATCTGGTAATTTTGCAAGCTATGGCATTGAAAGTCAACAAGGAATTTTGTTGGCGTTTGAAGAATTTCAAAAGCAAGATAAAAATGGCAATGTAAATTTTCCTGTCGAACTTTATTTTGAGGATCATCAGGGAGATCAGAAATTAGCTGTGACAGCATATCAAAAACTTCGTTCAAATAATATCTCATTGCTTATTACTGGGATGAGTCCTGTGAGCTTAGCATTAAAACCATTAGCTGAACAAGATGAGATAGTACAGATGGCGATGTTTTCATCAACTCCATCTTATACAAGCAGCAATGATTATTCTTTTCGTGTTACTGCTCGAGCTGAGGTTGAAGATACAATATTAGCAAAATCGATTATAGATAAATATCAAAAAGTTGCAGTTATGCATATCAATAATGATATGGGGTTAGGTCACAAAAAAGGATTTGTTGGAGCATTTAGTTCTTTTGGCGGCAGTATAGTTGCTGAAGAAGCATATGGGGCAAAGGATACTGATTTTCGAGCAGTATTGGTGAAAATAAAAGATACAAATCCTGAAGCGCTTTTTATTGCAGGAGATACAAAAACAACTGCTTATATCATTAAACAAATGAAAGAATTGCAGATGAATATGCCTGTTTATGCAACGCGAGCAGTTGAAAGCGATGAATTGCTGGCAATTGCAGGAGATGCAGCAGAAGGATTAATTTATACTTATCCGATTGATTTTGTAATTGATTTTGTTTCACAAAATCAATCAGGTCAGAAGAATATTTTACTTGAACAATTTGCTGCGAATTACAAGATGAGGCATAATAAGATCCCAACTGCATATTCTGCAGAAGGTTATGAAGCATTGCGATTATTGTTGTTTGCCAGCAAAGAGTGCGCTAATAATGTTTGTGTCAAGCAAAGGTTGTTGAGTTTTCAGCAGATCCCTTCATTGTTTGGCAAGCTGTCATTTGATGAAAATGGTGATGTGTGGTATGAATTCTTCTTGAAGAAGGTTGAGAATGGGAAGTTTGTTCGATCATGATTCTTTATTTTTGTATAAATAATACTTTTGCTCTGTTCCTAAAAGCTTTATCTCCTGTTACAAAAACAAGGTTGTTTTCTTGTGAATAAATATATCCAATGCAATCAAATAACGACATATTTTCTTTTTTGTTTTCATGCTGGTATAAAACAGATTTCAATGCTATCTCAATTGAAATATTTTTACAATGAGGTAATAATCGTCTGGACCAATAATCTGCTGTTTGTTGATTATATTCTCTTAATAGTGTTTTATAGAATTCTATCAACGTCCATTCTGTGATGACAAAGTCTTCTTTCAGGAACTTAACAAATTTCTCATTCGCAAATTGTATCTCCCATAAGGCATATGTGTCTAAACAATACATCTAATCAACACCTAATTCTTTTCTTGCATCTGCAATTATTTCATCTGTATTTCTTCTTATTCTTCCTTTTGCATATCCGAAGAGGTCTTTTAAAACATTATCTTTTGGTTGTATCTCTATAATTACTTCTTGATTTTCATAAAGGTGCAATCTCTCAGCAGCTTTTTTAGGGACTATTATCCCCAATGAAGAACCCCATTTCCTTGTTTTACAAATTAGCATTATATCACCAGTTATATTATTATGTTTACTATATAACTATTATATTTAAGTGATATATAAAGTTTTTGTTCAGTAATTCAAAATCAAATAATTTCTTTTGCTTTTTTAGATTGTCCAACAAAATGCTTTGCTTTAATTGCAAACTGCAATCATACTTGAATCTTTTTTTGATAAATGCCAATGTGTAACTTATCATTGTCTGCTTATCTTCAAATTCAATCGGTTGCGCTGTCATTGCTTTTCGTGTTGCTTCTCGTACAACCCAAACTCCAAGAGGAGCAATGTATTCATTGGGATCAACAAAACGCAGAGCTAATATGCTTGCTTGTTTTCTTGTTTGTTGCAGTTTTTCAAGAATTGCAAGCCTTGCTGCATAATAGCCGCCAACTGTTGAAGAAGCATATTCTTTTCTGCCGTAATAATTCTCATAATCTGTTGCGAATGATGTTTTTTCTGAGATGATTGTTTCAAATAATTCATACTGCCATTCGTTTGGAAAGAATAGAACTAAATAATAATTTCCAAGATGCCCTCCAAAATATGCTTGATAGCAATCAAGTTGCGAATAATCTCTTATTTGTTTGATTAATGTCTTTCCAATTGTGTCGTCGGTTAGTGTAATACTCCATCTCGTCGGAACTAATTTTCTCTGTGTTTTTACTCCAAGACTTCCAGTGCTGACTATTTTTGTCAGGTAATGCTCATCGAAGCCGTCAGTATATAATTCTTGCAATGCAGTTGCTGCTTTTACATCTGTGTCGGAAACAATTTTGTCAACTTTTGTTGGCACTCTTACATTTTGTGTGATCTGCGCTTTTTTTAATTCAATATTACAGCCATGAGGAGCTTCTTCTTTGTTGAGTGTAAGATTGAAGTTTGGCTTTTTTGAAAGGTTTATCTCAATATCCACTGGTTTCTGTGAAAGAGAAAGTTCCTGCGAGAGTTCTAAAAATTTGTTGTTATTATTGGAAGTATTATTTATTGTATTTATTGATTTAATGTTTGTTTTGAATTGCGCATTAATCAGCTGCGTTCTAAGATCAATTATTTTTGGAATTGTATAGTTTTCTTTGCTCCATAACAAAGGTTCGTCATTGTTTTTGTACTCTTCTGTGTTTAGAATGCCTACGTTTATATCCGGATAGCCAAATCTGCCGACAAAAATGTTTGGTGAAGCGCCAAAGTAATCTTGCTTTGCTTTTTTGTTGAATTCTTCTTGTGATTGCAGTTTTATTTTTTTTGGATCTAATGCTGGGAAATGCAATGTTCTGCCTTTGTCTTTGATGTAGTCAATATTCATGTATAAAAGAAGTGTTTCATTTAATAAAAAGTTATTTAAAACAATTAAACTTATAAATTATCAATTATTTTCTAGGAACTATGCCAAGTTTAATTGAAGATATTGATTATATCCGTAAAGAGCTAGAAACTAGTAAAAATCCATTGTTTCTGTTTGATGATGATCCTGATGGGTTAACGTCGTTCTTATTGCTCTATCGAAAGATATTGCGTGGAAAAGGTATTTTTGTCAAAAGCAGTCCAAATGTTGATAAGAAATATCTTAAACAGGTGCAAGAATATGGACCTGATAAGATTTTTATATTAGATATGCCTATTGTTGAGCAAGCATTTATTGATGGCGCATTACAGCAAGGCGTGCAAAAGATACTTTGGATAGATCATCATGAGCCGCAGAAGAATACTGGTGTTTATTACTTAAATCCTCGCAATTATAATGATGCTGATAATAGACCTACAAATTATTGGTGTTATCAAATAGCGCAGCAAGATCAATGGATAGCTGTTGTTGGATGTTTATCTGATTGGTTCTTTCCTGAGTTTGCTGGAGAGTTCTCTAATAAGTATCCTGAGATGCTGCCAAGTAATGTTACAAAAGTAGATGAAGCATTGTTTACTACAAAGATAGGCGGGTTGTCGCGTGTGTTTTCTTTTATTCTCAAGGGAAAATCAGATGATGCTAAAAAATGCATAAAAATTCTTACAAGAATAGAACATTTTGATGAAGTATTGAAACAAACAACTGCGCAGGGCAAGTTTGTTTATCAAAAATTTGAGACAATTAACAAAGAGTATGTAGAAACACTGGAAAATACAAAAAGCGCTCAAATTGCCGGCAATCTTTTGCTGTATAAATATAGCGAGATGAAAACAAGTTTTACTTCAGACTTGTCAAATGAACTTCTTTTTAAAAATCCTGGCAAAGCTATTTTAATCTGCAGAGAAAAATCAGGGGAAATGAAGTGCAGCATGCGAGGAGCGAATTATGATCTTCCTACAATTATTCATAAATCCCTTGAGGGATTGCAGGGATATGGCGGAGGACATACACATGCTTGCGGCGTTTGTGTTAAGATAAAAGATTGGCAGACTTTTCTGGAAAGAGTTAAGAAAGAAGTTTTATAAATTTTTCTGCGGAAAAATTTATCAGTTAGGCAATTATGATAATAGGGAACTTGGTCAGGAGATTGCATAAAAGAATTTTGCAAAGTTCTCTAAAAATAATTTACTAACTGTTCTAAACCAGGAATTTTGTGTTTATCTCTCCAAGCATCTACAAGTTTCTGATTAAGTTCTCTTATTTCCTTTTTTTCTTGTTTTCTTTGATTCAAGACTTGAGCTTTGTATGCAGAATCGTTTTCCATTCTTTGCAAGTGTGTCCTATATTCTCTTGCTGAATAATCTAAGCTACTAATTGCTCCAACATATAGAACTCCTGTAACTATTAATGTTGAAATAGTTTTTCTTAAGTCTTTATAGTATAGCATAGTTAATGTCAAGAAACTTTTTTGAATGTTTCTGTATTTCCTCCAGCCATATCAGGATGGTTTTTCTTTGCTAATTCTTTGTATTTAACATCGATAGCTTTCAAATCAGTAACATCTTTTTTTCCAGACATTTGATCACCAATTATTATTAGAGAACTTTAGGTATTTAATATTTGCTAAATAAATCAGCTATTTGACAGCTTCCTAAATCTTTTTTCAATATTAAATCCCAGCAATGAATAAACTATTGGACGCAATATACTCCACCAGCTTTTGAATGGTATCATTTTGCTGTAACTTTTTCCTTTTGGCCAATATTTTGGCACGCCAATTTCTTTATAACGAAAACCTTTCCTGATTGTTTTTAACAACAAATAAGGTTCCATCTCATATCTGTTCATACTTGAATAATTTATGTTAACTTTTTTTAAAATATCAGTCCGAAATGCGCGAAATCCATTTGAGCCATCAGTAACAGACCTTCCAGCTGCAAGTGTAAATAATAATGAATAACATGTTGTTGTTATTCTTCTAAACAATGGCTGTTTTAATACCAATCCTTTTACTTTATACCTAGAACCCTGCACAAAATCATATCCCTTATCTACAATCTCTGAAACAAGTCTTTCAATATATGCAGGATCATCTTGATCATCTCCGCCCATTGTTACTAGAATATCAAAATTTTTCTGCAGCGCATAATTATATCCTGTTCTAATTGCAGCTCCTGCACCTTGATTCACAGCATGTGTTATTACAAATGCTCCTGCTTGCTTTGCTTCTTTCATTGTATTATCTTTGCTGCCATCATTGACAACAATAATCTTGTCAACTATTGAAGATTTATTTTTAATATCAGAAATAACTTTTTCTATCTTTCCTTGTTCATTATATGCTGGAACAACAACTGCAATCTTATTTTTCTTGTACATCTTTGTCCTCTTAAATATTGTTATTAAAAACTAACGTGATAAAAACTAATTTATAGAGATTGTTTTCTTTTCTTTTAATGCTTGATATGCTTTATTGATTATCTTAACCATTTGCGTTCCTATTTCTCCATTAACAATTGGCTGTTTTCTTGTGTTAATGCAATCAATGAAATGAAGCAATTCATCTTTCAAAGGCTCTCGCACAGGAACAAATGGCTTTATATCATCACCATCTTGTTTAGTGATTAAACTGAATTCTCCAAAGGAATTGTACTGCGGCACAATTCCTTTGTCAAATATAGTCAATTCTTGTGTTAAATAATCTAGATAAGCGCTTTTCTTCTCGCCAACAACCCATAATTCTCTTACTTTTTTTGGAGTTAACCAACTTACTCCAACATTTGCAATAATATTTGAATTAAATCTTAATGTTATAAATCCAACATCTTCAAATGATTGTTGTGATTGTTGTTGAGCAGATTGATTTCCAGAATCTTTATATGATTGCCCAACACAAGTGATTTCTGTTGGCATTTCATCCAGCAGATAACAAAAAGTATCAATATCATGAAGCGCAAAATCAGCAATAACTCCGCAATCAACCCTTGGTGTCATTAAACCCATCCTTGCTCCGTACATAAATCGTATTTTTCCGAATGTTCCTTTTTTGATTTCATCTTTTAATTTATTTACTCCAGCATTAAATCTGAAAATATGGCCAACCATCAATATCCTGTTATTGTCTTTTGCTATCTTTGCAAGCTCTTCTGATTGCGCAATGTCAAGAGTTAAAGGCTTTTCAACAAGCACATCTTTTCCAGCAAGAAGCATTTCTTTTACAACAGAATAATGCATAGAAGCAGGAGTGCAAATATTTACAGTTTGGATAGTCTTGTCATTGAGAATTTCTTTATAGTCAGTTGTAGCGCTTACATGAAATGTTTTTTGCAATGGCAGCAAAGACTTTTCATTCATATCACAGATCTTTACTAGATTAACTTCCCCTAATTCGCTGAGAACTCTTACGTGGTTTTTTCCCCAAGTACCTGTTCCAATTACTGCTATGTTTACCATGAAAATACAACACCATACGTACGGCTGAACGAAGTGAATGCCGTATTGTTTGAGAATAAAGGTTCCTTTTAAAAGCTTTCGTTAAAAGAATTTTAATTCATCATCTTGAACATAATCCAAATTTTGTTGCAGAGCAATATATGCTTTTTGCAGTTCTCTTCCAAGATATGCAGCATGATCAAATCGCGATAATAATTTATGTTTAATTATTGTTTTATAAATATCTTCAGGTGTCTTGCCTATTATCTTTACTGCAACAATATTCCTTTTTCTGCATAATCCCACTTCTATCTGTTTTAGTTCTTGATTTACTTTCACAAGAAAATATCCTGTCTTATCAAATATCATCTCATGACTGGTTTGTTTTTCTGCAACAATATCCAGAGCTGATTCTGAATGAATTGAATTGTCAACAATAACTTTATTTTTCTTTAGATCATAAATACTTATAACATTAACTGGACATGAATATGCAGCTTTTATCAGTTTGTTGAGTTCAACATGGCTGACAGTAATATCTTTATATTCAGCATTTGCTTTTTTGTAATTATCCTGCAGATGCGCTTTCTGTTTCGAAAAAGAGAAATAATTTGAAGCGTAAAGCAGACAATTCTTATTTCCTACACATTTATCCACATCATGTTTTATTCGTATGCGATTAACATGTTTCATTGAATGAAGATTTATCTCTCGCTTTATATTTTTTGTGTAACTATGCCGTTATGAAACACTGCACCTATAAGCTCCAATTGTATTTATTCTGCCATATTCAGCTATCTTTGCTATTGTTGCACAAGAAATATTTGCAGCAGCAAGTATCTGCTTTGTTTCTTCTAAAGAATATTCTGCGTAGATAAGCGGTTGTTGCAATAGTTTATTTTTATCTCCTTTTACCATAATAATCTCTGCTTTTTTATTCATGATTTCGACATTCTTGGCATCAAAAAAATAACTAAACTGTTTCTGTTCCTTATCTCTGATGCTTTGTTCAGAGAGAATCACAATCACATCTTTTGATGAATCCTGCTGCTGAACTGCAGAATTATATGAATTACTCTCTGCATTTATTGCAGCAATTGCTTTGCTTTGGTGATATGCTTTTTGGGTAAATATTTCTCGTGAAGGCAAAAAAGCGTCAACGTTCTCCTTAAAAAAACCAAAAGTGATAAAAAAGGCGCAGATAAAAGAAAGAATAAAAAAGAGTGTTAAGCAACAAAGGAGTAATTTTCTATAAGCAATATTTCGTTGTAATAACTCACTAAAGCTAATCATTGAAAATAATGTGAGCAATGGAATAAAACTAACAAAGAACCGTAATTTCTCCCAGATGTAAGGGAAATAGGGTGAAAATATGCTAAACCAGAAGATTCCAAACAAGAGCATACTGAAGAAGCTAATCAGAAGATATTTCCAAAGCAGGTTGTTCTTTTTTTGCAGCAAGTCAGCAGTTTTTAATTGGAAAAGTCCGTATGCAAAAAAGATAATCATTCCTGAGAGTAATAATAAAGGCACTATTATCAGCGCTAAAAAGCTATTATATATCACATTCTTTAATGACAAACTGCTTTGTGTGAGCAAAGGACCAATGTAACCATGGGCGCTGATATCATTTGCCTGCATAATTGTAAAGGAAAACCAGAGAATAGAAGGAACTAATACAAAGAGTATAAAGAGCATAGGGGATAATATGCCGGAGAGCAGCTTTTTGCTAAAAAGAAGTTTGTCTTTTTTTGCTTTTGCTATTTCTTTTATAATTACTACGCATTTTGCAATGAGAAATGGCAATGCAAATATACCTGCTGTATATCGTGAAAGAATTGCAAGTCCAAAGAAAAAAGCAGATAGATAATTTGTATTTCCATTATCTTCAAAATCATAGCAGAAATAAGCAAGTAAAACAAGCAATGTAGTAAACGCTTCAGATAATGGCAATGTTGTTGTGAAATAAAAGAACCAAGGGTTGAATAAAGTCAATAATGCAGCAGCAATGGCAAATTTCCTCTCAACAAATCGTAAGCCCATTAAGTAAATAATAACAACAACATGGCTTGCCCAAAAAAATGCAGAGATCTTAATTGCAAGCACAGGGTTGCCAAAGAACATGAAGATTGCGCTTACTAAAGGAAACAAAAATGGATATTGTGTGTGAATTTTTCCATCAATTGCATATGATCCAGTTTCATAGATGCTTTGAGTGAGCTGAGTATAAACAACACTATCTCCGCTTAAAGGATAATGGATTGCAGGCAAGCGAACAACAAATGCAAGAAGAAAGAACGCTATTGCTATGCATATGTCTTTGCGTTCAATATTCTTTATGATATTACGTATTGTCATGGTATTAATAGTATTTATCATGGATTACTTTTTTGTTAATGAGCGATATAATTTGCAGTATTCATTAATTATCTTACTCCACGCATATTTTTTCTTAACAATTGTTTGCAATCTTTTTCCAAAAATTTCTCTTTCATTTTTATCAAACAACAATGCTATTTTATCACTAACATCTTTGGCATCATACTCTACAAAGTAACCTGTTTCTCCATCTTTTATAATCTCTCTGGCAATTCCAATTCTTGGAGAGATGATTGGCAATCCTGCTGCTGCTGCTTCTAAGAGAGGCTGACCAAAATTTTCATATAGTGAAGTATAAACAAAAATATCAGCATTAAGATATAAATCAATAAGTTCTTTTCCTGTTTTTTCGCCAACAAATTGAATCATATCAGAAACTCCAAGTTTTTGCGCTAATTGCTTAAGTTCAGCAACATATCCGCGTTTGTCTGTATCGCTGTTGACTATCTCTTTCCCAATAACAAAAAGTTTACACTTTTTGTTAAGATTTTTTTTCTTAATAAAATGGAGAGCATGAATCAAGAGTTCAAGATTTCTATTGCGAGAGATACGAGCTACAAATAAGAGTGATATTCCGTTTTTGTTTTTCTTTAAAACAAAGTTTGGATCTTTGTTTTTCTTTTCATACAACAAAGTATCAATCCCAACAGGAATTACATGTATCTTTTTTTTGTCTATACCAAATTTAATTGCATCATCATATTCTAATTGAGAATTCACAATAACAGCATCTGCATTAATTGCAGGCAATTTCTTTTTTAATGAATCATAGATAAGATATGGCATCTTCACAAGTTTATTCTTGAGATATTTATCATAGCCAAGCAAACTTCCATGGGCGCTTAACACAAACGGAATCTTGTGCTTTTTCGCAAATTGATAGCCTTGTTCTGTTTGATAGCTTCTATAAGTGTGCGCATGAATTATATCAATCTTCTTTTTTGTATTGCTTTCTTCTAATGCTTTTTTAATTCCAGGACTTATGCAATATTGCATTATTCTAGCATATGGCAATCTTTTTACAGAAACTAAGTCAATAAATTCTTCATCAGGAACATTTTTTACATTATAATAAGTAGTAAAAACAGGAGAATTAATATTTCTTTTTTCTAATTCCAGCGAAATCTTATACGCCTGATTAACTGGTCCTGTAATGTTTGGTAAAAAGGTTTCAATTACACGCGCGACTTTCATAGAACAAGAATAAAGAGCAAGGGTTTAAAAAAGTATAGTATTCTTCGAGTTCACTTAGGTCACTCAGAAAAATACACATTCTTGACTACGAATAAAATTAATTACGATAACTTATATTTATTCTTAATCTGCGTCCATCGCAAGAATGATTTTCCGATAAACAATTCCCCCAATAACAATTTAATGAAGTACCATCCTGTTGCAAATGTTCTTGCTGTGCTTTGACCGCCAATTCTGTCGCCTTCATACGTTGGTATTTCTTTAATCTTGTATCTTAATTTCAATGCTCTGATAGAAATCTGAAACTCAATGCCAAATCCTTCGCTGTCAGGATTTAATTTCCATAATTTGCTTTTTTTTACGCCGCGAAAACCATTAATTGAATCAGTTAAATGTCCTCCCCAGAGAATATCTGCTGCTAATGTAAATCCTTTATTACCTAAGCCCCTAATAGGAAGCCAAACATCATCATCATCGCTTCTGCCTCCTTTCATAAATCTGCTTCCAACTGACATATCATATCCTTGCTCTAACCAATAAGCAAGCTTAACTATATCAGCTGGATCTTCATTGCCGTCAGGAGAGAAAAATATAACATTTTCATATGCTGCAACTGCGCAACCAATACGGAATGCTTCAGCTCGCCCCATTTTTTTCTGGGTGATAACCCGCAATCCTTTCTTGAGCAGGAATTCTTTGCTGCCATCAGTTGATTGCGCATCGATTGCAATAACTTCAGCAAATCTAGTAATTGGAATCTTTTGAAATAATGCAGTTAATCCTTTTATCTCATTTTTTGTAAGTATAAATAAGGTTGCATCGTACTTTTTTTCATTCTGTTTGTTATTCTGTTTTTTTGAGCTTTTCAAATTATTTTTTACTTGCGCAGCAGTTCTTTTTTGTACCATTCTATCGTACCCCGTATTCCTTCTTCAAGGCTTACCTCTGTTTTATAGTTTATCATTTTGCTTGCTTTTGAAACATCACTGCATCTCCTTGGCTGCCCTTCTGGTTTTGAGGTGTCAAATACAACTTTAATCTCATTCTCTTTATTGCAGAGCTTTAAAATTATTGAAACTAATTCTTTAATTGTCACTTCTCGTTCATCGCCAAGATTTAATGCATCACACACAGCATGTTTCTCAGCAATCTCTAATAAACCACGCGCAAAATCAGTTGCATATAAGAATGATCGAGTTTGATTTCCACTGCCCCAAACAACTAATGGATTTTCTCCATTGAGAATTCTGCGGATAAGCGCTGGAATAACATGAGATGTTGCAGCATCAAAATTATCCTTTGGACCATATGCATTTGATGGTCTGACTATTGCAATGTTCATATTGTATTCTTTTGCATAACATTTTGACAAAAACTCCTGCATCCTTTTTGCCCAGCCATATCCTTCATTTGTTTGCGCAGGAGTATCTTTAAATCCTTCTTCTTCAGGAATAGGAATTGCGCATAATTGAGGATAAACACAAGCACTGCTTACTGTTAAAAATCTCTGAACATTGTTAATTCTTGCTGCTTCTAAAACATTCATAAACATAAGAAGATTATCTTTAAACATAATACTTGGATGTTTGCTGTTTAATTCAATTCCACCAACTCTTGCAGCTAGATTAAGCACAATATCCTGTCCTTTTGTTATCTCTTTACAACTATCTATATTAAGCAGGTTAATTTCAAAAATCTGGATCTTATCTTTGAATTGAGCAATATTTCTGTCTTCATCATTATTACCTCTTGTCTTAAAAGAAGTAATGCTGACAATTGCTCCTTTTTCAAGCAAAAGCTCAACAACATAGCTACCAATAAATCCTGAACCTCCTGTGACTAATACTTTCTTACCTTTCCAAAAGTTATTCTCCATAGGAAAAAAAGAATGCTTATGGTTTTATAAAGTTAATGAGAATTTTGCTTTAGCAAAATTCTCTACACTACATTTAAATACCTCTGCTTCTAAAGAATAAGAATTGAACGAAGTGAGTTTTTTATGAATAAGAAAGCATCATTAGTTAGAATAATTATATATATGGCAGTATTAATTATTTTAATTACTATAGTTTATGGTATTTTAAGACTATTGCGTTTATAATAAAAACGACTTGGAGGAGTTTTTATAATGAAAAGAGGTATTTCCAGAATTAATGCTATAATTATATTAGTTGTTTCTTTAATAATATTTCTCTCAATAGAAGCTCCATTGCTAGCAAAATTAATTTCAAAGGAAAAAGATGAAAAATGCGCAGCAACTGCAGCAGTGCATAAAGCAACGAAAATTGGAATATCAGGTGATTCATCTCCTGTTCCAATTGATTGCCCAAGAACATATATTAATTTCTATGGAGATCATCTTGAAATAGATCAGAAAAAAACACCAATAGCTATAGCAGACGGCAATAGAAAGACAATTGTTGATTCATATAAAGCATTAAACTCACAAGTAGTTTATCCTGTGTTAGCAGAAAGAATGAGAATCTGCTGGAAAAACTTTGGAGAAGCAGGCGGAAGTGTATTTGATAGAAATAAAGCAAGCTACAAAAATGTATGTGTATTTTGCGCGCAATTTCAGATTGATAGCACACAAGCTATACAACCAATTGAATTAGGAACTGCGTTTACAACTTATTTATCAAAAGCAACTCTGCCTTTTAGCGATCAAAATTACTACTCTTACTTCACTAAGAATGGTCAGTTGGATCTATTTTGGTTCTATTCATCACAAATTGCAGCTGGAAAAACATACTATCTAATTTATCATAATATTGTGGATTATAAGCCAACTCCTGTTTCAAACACTGATGATGATGAATTTCGTCTCTCAATACTTGATGAAGAACAACTGTTAGATAATCAGAATATGCTCAGATGTGAGGTAATGTATGGTTGATAAGAAACGAGCGGAGCGATGTTTTTTATGAATAAAAAAGCAAATGAGTTTAATGCAATGGCGAGTATAGCTATAATAATCGTTACTTTAATAGTATTATTGCTATGGCTGATTCCAGTTCATCAAAAACAAAAGGAATTTAAATCAATTGAATCATGCAGACAGTCAGTTGATATTCAGTCACAAACAAAAATAAAAGGCATTCAATTCAAACAAGAAGATATAGCTGGCACAGGATTAGATTGTCCAACACAGAAAATAGTTATTGCAGAAAAAGATCCAACTCTTATTCAGAAGAAGTTAGCAAATCAAATGGCATATTGCTGGTTTAAATTTGGTGAGGGCAAAAAAGATCTGTTTGATGTTTTGTTTAATGAAGAAAAGAATTATTGCGTTGTTTGCTCATTGGTTTCTTTTGAAGGCTCTGCTGCAAATATAGAGATTAAAGGTTTTCTTCAATTTCTTGAATCAAATCCTATTCCGCCTTTTTTAGGCAAACAAAATTATAAGAAATATATTTCTCCATATACAACAGCTGAAGAAACACAAACTATTAAAACTCAGCAAAGCACAGAAGATAGTATAATTACAAAAGGAAACTATGCAGTACTATTGCTATATGCAAAAAAAGGTTATGTCAATAAAATGTGGTCTACTCCGGCTGGCATAGGGGCAGGCACTGTTGTTGGCGCATCAACAATCTTAATTCCTGGTGTTGGTGTTTTTGCAGCAACAGGATATGCATTGCTTGGCACAATTGCTGGCGGGGCAATAGGTTATGCAGCAGGAAACGACAAAGCTGCTGACTGGAGCGCTGCAACAGTATTATGGCCTTATTCAGAACAAGCATTGCAAGGTTTAAACTGCAATGAACTTCCTGCAGAACAACAAACAAAGTTGAAAATAGAAGAACAAAATAAGAAATGAGGAGATTTTTTATTATGAAAAAAGAAGCAGAGATGGAATTTAGGATAGTCATGATGATTTTCGCATTAATCATGCTAGTTGTAATCATAGCTTTAATATATCTTTCAAAAGGAAAATTAGGTGAATTTATTGCAAATCTTTTCTAAAAATAAAAAAAAAGCGGATATGAATTGGAAATTGGTTGCTTTATTGGTTGCAATATTCTTTCTGATATTTATTACTGTCTTCCCTAAAGCATTATACAGCATGGGTAAAGAATTTATTGATAAAATATCATTCATAAAGTTTACAGAAGAACAAAAACTGCTTAATCAACAGCAAAAGGTTGATATATTGGAAATTGATTGCAGAACTTACCTTTCTGGACAAGAAAAAAAAAGTTCAGATATAGATAGCGCTTATGTTGTGTGTTATGAATTCATTGCACAATCTAATAATGCAGTTAAAAATAAAGAGATATTAGAAAGATTCTTGCAGTTATATGACAGAGAAAATAATCTAAATATTGAAAAAGTTATTGAAATAAGAGAGAAGTTATTAATTATTGAAGATGATGATAATTTAAAGGAAGAAATAACACATGTGCTGCTCCAACTATATTTTAAAAATAAAGACTTTGTTCATGCAGAAGAGAAAGCAAACTACTTGATTGAAAATGCGAAAGATAGCTCTATTTATTTAGATGCAGTTTATTATATGGCAAAAATACAAGAAGAGAAAAAATGAATCAGTAATTGCTGAAAAAGAAAATGCAGCTATGAGAATAAACAAGTGATTAATAAATACAATAGTAAAAAAAGAGTTGAAACTATGAACCAAAAAAATAAGAAAGCAGATTTAGCAATAAATACAGTTGTGATTGTAATACTTGCATTAGTAGTTCTTTTTGTATTGTTATTTATATTTGGCAAACAATCATCTCTATTTCGATACAGCCTTAATGATTGCGAGTCAAAACAAGGCAAATGCATGTCTTCAACAGAATGCAGTGATCAAAAAGGACAAACATTAGCATTATCCTGCGGAAAAACAAATCCGTTAAAATCTGCAGATGGTTCTGATAGCACAACTACAGATAACTCAGCAAGTGAACAAGTATGCTGCTATCTTGCTTGTGAATCACAACAAGGAAGCTGCATAAAAAAAGAAAGCTGCAAATCAACAGATGGAAAAATTAATTATGTATTATATACTAATTGCGACAATAAAGGAGAAGTATGTTGTTTAAATAACTAAAAAACAATAAAAATTCACTTCGTTCATTTTTTATTGTTTTTTAACATAGGAGTAATGACTACTAAAGGGAGGATGTTTTTTATGGATAAAAAAGCAGAAATGCCATTTTGGCTTGTAATAATGATTGTTTCATTAGTGTTTGGATTCTTACTGATTATGATTTCTTCAGGTTCTGTTAAGGATTTTATGAAATCACTGACAAATATAAAGGAAAAAACAACTTCGCAGCAAGATTGCTTAGTTCCAGCAAATTCTCCTGATGATAGCGACGGTGATGGATTAGCAGATAATGGCAAGTACAAAGATGAATCTGGACAAGAGCAAGATTGTGATCTAAATGCGCCATAAAAAAGCTGAGATGATGACATTAGAAACAGTAGCAGAAGCTGTGTTAGTAGCAGCAGCTTTCATTGTTCTTTTAATTCTTGCAGTTGGAATCTATCAACTCTTTTTTCATGATTCAACTGAACAAGCTGCAAAAGAAAGTTTTCATAGCCTGTTAGCAACTCTGGATATTATGGCTGATAATAAACCAATAGAAAGACCGTTTAAATTAGACAGTGATTATGCGATAATCGATACAACTCCAGAATTATGCGAATTTGTTGAAGAAGTAAAAGGCGATAATAAAGAAGGCAAGAATATCAGAATGTTTGATAAAGAACTTCCACAAGAATGCAAGACAAGCGACTGTCTTTGTTTATGCAAATCAAGCGCTATTGGATTATGCAATGAAATAATTGAATGCAAACCAATTACAAAAAAAGCAACACAGACAAGATATCAATTCTTTTCAAAAATGGATCCATTGTTTATGCAGAAATATGTATCTGACATAAAACAGTATGACAGCACAAAGACTTATGACTGCGTTTATATAAAAAGTTTTGATAAAGTTTATCCATTAAAGATTGTAAAATTGAATGATGAAATAACATTCTGCTCAAATAACTGCAATGTTAATGATCCAATGTGCTGCACTTCTCCAGGATTCATGCCTATAATCGATAAGAACTTTGCAGAACTCCAAAAAATATATGATGCTTGCAGAGAAGAAACAATAGCTAAGACAAATCCAACTGATTATTTTAAACTGTTAAAACAAGGAGCTTATAATAATCAACGCATTGATTTTCTTCCAGCAATAGCGCAACAAAAAGCAATTTACAGATATTATTTTGATGCGCAAGGCAATCTTGATGAAACAAACCTTGGTGAAAAGATAAATCTTGATACACCATTTATTGAGGTGAAAGAAAATCTTATTGAGTCATGCGATGATATCTCTAATCTTAATAAGAATGGCAATCTGAAAAAGGAATTTGTTGGCGCAGACGGTATGACTAGGAGAATTGAAACAGGAAAATGTCCAGAAACAGTTCAACAATATTATTTGAGGATTGTTCGTCTTGGACAGCAGAAAGAGTTGTTATTCATAGATAATAATGAACCCAAAACACATTTTGATTTAATCTCAACTAATGCAGCAGACTTAGAGTTATTTAATGATGAATTATATGTCATTCCTAAGTCAGACATAGCTGAGAGAAGTTCTGATCAATACAAACAAGCTGAAAATGCAAAATCAATAATCCTATCAGAAAGAGAAACAAAAAATAAAAAGATTAATCTAAATGATAAATCATCACAGGAGATTACATTGGATTTTGGAATTCTATTGCAGATTAACAATCATAAAATTGATGCAACAAATAAGAAGATGGAACCTGATACTATTGCGGATACAATCAAAAAATGCGATGAAGCAGCTGATGCAAGTAATTTTGGCGAATATTCTTTAATACAAGAAGCAACACAAGATACAACAACAGGAAACAACTTTAAAACTGTAATCGATTATGGAAAATGTTATTATAAAACTCCAGAAGAAGTTGAAGCTCAACGAAAATCATCAAATATATGTAACTCTGGAAATGCATATGATAAATCTGATTGTCAAGGATCAACAGATAATCAAGAAAATCAAGAACTCTCAACAGTTGCTCATAATTATCTTAGGGTTATCAAAGAAGATGAAGATGGCAGCAGAGTATTGCTTTTTAGCGATATGACTGATACACCATCAACTATACTTGAACCATCAATAGATTATAATCAGTACGCATATTATTATTACAATAATGAACTGTACATCCTTGAACCTGAATCAATTCATTTAGATCTGCTTCACCTATATAATTATGATTTAAATTATAAAACAACTTCAGCAATACATTTAGTAATTAACTTAAATGATCTTGATATGACAAAGATAAAAAAGCAAACAAATTGCAAACAACAACTAGCATATCCATTCTTTCAAGGATCAAATGTAATAATTAATGCAGATGGTAAACTACAATTAAATGTAAATAATGCAGAAGTAAAATCAGGTTCATTCAATAATCTGCCAATATTTGAGAATATATTTGTTTGTATATTAAAAGATGGAAAACCAATTGGTTTCTCAGGAAAATCAATAAGTTACACAACAAATCAAATGCTAAGCTTTGTTGATATAGGCATCGATAGATTGTGCGTTAAAATAGAATAAATTAAGAGAATTTTGACAGCTTATTTACAATCTCAACAACACGTCTTTTTAATTCTTCAATGCTTTCATTATTTAAGATTAAATAATCATACTTTTTAGGAAGCAATTGCTTGTTCATGATATTAACAACTTGTTTTTGCGAATATCTTTTCTTTAATCGCTCATAGATTATGCTAATCTCAGATTTAATGATAATAATCTTATCAACTTTTGTGTCTAATTCAAGTTCTTTTAGTATAGCAGCTTCAACAATCACTTTTTTATTTTCTTGCGCTGCTTTATCGAGCAATTGGTATACAATTGCTTTTAATTTTGGATGTATTATCTTATTTAATTCGTCAATGTTTTCTTGATTATTAAAAATAAGTTCTGCTAATATTTCCCGATTAATCTTTAAATCTCTTCCAATTATCTTATTGCCATATCTTCCAATTAATTTATGCTGGATTTCAGTATCTTTCTCAAGAATCTCATGACCAATGCTGTCGCAATCAACAATGCTGTAACCTAATTCTTTACAGAATGTTGCAGCAGTAGTTTTTCCTGCGCCTATATATCCAGTAATGCCGATTATCATATGTTAAAGGAACTAATGATTGTTTATAAATTTATCATTAATTTTAAATAGTTGCACTATTTAGAATCACTATGGCATCTGGTGAAGGAGCAGCAAAACTATTTGTTTATTCAATAGTTGGATTTTTCGGAGGCTTATGGTTTTTCTATAAAGGTTTTAAGAAACTGAAACTAAAACGCACAATTGAAAATATGCCTACATCTAATATTCGTTCATTAGCAATTGGGTTGGTTGAAGTTTATGCTGTTGTTCTTCCTTATCAAGAATTGTTAAAAAGCAAGGTAACTAATTTCGGTCAAGCTGTTCCAAAAGAAATATTAAAATCACCATTTTCTCAAAAAGAATGTCTTTTTTACAAATATACTGTAGAAAAATACGTGCGAAGCAGAAGAAGCTCATATTGGGTAACTGTTAAAGAAGGTACTGCTGGAAAATATTTGTTAGTCAAAGACAAGACAGGCAGTGTTTTAGTTGATACAGAAAAAGCAGAGTTGGATATTCCAGTTGACACAGAATATAACTCTAGTTTTGGCAAAGACCCGCCAGCAAATGTATTGAATTTTTTAAAAGCAAATAAAGTTTCATTTGAAGGATGGTTTGGTGGAAATCTAACAATGCGTTATCGTGAATATTATATTGCGCCAGGCGATAAATTATATATTCTAGGCACTGCTGGAAAGAATCCATTTATTAAAGAAGGCACAGCTAGATTCAATGAAGAAGGCATTATGATTCAAAAAGGAAATAATGCAACCTACTACATCTCTGACAAAGATGAAAAAGCAGTATTGTCATCAATGAAATGGTCTGTGTTTGGCGGCATTATAGGTGGAGCTGTTTTAGCATTAGCTTGTTTGACTTATGTGTTGTTTTATATTGGAATGTTTTAGAAAATTATATATACTACAATAGAAACTATCATAATAAATAATATGGAGGTACAGTCAATATGGCAGTCGGATTAACAATTATAATCTTAGTAGCAGTAATCCTCTTTGTAATTGGATTTATTGCATATTTAGTTGGAATTTACAATGGGTTAGTAACATTAAAGAATAATATTGAAAAAGCATTTGCAAATATCGATGTTCTTTTAAAACAAAGAAGTGATGAACTTCCTAAGTTAATTGCTTCAGTTAAAGGTTATATGAAGCATGAAAAGACATTGCTTGAGAACATTGTCAAAGCAAGAACAGCTTTCCTAAATGCAACAACAACTTCACAAAAAGCAGCAGCTGACGGTGTTTTGTCTGGAGCATTAAAATCATTGTTTGCAGTTGCAGAAAATTATCCAAACTTAAAAGCAAATGAAAATTTTATCCAGTTGCAAGGCAGAATCTCAGGCATTGAAAATGAATTAGCTGATAGAAGAGAATATTACAATGACAGCACAAATAACTTTAATATTAGGATTGAATCATTTCCTGACATGATTGTAGCAAGAATGATGGCTTTGCAGAAAAAAGAGATGTTCAAAGTTTCAGAAGCTGACAAGCAAGATGTTAAAGTGGAGTTTTAGTCATATTAGTGAATAAAAGATGGATAATTATTTCAAAAAGTTCGATAAAGTATTTGTCTTTTTTAATTTTCTTTTTCTAATTATGTTATTATATTAAATTTATCGGCGATAATTTATATCCTTATTAAAGTAAATTAAAGAGGTAATGCTCATCTTGGTCATGTGTTTGAAGGTGAACATCTGACAAAGAAAAACATACGGCATTGTGTTAATTCATTATCATTGGATTTTCAGAAAAGTTGAAGAATTTCTAGAAATAATCGTTTTTTCAGAAAGTTTTTCAAATTTTCTGTATTATTTCTCTAAAATTAAGAGATTATTTCGCTCTTTGGGTGTATAATCTTATTAATAAGTTTCTGTTAAACTGTTAAATGTATACATGGCAACGAAGATTATAGAGATAATATCAAAAGAAGAATGGGGTTATTTAATAAGTAAATATAAAAATAATATTGTCATTTCCCCGCATGCCTTATATCGTCTTAGCGAGATGCAAAGAAAAATATATAAGGAAGACTATCTTATTTATCTTTTAACTAAAGAAAGCCCTCATTTAATAGGAATCCAGGAAAACAAGAATTACGCTGTATTTTACAAAAGAAATTATGGATATATCAGAATGATTATATCAGTCAAGACAGAATGTATTGAAATTATTACTTTTTTCATAACAGAACATTTACCAAGGATATAAAATGAGCTTAAAAAAACTAGATGCGCGTGGAAAGGGAGAATCTGCCTATGATTTATCTAATGATATTCTTTTTTTTAAGATCAAAGAGAGGGATTATAAGAAATCGCTTGAATTAAATAATTTTGTGTTAGATATTGATAAAGAAGGATATATTACAGGAATTCAGATATTTGACGCATCAAAACTATTTAGGTTGTCTAAGAATGCATTTAACAGTCTCAGCAAATGGGAGTTCATTATAAAAGTTGAAGACAACACTATTAATCTTAAATTACATTTCTCTCTTTTGTTAAGAAACAAAAGAATTCAGAAAGAAGAAATAATTATGACGAAAGTTACAACACCTTTATTAGAATCAGAAGTATTATGTGAGATGAAAGCATAATCAACCAAATATCTTCTTCCTAAAATCTTCTTTCTTATTTCTATCCAATAAACACTCATACATCTTAAAAATTAATTTATACGGCGCAGCAAACTGAGGATCTCTGCAAAGCTGCAAAAATTCATCATAAGAAACAAGTTTGACAGTTATCTTTTCTCCTTTATCAAGATGCTGCATTCCTTCTTTGATACAATCTTTTGCCAGAAAGATTGATTGATGAAAATATTGTTTTCCTTTGCCAGTATCCTCATCAAGAAGCTCTATATTTTTACAATTATATCCTGTTTCTTCACGCAACTCTCTTTTTGCGCTGTTGATTGGCAATTCACCCTTGTCAATCATTCCGCCAGGCAATGCAGGATACTTTTTTCTAGCAGGTTGTTCTTGCTCTAATGTAATTATCTTATTGCCAACTGTTGCAATTATATCAACAACTGCTCTTCGCTCAATCATTTCAAATGTTTCAAAACTACCATCAAACATCTCTTGCTGCCAGTGCCAAATATTAAAGATATAGCCGGAAAATACTTTTTTTGCTTCTTTTGGTATCTGCATTGTTATAACCTTTTTTATTCAAAATTAGGTAATTGTAATCCGTATTTCTGTAATCGTTCAAAATGTTTTTTATTGAATGTAAATAATTCTAGATTATTTTTAATACAGATGGAAGCAATAAACAAATCCTTTACATCAATTAATTCGCCTTTTCTCCTTAATTCTCTGAGAATATCTGCAGCAATCCTTGCTGAATGGTCATCCAGCTCTAATTTAATTAGTGATTGCAATAACTCAGATATATTCTCAGAATCTTTTCTACCATACCATATTTCAAATGAATTAATTGAAGTTGTATAGAAATGTGAATCTAACGACTGAAATATAGTTTTTACTCTCAGATCGTTATTCATGATAGAGATCAGTACATCTGAATCTAAGCATATTTTTCTGACCATTTCTTCCAAAGATTATCGAGCTCTTTTACTTTCTCGGAATCCACTCCTCCTTTTCCAAAACATCCTAAAATCTTTTCTTTATTTGTCTTTGTATGCAATAGTATCCTGATTACTTCAGAATAACTATTCTTCCCTTTCATTTTCTTTAATGTAGTATATACATCATCTGATATACTTATAATTTGCGACATAAGAAATATATACATATACATATATATAAAGATTATGATTTAGTAAAACGAGTTTTTTATAACCTCATAACCTAACTCCAGCTTTAATCTTCTTCAAAATATGCTCCTTAGTAATGATATATCGGAATAATATTGGGCTAAACAATGTTGTTGCAATTGCCATTAATACTAATGCTGAAAACACACCTTTTGAGATTATTCCTGCCTGAAGCGCAAATGCAGCTAAAACCAATTCAACATCTCCTTTTGGATTTAATCCAATTCCTATCAATAAACCTTCATTAAAGCTTCCTTGCGCTCGCATTACACCTAAGATTGTACCACCAATTGTTCCAATGCAGGCAATTGCAAAGAATATTCCTGCCAATCCTATATTATCAATAATTGCAGGAATATCTGTTGTTAAGCCAATCCAGATAAAAAACATGGGTACAAGAAAACCAAATGCAATAATGTGGATTGTATTGGAGATCAAATGCTCTTCCCATGGCTTTTTATTATCTCCATCTAATAATATTTTTCTCACAGTTAATCCGGCAAACAATGCTCCAACTAATGCGCCAACATGAAGAAACTCAGCTAATGCTGCCATTAATAATACAATAATCAATGCACCCATGAATAATGTTGCTGTTGATTTCTCACTTTCAGCAGAATGAAGAATCATTGGTATAACATAGATCTTAAAAATAAGAATAATTATCGTAAATATAAATAATTCAACAATTAATTTCAGAAACCCATATTGTGAAGTTGTTCCTTCAATAAACAAAAAAACAATGCTAATCAATAACAACTCGAAAATATCATCTACAGCTCCACCTGTAATGATAAGATTTCCTATTCTTGTTTTTATTAATCTTAACTCTTCAAGGAAATCAATACTGACACTTTGCGCGCTGACAGATAATGATATAGCTATAACTAAACTAGCAGTTACAGAAAAACCTAGCAAAAACTTACATACTATAAAACCAAGCAATAATGGCAATGTTGTATTAAATAATGAGATATAACTAGCTTCCTTAAAATCCCTCTTAAAAATGCTTGTATCAATCTCTAATCCAATAAAGAAGAATAACAGAATAATCCCAATTTGCGCTAAGCTTTCAATCATTGAAAGTGAAGTATTATCAAACAACATTATTTTTATAACAGGTATGCCAAGCAATAATCCAACTGCAATCTGCCCAATTACTCGCGGAACATTAAGATGCCTGCAAATATTAGAAAAGATATATGCCAGGAATAGGCAAAGTAAGATAATTATTAAAGTGCTCATAAAAAATTCACTCCGTTCATTTTTTATTAACCAATTCTTATTTTGAGAAGTTATTATATATATAGTTGTCGTTCTAATACGACACAATTCAAAATATTTATTAATACACAATGATTCCGAATTTCTTATGGAACTAGAAATGAAAAAGAAATGCCCTAAATGCGAAGGAATACTTGAGAATAAAGGCTCTCGTTTTTCAGGTGATGTAGAATATTTTGTAACTCAATGCAATAAATGCAAGCATGAAATAGTAAAATGCTTAGGAATAGAGGAATAATATCTTAGTTCCATAATCTTTATAAAATAAGCAATAATCCTGTCATTCCAGGCGCATAATATGAAGAAAATACTTGTTGTAATATTGCTTATTGCAATTATCGTTGTATCAGTTATAGGATATAAATATATTTCTACACAAACTACACAATTACCATCATCTCTAAGGCAATGTGATATTATTGGCAAGAAAGTACAATATATTAAGGATGGTTTTATTTATTTTTATAACCCACCACCAGATAGTGGAGAATATATCTATTCTGATTTTGCAATATTTAAAAGAAATCTTGAAACAGGAGGCTGGCTTGTAAAGCCTGAGCTAAATAATGAAAATTCTTTATACAACAGCACTTTAATATGGATCAATAATAAAAAATATCTCGATGGCACGCCAATTATCTGCAAAGATCTTGAAAAAGATGAACAATTACCACCAGGATTTAGACAATTTATAGAAACACACCCAATTTATTTCGATAAATACAAAGGAAAATACAAAGAATTGGAATAAATCATTATTTTTTTCATTATTTTCAAAGATTTCTTCAGAAAATTCAGAAATCTTCTCAGTTTTTCTCCACAAAGCTTTTTAAGAAAAAAACAATAATTAATCTATGATAAAGTCAAAAGCACTGTTAAAAATAGGGTTTATCCTGGTTATTGTTTTAAGCATAGTCTTATTATCAAGTCTTGCAAAAGCTGAGGATTTAGAGAGTAATGACATTAATAGCAATGAAAGCAATGAGGTTAATAATACTAATGGAACGAATATAGGATTGAATAATTTTGCTTCAAGCATAGAAATAAATAATAAAGAGCTGCAAACATGCAAATTATACAATAGTTCTAGTGAATGTAAGTTTACAGCAGATGTAATAATTACTAAAGTTAATACAACTAAATATGCCTATTATTATTATATTGCTGATTTAGATAAGAAAATAATTACTAAAAAGCAAACTATCCATATTCGCGGAAGAAATATAGTTGCTTATCAGATACTTAATATCTCAGTTTTATATGATGATATTAAACAAAAGTCAAATCAAACAAATTATTTATTTGTAATAACAGGCTGCGGCAATACTGCATCAATTCCGATTGTGATAAACAAGGATATAGCATTAACTGAAATTGAAGATAATCAAGCAATTGATAGTAATTCTATCAAAAATATCAAAGAAAAGAAAATAACAAGACCAAAAAATAACAAGAAAACAAAAGAAGTAACAAGCAAAGCAGCAAAGAAGAGCCAGAAATCAGCAACAAAAACAACATTTAGTAAACTTAAGGATAATAAACAGATTATTCAAGTAAAAGAGATAGAGATTGAACAACCATTGCTGAACAATGATAATATACAACAATATGCAAATGAAATAATCAAAGAACCAAAGATGATGCAGAAGAAAGAAAAACTAATTATACCAATTAATAATAATCTTTCTAAATCATCTGTGAATGATTATCAGTCAATACAAGAAAACATTAGCAACAAAAACAATAGTATAATTTATCAATCAAAAACAATGAAGATAGCTAAAGTAATTCCTTATGTCTTGTTGTTATTTATAATTATCATTATAATCTTCTATAAGATATGTAAATAAAAATCCCAATCAATAATACTAAACATTTTTAAATAAATCCTAATTCTTCACAGCTATGGCAAAACAGACTATTGTTGCAAGAGCTATTATTGAAATGTTAGGCAATCCTAAAGAACATTTAATGGAAACATTACATGGTTATGTTGATAGGCTAAAAACTGAAAAGGAAATTACAGTAGTTTCAGAAAAATATGAAGAACCTATGCTTAAGGAAGATTTATACTCAACTTTTGTTGAACTTGAATTGAAAGTTGAGAAATTAGACAAATTGATCTGGTTCTGCTATGATTACATGCCTGCTTCTATTGAAGTTGTTGAACCAGAAGAACTTGCTTTCCAAGCACGTGATGCAACTAGTTTCTTTAATGAAATTCTCACAAAATTACATACATTAGATATGCTCTATAAGAAATATAAAGTTGAGAATGAATTGTTTAAAAAGAATCTTACAATTCTTCTAAGAAATTTTATCAAAATAGAGCTTCGCAATGGCTCAAAAACAATAGAAGAACTAGAACTTGCTTTAGGAGTTCCAGAAAGCCAAATAATGTTTTTTCTTGAAAAACTCATCGAAGAGCAAAAGATTAAAAAAGAGCAGGATAAATACAGCATTATATGATGAAACCATTCAGCTCTAATAATGAAATTCCAAAAGAGATAAAATTACTGATACTTTTACTTTTGGCTACAATCATAATCTTTCTTAATCTCTTAAAAACACCGTTTTTTATTCTTGCCGGAGTTGTATTCTTTAAAGGATATACAGCTACAGCAATTATCTCTGTTTTAACAGCATTATTGTTGATTTCAATATATTTAGTGTTACAAAAAGATAAACTAGCTTATCTTGCAAATTATATGTGTATTGCTCTTGGAATAAATACAGCAATTTCATTGATTAGCTATTATATATTACAAAATGAAGTTATATTCAATGTAAAACAGTATTATTTAGAGTCATTCTCTGCTTTTCTTTCAATTGAACAAATAGCAACTCTTTTTATAATAACACAATTAATTATGATTTTAATCTATGGATCAATTGCGTATATTTTTGTTAGAAAAAAATATTATCTTGTTAAGTAAAGAGAATTTTGCAAAGCAAAATTCTCCTCATCAGACAAATAATGCAGTATGTGAAAGCAGAGATTGAAGGAGCAAATCAATAAACTATATAAACATTCCAAGAATTCTAGTATTATATAATTGAATAAAAACAGATTAAAAAGTGGTTTACTATGACATCAATGCCTTTACAAACAATAATTGAAAAGATTAAAGAAAAGTCTCAGCTTTCAGATGATGAAATTCATGAAAAAATAAAGCAAAAAATGACGCAATTAGCAGGATTAATCTCAGAAGAAGGCGCTGCGCATATTGTTGCAAATGATTTGGGTATACGATTAGTGCAGGCATCAGGGGCAATGAAAATAAAAGATCTTGTTGCAGGAATGAGAAATATTGAATTAAATGCTCGTGTAGCAAAGAAATATGCATTGAGAGAATTTCAAAAAGGAGAAATACAAGGCAAGGTTGCAAGTTTTCTAGCAGCTGATGAAACAGGGCAATTAAGGATTGTTCTTTGGCATGCTCTTACAAAAGATTTTGATGTTCTGAAGGAAAATGATGTTGTGAAAATATTATCTGGCTATATCAAAGAGAGCAATGGTTTTAAGGAGTTGCATCTCAATGAGAAAAGCAAGCTGTTTTTAAATCCGCCAAATGTTGCAGTTGCTCAACTATCGCAACAAATGCAATCACAACAACAAAAACAATATGACTCTACCAGAAAAAGAATTCATGATCTTAAAGAAAATGAAACAAATATTGAATTAGTCGGAACAATTGTGCAGGTATTTGATATAAAATTCTTTGAGATATGCCCAAATTGCGGCAAAAAGGTTTCAGCAAAAGAAACAGGATTTGTCTGCAATGAACATGGCGCAGTAAAACATGGCTATTCATATGTTGTTAATGTTTTTCTCGATGACGGCACAGATAATATTAGGGCAGTATTTTTTAAGAATCAAGTGAAAAAGCTTCTTAAGAAAGAAGAAGAAGAGATTCTAATATTCAAAGAAGCTCCTGAAGCATTTGCAAAAATAAAGAATGACTTGCTTGGCGAAATGATTAAAATAGTAGGCAAGACTTCAAAGAATATGATGTTTGACAGACTAGAGTTTATAAGCAATTTTGTGTTCACAGATATTAATCCTGAAGATGAAATGAAGAAATTAGAGAAAGAATTGCAGACAGCGCCAAATGCACCAAATAATATACCCTCTTTAGCTAATTTGTGATTCTGAAGAGAATTTTGCTTTGCAAAATTCTCCTAGCGAGGCAATTCGGACAACAAGGGATTTGGTATGAAAATTGCAGAAATTGAATTTTGGAAATTTCTCTGAAGAAAAAACTAGTGGAGCGATGTTTTTTTATGTTATTCAAAACCCATCTTATATTTGCATTTCTTATTGGTTTGCTGACTTTTCAATATATTCAATTGCAGCCGCAGTTGTATATTGCGATTATTATCTTTGCTGCAATGATTCCAGATATTGATATTACTACCTCAAAACTTGGCAAGCATGTTAAGATTGTTGGATATCTCTTTACACACAGAGGGTTTTTTCATTCATTGTTAGCATTATTTCTCTTTTCATATTTATTATCTTTAGTTATTCCAGTTATTTACATTGTGCCGTTTTTTATTGGCTATCTTTCACATCTTGTTTTAGATACACTAAATCATCAAGGCATTATGTTTTTGTATCCAATACCTGTTAGAATTAAAGGGTTTATGAAGACAGGCGGGCTTGCAGAGATAATCTTGCTTATATTGATGACAATTATTACATTATTTGCAGTTATTATTTAATTTCTAAATAATTTCCAGAAGTATCAACAGCATAAACAACAACCATATAATTATTTGCATCATCTAATCCAGCAAAAACTGTTTCAAATCTATCTTTGTTGTCTGGCAATACTGCAGAAACAAATTGACAATTATTTGCAGTATTGCAATTATCTTTAGTAAGCTTTAATGAAGTATTAACTTTATCCTCATGCATTACAACAAAATATCCATCTAAATCAGCAAGAAGATAATTAAGATTACTATTATCTGCAACACTATCCCAAGCAACTGCGATGCTTCCTTGAAGAGGCGCAGCTAATGCAACATTGCTTTCGATCTCTTCTTGATTTATATCTGCTGCTGAAATAGAAGCACCTTCAATAATAACAATTTCCGGCGATGCTGGAGGCAAATCATCAATTGAAAATCCTTCAATGACATTTAGCTTTTGATCAGCATCAATATTATTCGGTTCTTTATTATTAACACTCATTGCAGCAATAGTAAAATAATATTGCTTTAATTCATTATCAACTGCAACTGCTAAGAAATACATATTCTCCTGAATGTTATAATAAAGTTTGCCAATAACTATTTCATCTCCAAGCAAAGAATAATCTGCGACGCTTACTGTTTTTGCCGCGCTAGGATCAAGAATAATCTTCTGGACATTTTCTTTATCTTTAAGCTCATTTGCAGGTTTTTCCAATATATTTTTTTCGTTAGAAAAAAATAATGTATAATATTTAACAGGAGTAGTTGGTTTATCAAACTTTACAAGCACAGTTTTCTCTGCTTTCTGCAAGTCAGCTGCTGCAATAGCTGTATGAGGAATTGCCTGAGAAACATCAAATAATAATGCAAATCTATAGACAAGAGCTCTTAATTTTGTTGGATAACGCAAATTATTCTCATAATAAGCAATATCTTCAGGAGAAGTGTCAAACATACCTTTTGCATACAATGTATTCTTGCTTAAATAGCACAACTTAAAACCTTTTTTTAGTTTTTGCATGTCATCTATTTCCTGCTGCTGCGCTTCAGCAAAAGAAAAATATGGCTGCGCTAACTTATCACTAAAGAAAGTTAATTTATTATCCTGATTGAAAACAAAAGGAATAATTTTGTCTTTTGAAACAAAATTATGATTATCATTAAATGATAATATATTGTGTTTAGATTGATATTTATCATATTTCAGCAGAATTGTTGCATTCTTCATATCTTTAAACTCCGGCTGCGCTATAAAATCTTCAAATAATGCCAAGCTTCCAGTTATTTTATCCGCAGTATGCAATATATTGTTGACAGATGCCTCAATAAGAATTGTTTTGCCATCAACAGATGAGAAAACAAATGCAATTGCATTCTCATCAAGCTTTGCCTCTCCAGGATATTGCTGCGGGATAATCATCTGACATTTTTTTAATGATAATCTTGAACATGTTTTCATATTCTCAATTGAATCATAGATGAATTTATCCAGCTGACTTTCTTTGCATAATTGATTATCAACTGTAATTCCAAGCGTTTTATACTTTTGATTATTAATATTAATAGCAAAACAATTCTCAACAGTATTGCCACGACTTCTGCAGTCATTAACTTCAGTTACTAATTGCGTTGCTGCTTCTCTAATTGTTTTATAATCTGTGAATGCATTATCCATGTTTACTCTGAAGTTAGGTGTTAGATAATAGACTGTTGAAACACCTTGAGCAATTCCAACTTTAGCTAATGCAGATTGGCTTTGCGCTGCAGTACTTTGAATAATTGGATGCGCTATTTGGTCATTGATGACTCCATTTTTACAGAGATTTAATTTAATATATTTTATGTAACTATGAACTATTGCGTTTGCATCTGTAGTTACAGCAGCAATATCCGCAGGAGTAATCTTTTCAAGAGGTTTAGCACTTTTTTGCATTGCTCTGCGGAGGAAAACAGGATAACCACATGGTTTATTTTCTCTTTCACAATATTCTTTATTATCAGCAGAACCTTTTCCATAGCAGCCAAATAAATGCATGATATATTGAGGATTATTAACATCATCAAGCAGATTCTTATTATCAAGTTTGCATTGTTTTTTGTCTATTATTCTGCGGAGGATTGAGGTTCCTGCAAAGATTTGGTCACGAGGGTTTCCGTCCATAAATGCTTGTTTATTGCATTCAGAAGGAGTTAAGCAAACATAATTTAATCCTGTTCCCATCAATCCACAAAATCCTTGTTGATTGCATAAACATCCATTTTCATTGCAGGTTGTTCCACCAAGAGATTGTTTTGATGGAAAAGGATTTCCACCTGATTCTTCCATGACAATTGCTTTAATCAATTCAAATGGCATGTTAAACCTTTGCGATGCTTCTAATATAATTGAATCATATTCTGGATGTTTTTCATTGAAACTTTCAACGATCAATCCTCTTGCTTTTGCAAATTGATCATATCCTTCAAATTGCGGAGGAATAATACAGGGTGACTGGATAATATCATTTGTTTTTTTATCTCCTGTTATCTGCTGGCATCCTGCAATCATTCCTTTAAATTTGTCATAGCCTGCTGGCTGGATCAATGGCAGGTTTCTGCATTCGTAAAACCAATGATCAAATTGCTCTTCAACACCATAAATAACAGTATCCTTATCATTTATTTTAACAACTGCATACACAGCTTTTTGCCGTTCATTAGTTCCAATTATTGTATGCGGTTCGTCAATTGCGCCAACTGAGACAATATCATATCCTTTGTAATTTCCTTTGTAATAAACTTGAGATGATGCTGTAAATAATGTTACCTTGTTGCCAAATTTATTGCTGTAAGCATCAAGCGCAGAAAATAAGTCATTGCAATTATTACAGACTAAGGAGGTTGTTTTTTCTTTTGCAATTGCAACAAATTCGTTTGGATAAAATACAAACACATGGTCAACAGATTGATAATTATTTTCTAACTGTTCTTTTAACCAGCTTTTGTCAATATTTTTGTCATACTGCAAAACAATAAAAAGATTGTTCTTGTATACAAATGCATAATTATCTTTTGCAGCTGCTGAAGAGACAAAATCGTGAGTTGCAGAGTTAAATAAATTGATATAATTACTTTCTAATGCAGCATTTGCTTTATCTTGTTTATTAGCAATTAAAAGCAGTCCTATATTTTTATCCTGCAATTGTTTTATAACTTTCTGATTGTATTCATTCCACATCTTTTCAGCATCATCAGCTGTTGCAGCAGAACTTCCTGCTACCATATTGCCAAGATGAATAACAAAATCAATATTTTGCGGAGAATGAATAATTGAATTAACAACTGCATCAGTTTGTTCTGCTAATACAATGCTCCCAATGCCAACATTTGTATCTGTAATTATAGCAAAATTAATATTGTCTGCTGTGACAAAAGCAGCACTCAACAATAAGAATAAAGCGTAAACTAAATAAAACTGCAATACTTTTCTTGTTTTTGCTCCGAAACCATAGTTCATGTTTTCAATCCTTTTTCAAAGAAATGTTAAAAAGCACGATTAGTGATTTTTAACATTCTTATCATACAAATAATGCTGCTGTATTGCTAAATCAATATCTTCTTTTTTATATCCTTGTTTTTCTAAATAAGTTTTAATCTCGGCATAACTGTATCTGTTCTTTAATCGCTGGATTTCTATAACAAGCATCTTTGACCTATACATTTTTCTAATGAAATAAATAGATAATAATATTATAGTAATTATTAATATTATGATAAATACTAAATAAATTGTAAATGATTGCTGTTGGTTTGTTGCAACTTGGTTCATGAATTTTATCTCTTTTTCTTCATCTTGTTTTTCTTTTATCTTTTCAATTTCTTTTTTTTCATTCATTGAAAAAAAAGAAGTTATGCAATAACTGTTTGGGCAGCACAAAGTATTTTTTATTGCTATGCCATCACCTTCAGCGCAGCTCTTGCCAAAGAAACAAGTTTCTCCGCTATATTCTTCAAGACATTCAGTCTCTTCAGCATAAGCATAACAATTATTTGCTTCTTCGTTTGCTTTTTCTTTACAACTACTGCAATCTTTGTCTTTATTCTCGCAATCAGGATCACAAATTCCATCATAAACTAAATCACAAATAAAATCTGCGCTGCCAGACTTACAATCATTGCATGTCAAAGAAGATTCCATGAGATTGCACTCAGAATCTTCACAAGGTTCACAAATATTGTTGTTGTTGCAGAATGAAAGTTGTTTAGTGATGATTGCTTTATTATTATCAAATATCTTATCATCAAAGATTTCCATAGTTGCAGTTTTAGGACTGAATCCTAATGCAAATCTTTCATTTAGTTTTGAAATTTCTATATTGTCTAGTATAACTCTATAATGAAACTTCTCAGGCGATATCAGTATTTCTTCCCCATATTCTTCAGTAAGCAAAGGATAATATTTCCCGCCATAATAGTCATTGTCTGCAATCACTTGGAAATCTTCAAGATTATTCTCATTATCTATGCTGATCAATAACTGCGGCGCTGCGGAAACAACAGGAGATAAAAATATAACTATGGAAAATAAAAGTATGGCTGACACTAAGACCATATGCCTGCTTATTTTTTTTATTTGATGATTATTTTTCATTTTTATTTCGCCTGAGCAATATAATTATCACATTTATTGTATTTCTTTTCACATAAATTATCTCCATGCGGACATTTAATCCTGATATGATAATGGTGTCTGTGATCATACCCTAACTCCCCATATCCACCAACCATTATTTGTTTTGCTTTTTCAATCAATTGTTTGTCCTCATTATGTTGTTCAGCATAAGCAATAAGCGCATCTTCTAATGCCCCATGAATAATAATGATATCTGCCAGATCATGTTTAACAAACTCTTTTACAAATAACCAATTAGCGTCCAAGTCAAAACGCGAATCTACAATATTTGTCTTTGTATCAACCATTGCAGTTTGTTTACTTATCAATTCTTGTTTCTCATTTCTGAAGAACAATCCAATATCCGCATCTCTTCCACTTTGATGCGAAGAATGCGCATTTCCGCTGTCTCCATGAAGATATAATTTCCCGCCATATTCATAACTTGTTTGTCCTACAGCAATTTTCCCTTGTGAACCATATTTTGCAGTTAAGACACAACCAATATCCTCAATGAAATTAACTAATTCAACAGTTGCATATCTTTTCTGAGAATCATGATCAGATTTATAATATTCGCGCTCGGCGGCAAAACTTACAGCATTTTTTAATGCACCACAATTAACTGTTCCAATTGATTCACTATCTCTATTAAATATTGTTCTTTTACAACCATTAGGCGCTGCTTGAGATATGGCAGCATAAGGAGCAAATCCTCCAACTTTTTCTAATGTGAAGAATCGCTGCAAAACTTCCATTGTCATCAATTTTGGAACTGCCATATGTCCATATTTTTGCGGATCCAACAAATATCGATAATATTCTTTATCATTTTTCTTTACAACAGAAACATAATTCTCTTTTGCAATTGCATCTGCTGAGTCATCAATACTGTTTTCCGCCATAAATGTTTCAGATGATTTATCTCCTGAATCACTATTTCTGTGCATCAAAACATAAATTGCATCTTTATTGCTGATTCTTTGAGAGATTGTTTTTGCATAATTATTGCTGCCAACAGCGCCATCTTTTGAACCGCAGGTTCCATCAGCTGAACCGACAAAATAAAAATCATATTTGCTGACAGCAGTTCTTAAACCACCTGCATAACAATTTGCTGCGCTATGCCCAATGATTCCAACTTTTCCAGCAGTTAGTTTATTATTCTGCTGCTGCAACACAGTTTTAATCTTTGCAATATAATCAGCAATATCAAACTGGTCAGCAGGCCATGGATCAACTAAATCACCATTAATCTTATTTACACGTCCAATCGGCGCAGCTAAGATTACAGGATATACTTTTTTATCAGCTATTAATTGTTTAATACTGCTATCAATTCTTGACTTTGAACTTTCTCCAACATAATACTGCGCAGGATTAGCATCATGACCATGAAGCATTATAAAAACTGGAAATTCTCCCCCACATAATGCTTGCGCTGGCACCCATATTTTTCCTAAGCCAATTTCTTCAAGTTTCTTTTCTTTGCCTTGAGAAAGATCAATGATTACATCTTCTGTCTTATCGCATACTGGATATTCTTTTACGCCACTATTTCCTTGAGTGCCTGGAGCAGTTCCATAATTATGCAATTGCGCGTATTCTCCTGGAGATAATTGTTTGATTTCAATTGAACCAAGATTTAATACTTTATTTGCAGTGTCATAAGTATATGCAATTGAGCCATTTGCTTTGCCAATAACTGAATTATCTTTTACCTCAGCGCTGTAAACAGAAGTAACTTCGCTGTTACTAATTCCTGTTTCAGTAAATTTCATCTCTTTGTTCATCAGCAGAATTAATTCTTTCTCTGGATCCAAAGGCAAGCATTGCTGAAACTCAGGATCATTGTAATAATTTACAAATCCACGATATTTACCGCAGTTATTTGCAGCAGCTCCTTCAGTTGATGCACCTCCAGCTAATGCAAGATCGTAAACAGATTGATAATATGCAAATCTTGCCTGCAATTGAATTGCATGCAGTAATTTCTGCTCTTCTTGATATCCACTAATAAGATTCATGCTTTCTTCTCCTAAATAATTTTTAACATCTGCTCTTTTCTCTGAAAGCACTAAGAATACAGAAATGACAGTCGTCAATGTAACAAAAACTAACAATATCATAAACAATTGTGATTTTTTATTTATTTTTTTCATGTTTATTCATTTCCATATCTATATTCCGGGATTATCTTACTGATTGAATAAGCAACACTGATAATTGCACCATCTAAAGATGGCAGTTCTGCTTTACTTATGTAGATCTTTTCAGTGTTGTGTTCATATTCAGCATATCTTTCACAATTATTCACAGCAGGAATTGATTTTTTCTTGCCAGAATATTCAAGAGTAATGTCAATACAGTTATTGAATCTAATTGATACTCCTATTTGATCAAATGCTTTTTCAAGTTCAACAAAATCATCTTTATGCACTGAAACTGCAATTGCTTCAGAAAAGCTCATTGATTTATTGCCAATAACGACAGGAGACTGCAAAAGATAAAGCAATTCATCATTAGTCTCGAACTCAGCTGCTTGCGCTTTGATTACAACACCCATATTGCCTTGAGAGACATATAAAATAAAAAAGAATGTTGCCAGAATCAATACAATGATTAGCGCAGCCCAAAAGTCTATTAATATCTGCGATGGTGTTGCAGCTTTTTTGCAAAAAATTCTTTTTGCAAAGAATATTTCTTTATTTTTCCTTTTCATAAGTATCATCTATTCTTTATTGTTATCTTTCTAATTAACTATTTGAGCTGACAATTGTGATTGTTAAATCTGCTGGAATATATTTTTCAACTGCAATGTTATTCTCTACAACTATTTTCTTAATTAATACAGGAGTTTCTCTTTGGATCATCTTTGCTCCACCTGCTCCATGAAACTTTGTATTTGCAAGCACTGATAATTGTTTAAAATAATCTTCATGATAATAGATTGGAATAAATTCTTCATAATCCGTACTAGTTTCATCAGCATTAGATGGAAGAGAAAATTCAAGCTTTGCTGCTATAAGAGGTTTGTCTTTAAAGTAAAATCCCTGCAATAATTTGCTTTCAAATAATGCTTTATTCTTTAAAAGATTATAATCAATAACACCAGGAGATAATAGCTGGGTTTCCCTGTCGTACAACGAAATACCATCTTTAGAGTATAATAATTGTTCTTTAAATAGTTCCATCTCTGCTTTTTGCGTGTCAAATGTTACTTTAATAAATAATTTTGTGATCATAACAATAGATAAGACAACCAACATCAATACAAATATCCTATAAAATGCAAAAATAATCTGAAAATAGGCAAAAGCTTTTTTTCTATCTTTTCTTTCATGAAAAATATTCATTTTTTGGTTCATTTGTCTTTTATTCATCTTTTCATCTTTAATTATTCTTATCTATCATTGTTATATGCAGCAACTGCTGCAGCTATCGCATCAACAGCAGCATCTAATTGGCTGTACAAAGCATTATCTTTATTGTTAATATTGCCTAGCTCTAATAAAACAGCTAAATTATCATTTTCTTTGCTGTTCTTTTCTAATAATGGATAACTATCATCTGTTTCTGCAAGATAACGTATCTCAATTTTATGCGTTAATCCTGATAACTTTTCTTGCAATTCGTTCATCAATAAACATGCAATCTTTTGATTCTGCAATTCATTTTTTCCTGCTAATATATATAAGGTAATCTTATTCTCAGTCTCTTGCGCCTGATACATACGGATGCTTATTACAAGATTGTCATCTGCATCAAATCTTTGCAACCTCTCAGAATAAGAAAAACTTTCATCTTCATTCTGCGTTCTTGTTTTTTTGAGGAGTGTGTTCTTAACTTTTAATCTTAATGCTGTCTCTAATAAAATAACAGCTTTCATAGTAAGTTCATGCTCGCTTGTACCAAGAGCTTTATTCTGCACGCCAAAATCTTTTACAAATACTTCTTGGGTCTCATCAGGCATTGCAATATAATCTCCTTTACCTGAATCTAAGACAATTGTCTGCAATGCAACTGTTGATTTTATAAGCGGACAATTAGCAAAGCTTGCTGCTAATTGCGGATCTTTTTGCTGATTGTTTTGAATAACTATGCCACCTGATGCAGCAGCTGGATTGAAACTATCTCCTCTTTGCGAAGAAAAGCCAACAACTGTTTCAGGAGAAATTATAAAACTATCTTTGAAACTAGAGAATACAAGTTGATCTTTTTTTTCTATATCCAGCAGCAGCATTGAAAGCATCATATCTGTGTAATAAGGATATAATACTGTTGCATAATCCTGCTGTTTAATCTGCACATAATTCTCTTTAAATGAAAAATGATATTTGTTGAGATTGTTTTTATTATATATTACAAGCGCATCTTGAGGGCTTGCCTGCACTGTATTTGCAAGCATTGATAATTCTCTAATAATAGCTGTCTTTTCAATTAATGTGTCTTCTCTTAATGAACTAATGTAGAAAGCAAATGCTATAATTACAATTGTAATCAATACAGCTTCAATCAATGCCTCGCTTGTTAATTTGATTGCTTTCTTATCCATTTTTTTATTCACTCCGTTCATAAAAAATCAGCAACTGTAATCTTGCCTTTGATAACAATGCCATTTAAGATGTGTTGAAATAACAATGCATCATTCTTTAGATAACTATGAAATTTCTTTGCATTATGATAGTGCATAACTATTTTCTTGCCAAAATATTTTTCTAATTCTTTCACTGAATATTCATTATTCTTCTGATAGATAACACATAGTTCTATTGAATCATCAGATTTAAAAGAATTTAATAAGACAACTGCAGCATCTTTATCGTTTTTTTCAATATCTGCAAGAAACTTGGATTTTCGCACACTTTCTAATATATAATATAGCTGTATATTATGAAATGCAAGAGAATGTGATGCTATATACATATCATAGAGTTTATCTTCTTTTATAGCCAGAATATTCTCTTTAACCATCTCCTGCAGATATTTTCTGACAGTTGTATGGTTTATACCAGTAAGTTTAGCAACTTCTCTGATATGGAATGCTTCCCCTGACTTTTTGAAAAAAGGCTGCAATATGGACAGTTTTGCTTCCATTGGAAGTTTTAGCTTCCACTAGTATATAAATGTTTACACATGGAAGTATTTCTTTAGTATTTGCGAGTTCGCTTTGCTCACTCAGCAAATACTAGATATTTTGAAAAAAGCTGATTCATAACGGAAAATATATAAAATCATTCATGCAATGAATGATTTTATTATGAAAAAAGTTGGGTTAGCAGCAATAGTTGCAGTTCTATTACTTATAACTATAATTAGTTTATTCTCTTTTGCGTATAAACAAGAAATAAAGCAATATAATGCTGTTAAAACAGCACTTACTGAATATCATCCAGAAGAATATAAAAAAGCTGATGCTAATATTTATTTTAAATCGCAGACAATTACTGAACAACAAAAACAGCAACCGCTAATTATTAATGAAATAAAAGACGACGAGCGCAGCGAGGAAGTCTTTTATAAAAGCGAAGCTTTTTATGTTCTTCAATTTGCCGGTCCTGTTAGAGATTCATGGAAAAAGGCATTGGAAACATATGATGTTAAAATATATTCATATATTCCCCAGAATTCATTTATTGTGAAAATACCAACAGTAAACTTAAACAAAATACAAACATTTGAATTTGTAAAAGCAATAATTGACTACAACCCAGAGTATAAATTGAACACAGAAACAATTGCAACAATTGTTCCAGACAAAAATAATAAAGTTACACTTGATCTTTATCTTTATGAAGATGGAAATTCAGCATTAGTTGCAGAAAAATTAAAAGAGGTTAATGGTTTAGAGATAATAGCTGCTGATAATGAAGTAATACGAATAAAAACTGCGCAAGAGAATATTCAACAAATTTCTGCTGTTGATGAAGTTCAGATTATTGATGCTCCTTCACCAGTGCATGTATTGAATGATTTGGTTGCGCAAACTCATGAGGTTGTTCCTGTATGGAATTTTCTTAATCTTAATGGAAAAAACCAAGTGATTGGCATACTAGATACTGGTTTAGATACTGGTGTTGATAATCTTTCTGTATTAAATGATATCTTGCTGGATTTTGATAATCGTATTGTCAATATTAAAACTAACAATACAGTTTGCGCATTAAGCGGCGCTAGTTGTTCTTCACCAAATGATTTAAATGGCCATGGCACGCACGTAACAGGATCTGCTGCTGGAAATGGCACATTATCTGCTGGTCAATTTAAAGGAATGGCATATGCTGCCAATATCTCATTCTATGCAGCAGGTGATGATGATGGTTCACGATCAATTTATTTAGGAACAACATCAACATATAAAACAATTCTTCATAATCAATATTTAGATGGCGCTAGAGTGCATAGCAATAGTTATGGCGGCGATACTAATGCGTATGAATCACTAGCTGTAACTGTTGATGATTTTATGTGGAACAGAAAAGATGCATTATTAATTGTTGCAGCAGGAAATTCTGGCGGTTCTGGCGCAAACACAGTATTTTATCCAGCAACTGCGAAAAATGCAGTTTCTGTTGGCAACCTTCAAAGCAGCAGAAGTTCAGGAAATCCTGCTTTAATCTCATCGACAAGCAGTCTTGGACCAGCTGCTGATAACAGGACAAAACCAGATGTTGTTGTAATTGGCACAAATGTTGTTTCAACAAAATCAACTGTAATCAGCTCAGGAAGTCCATCTTGCAATTCCGCATTTTCTTCAAATGGCAATTATTCTACTTGCTCAGGCACAAGCATGGCAACACCTTCTGCAGCAGGCATGCTTGTGTTGTTGCGTCAGGATTTCATGCTCAACAAATTCTACAATAATGTTTCTGGAGCATTGCTTAAAGCAACACTAATTAATGGCGCCCAAGAGCTAAGCTATGGATTTCCAAGCAATACAAGCGGATGGGGCAGAGTAAATATGACTAATACATTAATTCCATCAGGATCAAGATATCTTGTGTATATTGATAATAGCACTGAATTGACAACAGGTCAATCTTCAACTTACAATTTTACAGTTGTTAATGCATCAACTCCAATAAAAATAACTTTAGTCTGGACAGATTACAAAGGAACAGCAAATGCAGCAATTTCATTAGTGAATGATCTTAATCTGATTGCAACAGCACCAAATGGAACGCAATTTCTTGGCAATAACTTTTTATTTCCATTTAATGCGTCCTCAGATGATAGAAATACAGTTGAGCAGGTTATTATTAATACTAACAATACACAAACTGGAAGTTATCAAGTTAATGTCTCAGCGTATAATATTGCTCAAGGTTCACAGCCATTTTCATTAGTAATCTCTGCTGGATTAAATGCTTCACCACAAATAAACACATTTAATGGAATAACATCAAATCCACTTGTTATTCCATCATTATATAATACATCCTACTTTATTCTTGAGAATACATCGAATGGGAAAATAATATTTAATGATTTTGCGGTTGCTGCATTTCAAGATTTTGATAAAAATGCAAACATCAGCAGGAATAATATCCTGTTTAATAATTCACATCTGCACAGCACATTAAATAGCAACATAACATTTTCATTATACAATACCGGCTATGCAAATCCAGTGCCTATGAAAAATGGTTCTGTTTGCAATTCTGCCGCGGATGGCTGCACAATAATTACAGCAACTGCAACAAATCTTACTTTTTATACAATAGGATTAGCTAATATTACTGCACGAGAAAATGCTTCATTAATTACTTGGGATTCAACGCAAGATGCTGCGCCTTATCGTCTTGGCGCAACATATGAAAATCAAATAGCAAACTTTTTTGCAAATTACACAAATGTGACTTCAAAAACACCAATTACTACTGCAAATTGCAGCATCCAGTTTACAGATGTGACTGCGAATATGATGTATAATGCAACAAAAGCATTGTTTGAATACAACAGAACATTTGTTGGAGCTGCAACATATAATTACAATATTATATGCAATGAAACTAATTTTATCAATCAAACAGCAGCAAATACAACAACAATATTTAATTCAACAGATGTCAAACCATTTATGCCTGGCAATCTTACAATCAAAAAGCTTGCAAATAACTCAATTAATATATCTTGGGATTCAGCTAAAGATGCTTCTCAGTATAAATTATTTTTTTCAGAGAATGCATCCTATGTCCTCAATCTCTCTGCTGCAGCGCTTCCGACAGCAAATGCAACAATAAGCGCAGCAGCACAATTATATTACATAGATAATGATGCAAGAGATGTTGACAAGAGATTTTATCGTGTTGCTGCAGCAAATGGCACAAATTATAATCTAACAAATATTACTGCTGCAAAATTCAATGTATTAATTAAAGCAGCAGCTGGCAATCCAACTGCGGGAATACAATTGAATCTTATTTCATTGCCTATTACTGTCAATGATCTTAATATTTCTAATTTAACTTCTGCTTCAGAGAATGATATTATTTATTCTTATAATACAACTTCAAAAACAGCAATGCTTTCACAGTTTTTTACAGGTTCTGGATGGCTTGGCGATTTTACTTTATTTGAATATGGAAGATCCTATGCATTTTCTCCTGTTGCAACTGCATATAATATCACATTAGTTGGAGAAGTTCCATTAAACAATTATACAACTTCGATTGCAGCTTCAACAAATGCTGCGGGGAATACAACCTCTGCTGAAATAAATATGTTTGGTTATTACTCTGCAATACAACAATGCAATTTCTCAGCAATTTTCGTTTCTCCTGCAAATCCTGCAACAGGTGATAGAATTTATCATTACAACACAACATCTGCAAGATATGAATATGCGCAATATAGCGCAACAACAGGACTATGGTCAGGAAACTTTGCCTGCTTTGAACCTGGAGAAGGATATGAGATAAGACCTAGCAAGAATAGTTACAGTTTGGTGTATGGCAGGGGATGAGGATGAAACTTAAATTAGTTAATATCTAGACCAAAAAATAACTAACCAAATGTCAGCACTTTATCAGATTCTTCAACCAGTCTTAATAAATCTTTCATTGTTGATAGCGGACAAATATTACTTCCTTCTTTTTGTCGTGATTTTAAACAAGTTCCGCAAGCAAGTATCTTTCCTTTATTTATTAGGAATATCTTTACAGTATGCTGTGATTGTAATCCTGTATTTCCAAATCGTAAAGCATTCCAGACAATTTCTGGATCAGCTGCGCTTAAGACAATTCCTATTTTCATAATATCACTTCTTTATTCAACTTCTTCAATTCTTTGACAGCTGCGCCAGCATAATCATCTGTCTTGTATTTTAAATAAGCTTCAGTAAATCCAGATGAAACATTGATTCTGTGCGTCCAAATATTCTTATTTTTCTTTCCGCCTAGCGCTTGAACAACTTCTCCAGCAGATCCTCCTTGTCCGCCTACTCCTGGGATTAATAATGGCAGAACAAGATTTCTGGAAGTAAAATAATCATTCAATTGCTTAAGCTGCGCAGGATAAGTAGCTCCAATTACTCCGCCAATTGAACCAATCGGAAAATTCCCATCAACATAATTTTTTGCAAGAATGCCAGCAGCAGCTTCATATACTTTTCTGCTGTCTTTTAATTCTAAATCCTGCAATTCTCCAGAACTTTCATTTGAAGTTTTTAATAAACCATAGATTCCTTTTCCTTTATTACAATAAGGGAGAAAAGGCGCTAACACATCTGATCCCATGTAAGCATTGACTGTAACAGCATCTGCATTTAACCAGCCAAATATTCCTTTTGCATAAGCTTGCGCTGTTTTCTTAATATCACCAACTTTTGCATCTAAAATTACAGGAATATTATTCTGGCGGCAAAATCCAATAATATTCTGCAATGCTTTTAATCCTTCAAAACCATGCTGAAAATAAAATGCATAATTTGGCTTGACTATTGCAGGTGTTACATTCTCATCAATCATTGCTTGCAGAATATTTGCGCAGAATTTAGTTATAACTTGCTCTAAATTTCCCTGTAAAGGAATTTTTTCAATATCTGGATCCAATCCAACGCAGATAATGCTTTTTCTTTGTTGCGCTAATTGTGTTAGTTGTTCGATGTATGACTCTTCTTTATTCATCTAATCACCTAAATGAGAGAAATATGCATGATATAAAAAGATATTTATTCAAACCCATGCTTTTTCCCCCATTCTTTTGGCATTAAATTCCACTCTTTTACTTTATCATAAGCAGCTTGATCTATATATTTCTTATCTAATACAATTTTACTAAGCACTGAAAAGTTAGTCAATGTCAATAAAGTACAGCCATTCTCATTAAATCTATTTCTGCTTTCTTCAAATTCATAATTCATGACTGCAACACAATGGTCAACAATCCCTTGTGCATTTCTGATATGCTGCACTGCTTGCAAACTGCTTCCACCTGTAGAAATTAAATCTTCAACAACCAGCACGCGTTGGCCAATCTCAAGGTTTCCTTCAATTGCATTCTGCTTGCCATGCTCTTTCTTCTCTGTTCGAACATAGATTAATGGCTTGTCAAGTTTGTTTGCAATCATTGCTGCCCAAGGAATTCCAGCTGTTGCAACTCCAGCTATAACATCATACTGAATATCTTCTCGTTCAATTAATGCTAAAAAACTTTCAACTACCATCTTTCGTTTGTCTGGATAGGATAATACAATCCTATTATCACAATAAATTGGACTTAATATTCCTGATGCATATTTATATGGTTTTTCTGCATTAACAATCACTGCTTTTGTGTCCAATAAAATTTCTGCAACCTTCTCAGTAATGTCCTCTCCAACAGCAACAGATTCACTAACATTACTTTCTAAATCATCTTGCGCCATAGTTTCACCCTGTCCAAACATTAATTCTTTTCCCCTATAAGAATCATTAATCATACCATCAGCAAAAACAATATTTCCATTGACGATTGTTATCACAGGCAATCCTTTAAGTTTCATGCCATTGTACGGAGAACCTTTTGCTTTTGAAAATAATAATTCATCATTAACAATCTTCTCAGCGTCTAAATCAATAACAACAATATCCGCATCATAGCCTTCTGCTAAAAAACCTTTGTTTTTTATTCCGAAAATCCTTGCAGGATTTTCGCAGCATAATTCCATTATTCTTCTAAGAGTTAATCTTCCTTCATGATACCATGTCAATGCCAATGACAATAATAATTCAACACCAATTACACCAAATGCAGGTTTATTATTATTCTTTTCTGCTCGTGTATGCGGCGCATGATCTGTTGCAAGCATATCAATTGCACCATCGTTAATTGCCGCCCATAAAGAGTTTCTGTCAGTTGCTGTTGCTAATGCTGGCTTCATTATAGCATAGCCGTTTAATCTTTCTAAATCATTTTCTTTTGTGAACAATAAATGATGAGGACAGACTTCAGCATAGACTTTTTTCCCAGTTAGTTTCTCTTTTCTAATTATTTCTATCTCTGATTGCAAAGAAGCATGGCATAAGTATAGTCTAGAGGAGTTATTTTCGTTATTTTCGTGAAACATAGATAATGCTTTTGCAAATGTTTCTCCTTCAGCATGCACTGCAAATAATTTATTATTTAGGGAGAATATCTTTTTTAAATGAGCATCATCATCAATCAATAATTGTCCTGTTGTAAGATTCATGTATATTTTAATTCCAGCAATGTTCTCTGCCATATTTAATTCTTCAAGATTATCATTTCCAGCTCCAATATAGAATCCATAATTAACTAGACTTTTATGGCTTGCAATATGTCTCTTTTGCCCAAGCAATGCTCTTGTGAATGTTGCTGGAGCTGTATTTGGCATCTCTAAAATTGAAGTTACTCCTCCTGCTGCTGCTGCAGAACTTCCTGACAAGAAATCTTCTTTCTCTGGAAAACCTGGATCACGAAAATGCACATGACAATCAATTAATCCAGGCAATACTAATTTTCCAGCACAATCAATTGTCTTGTAAGAGACAGTATTGACAAAAGCGCTGCTTTCTATTTTTGCAATCTTTCCATCCTCAATAAAAATGTTTTTTTGAGAGAATGTTCCGTCCTTATTTACAATATTGCAATTTTCCAACAATAATCTTGCGTCATACATAAAAAATTCACTTCGTTCATTTTTTATTAATTATTTATAGTTTTTAATTTTCCTTTCACTTCATCAAGACTATGGCAGCCTTTTTTCTCTAAAAAAGCTGCAAATTCTTTCTCAAGCCGCGCAAATACAGCTGTTCCTTGCTGCTGATATGCTGTTCCAACTTGCGCTGCGCTTGCTCCACATAATAAAAATTCAAATGCATCTCTTCCAGTTGCAATGCCGCCGACGCCGATGATTGCAATATCTTTTCGCAGCAATTCATAAAATTTTCTTACATTTGCCAATGCAGTAGGTTTAACATATTCTCCACCTAAACCTCCAAATCCACCTTTTGGTTTTATTACTGCTTTTTCACTGTCAGCATCAATAAATAATCCATTACCCAATGAATTAATACAGCTGACAAAAGAGATTTTATGATTATTTAATATCTTTGCCATCTCTTCAAAATGCGCAAAATCAAAATAAGGAGGCAGTTTTACACCTAATGGCTTTTTAGTTATTCTCATGACTTCACCTAATACTTGTCTTGTTTGATTAAAATCATAGCCAACTTGCGGCTTGCCTATAACATTGGGACATGAAAGATTTAATTCAAATGCAGCTATCTCCTGAATATCTGATAAATCAGAGATAATCTTAATATTATCAGCTAAGCTTAAACCTGAAACACTTACAAAATAAGGTTTGTTATATTTCTTTAATAATGGAGCAAATTCACCATATTTCTGATAACCAAGATTTGGCAGACCCATTGAATTTATTGAACCATGGGGCAAGTCACAATACCTTGGTTCAGGATTTCCTTCTCTTGGAAGCAATGTGCATGATTTTGATAATATCACACTACTTTGTGATTCACCTAAAGATGTTAATTCATCAATAGTCATACACCTGGGACCAGATGCATTGAAGAAATAGTTTTGCAATTTAAATCCTGCAATTGAAGTCTTGAAATTATTATTATTATTGTGATAGTTGTTGTTGTTGCTGTTATTCATTTTATCACCAAATTAGTGTTTATTATATCATTTACATGACTATGTTTTATGATTATGTTTTTTCTTTTATTTCTCTAATTATCTCTATCTCATTATCATGAATCTTTGTCTCACAAAAATAACATTGAAATATTCTGTTTATCTTATCTTGAACCAAAAATTTAGTGTGTACATTCTCTTTATTAGTTATACAATTATAATTTGTGCATTTCATTAAGCCTTGAAATGAATCTGGAAGAATAAGCTTTTTCTTTTCAGTAACTTTGCTGTCTTTAATGATATTAATAGTTGCATCAGGCGCAATTAATGCAATTTTAGAGAGAGTTTCATCATCCAGAAAAATTTCTTCAATCTTAATAAGGCCTTTTTTAGAAATTCTCTTGCTATCAAGATTAAATCCAACAAAAACAAGCGCCTGAGAATAATCTAATTTTAATATCCTAATAATCTTAAAAATAGATTCATTATGAATGTGATCTATTACAGTTCCTTGCTCAATAAAACCAATATGTTTGCGCTCGTTATTCATTTGTATACACCTGCCAGCAATCCAATTATTGCTTTTCTCACAACAACTCCATATTTTGCCTGTTCAAAATATGCAGCGTATGGAGTGTCATCCAACTCTCTTGAGATCTCATTAACTCTTGGCAATGGGTGCAATATCTTTAATGTTGGTTTTGCATCATGAAGCATTTTCTTTGTCAATATATAACTATCTTTCACTTTTTCATATTCATTTCTATCAGCAAATCTTTCCTGTTGAATTCTTGTAGCATACAACACATCAAGCTTTGGAATGAATTCTTCAATTTTATCAGAAACTATATATTGTATATTCTTAGCGCTAAGCTCTTCCAAAAGATGTTTTGGCATCTTTAAAGTTTCAGGTGAGATAAAATAAAGCTGCACATTAAAATGCGATAATGCTGCTGCAAGAGAATGCACTGTTCTTCCATATTTTAAGTCTCCTACAAAACCAATATGCAATGTATCAATCTTTCCATGCAGTTTTCTTATTGTAAATAAATCAAGCAATGTTTGAGTAGGATGCTGATTGCTGCCATCACCTGCATTAATGATAGGTTTCTCTGTTGCATCAGCTGCCAATCTTGCAGCGCCGTCAAGAAAATGCCTAATAACTATAATGTCTGCATAATTCTCCACCATCTTTATTGTATCATGCAAACTTTCACCTTTTTTTGTTGATGTTGATAAATAATCAGAGAAACCAAGCACTCTTCCGCCAAGACGATGCATTGCGCTTTCAAAACTTAATCGCGTTCTTGTGCTTGGTTCAAAGAATAATACTGCAAGTATTTTATCATTCAGTAATCCAAAACTGCCCTTATTCTCAATCTTTTCTGCTGTGTCAAGAATAAAAAGAATCTCTTCTTTTGAAAAATCACTGATTGATATCACATCTCTATTTATGAAGTTCATGCGATCACCATTTGTTTAATTCTCTAACTAAGTTCCATCTGTCCGAATTGCCTATATTAGAGAATTTTGCTTTGCAAAATTCTCTTAGGAACATACTCATCTAATGCCAATGGCAGCAATTCTTCTTGCTTTTTCCGAAGTATTGCATCAACAATAGCTTTTGCCAGCTGCACATTATTAATCAAAGGCACAGAAAAATCAATTGCAGTTCTTCGAATAATAAAACTATCTGTCTTTATTTCTCCGTTATTTTCATCCTGCATGCTAATAACAAGATCAATCTTTCTTTGCTGAAGATAACTTAAAACATTTGGTTCAATCTTATCTTTTATCTTATAAAGTCTGTAATTTGCAATCCCATTTGCTGTCAAAAATGCTGAAGTGTGCTCAGTTGCATACAATAAATATCCATTATCATATAATCTTCGCAGTTCATTAATCAGCCTGAATCTGTTTTTATCTCCAGAAATGCTTACTAAAATGCTTTTTTGCGGTATTGAGAATCCAGTTGCAACTAATGATTTTAATAATGCTTCATCAAGATCATTGCCAAAACATGCTACTTCTCCAGTTGAACGCATTTCTACTCCAACAATTGGATCTGTATTTTTAAGCCGAGAAAATGAAAACTGCGCTGCTTTTACACCAACATAATTTAGATTTTTTGCCGCATCTCCAACAGGTTCTACTGTTTCATTAAGCATTGCTTTTGCAGCAATATCCACGAAATTATAATTCGTTACTTTTGAACAAAATGGAAAACTTCGCGATGCTCTGAGATTACATTCAATCACTTTGACATAATTATCCTGAGCAAGAAATTGAATATTAAATGGTCCTGTTATTGACAATGCTTTTGCAATCTTGCGCGCATAATCCTCAATTCTTTTGGATGTCTCAACATAAATCTTTTGGCATGGCAATACCATTGTTGCATCGCCTGAATGCACTCCTGCATGTTCAATATGCTCGCTTATTGCAAAAATAATAATCTCTCCTCTCTGCGCAACAGCATCAATCTCAATCTCTTTTGCATGTTCAATAAACTTTGTTATCACAACAGGATGTTTTGGATTTAATGCTACTGCTTCTCGAAGATAAAAATCAAGAAGTTCTTCATTATATAATACATTCATTGCAGCGCCACTTAATACATAGCTTGGCCTGATTAAGATTGGATAACCAACTGCTTCTGCAAATCTTTTAGCTTCACTAATTGATGCTGTCTCAATCCATTGCGGCTGTTCAATCTCCAAACTGTCAAGCAATGCTGAAAATCTATATCTGTTTTCAGCGCAATCAATATCTATTGCATCTGTTCCTAATAATTTTATATTGTTCTTATGAAGATCCATAGCTAAATTGTTTGGTATCTGCCCGCCCATAGAAATTACAATACCAAACGGCTTTTCAAAATAATTAATCTGCAACACTGTTTCTAAAGTTAATTCTTCAAAATAAAGCCTGTCACATTCATCATAATCTGTTGAGACTGTTTCAGGATTGCAATTGATCATAATTGTTTTTTTTCCTGCTTTTTTCAATGCTTTTACACAGCTTACACAACACCAATCAAATTCAACACTTGAACCTATCCTGTATGCTCCGCTGCCTAACATAATAATGGAATTATTATTCTGAGAATTTTGCAATTCGGAGCTAAATATAATATCATGCTCAGCAGCATTATACGTTAAATAAAGATAATTGGTTTGCGCTGGATATTCAGCAGCCAGAGTATCTATTTGTTTGATGAATGGCATAATGTTATGCTGCAGTCTATGCTCGCGAATCTCTGACTCTTCTTTATGCAGCAATATTCCAATTTGTTTATCGCTAAATCCAAGCTTTTTTGCTTCTAATAATAATTCTGGAGTTAATTGCATCAAAGTTGTTTCAGTTAAAGCTGTTTCAGTTAATTCTTTTAATTCTTTTTCCATATCAATAATGTTCCTTATCTTATAGAGAAAAAATTTATCAATTCCTGTCAAAAGCGCAATCTCATCAACTGCAATTCCTTGTTTCATTGACTCAACAATTGCAAAGATTCTTGTATCTGTAGGATATTTTAATGCATTTCTTATATCCTGGAAATTATTAAACTCACTATTATTGCAGCATAAGCCTTCTGCTTGAATATTCAACATACGGATAGCTTTTTGAAGTGTTTCTTCAAAACTTCTTCCAATTGCCATCACTTCACCAACAGATTTCATTTCACTGCCTATTCTTTTGTCAACTTCTTTGAACTTCTTTAAATCCCAGCGCGGAATCTTGATAACAATATAATCCAATGCCGGCTCAAAGCAAGCAGTTGTTACTTTAGTGATATTATTTCTTATATCTAATAATGAATAACCTAATGCTAATTTTGCAGCAACAAATGCTAATGGATAACCTGTTGCTTTAGAAGCTAAAGCAGAACTACGTGAAAGTCTTGCGTTTACTTCAATTACTCTATATTCTCTTGATTCAGGATGCAATGCATATTGAATATTACATTCGCCAATAATACCAATGTGGCGTATAACTTTTATAGAAATCTCTCTTAACAGATGGTATTCAGCATTATCAAGCGTTTGCGAAGGCGCAACAACAATGCTTTCTCCTGTATGAATACCCATTGGATCAAAGTTTTCCATATTACAGACTGTAATACAGTTATCATAGCAATCTCGCACAACTTCATATTCAATCTCTTTCCAGCCGCCAAGATATTCTTCAATTAGAATTTGTTCAACACCTGCAAGAGCTTTTTGCGCTCTTTCAAATAATTCTGTTTCATCATAAACAACACCAGAACCTTTTCCACCTAGAGAAAATCCTGCCCGCAACATAACAGGATAACCTATTTGCTGCGCAGCTTTTAATGCTGCTGCTATGTTATTAACAGCAAAACTTTTTGCTGTCTTTACATTGATTTCATTTAACCTATTAACAAATAATTCTCTATCTTCAGTATCACGGATACTTTGCACAGGAGTACCAAGCACTTTAACACCAAATCTTGCAAATACTCCAGCCTTATCTAAAGCTAAGCCGCAATTTAATGCAGTTTGCCCTCCAAAGCTGAGAAGAATTCCATCAGGAGTTTCTTTTTCAATAATTTTCTCAACAAAATATGGCGTGATTGGTAAAAAGTAAATTCTATCAGCCATACCTTCGCTAGTCTGGATAGTAGCAATGTTTGGATTGATTAATATTGTTTCAATCTGTTCTTCTTTTAATGATTTTAAACATTGCGAGGCTGAGAAATCAAATTCTCCTGCCTGCCCAATCATCAATGCGCCACTGCCTATGACTAAGATCTTTTTAGGTTTCTGCATGGTAATCACTTTTTTTAGTTATAGTTTTAATTATAGTTTATTTTCTTTTATCATTATCTTAAGCTTCTCAAAAACTTCCAATCCATCAGGACAAAACTTTTTTCCTTTTGCAATCATTTGTTCAATTTCTGCAATACTCATGAATCTGCCGTCAATAATCTCTTCTTTTTGCAATTTCATCTTTCCATCATGTTTAACAAGAAATATCTTGCCGATAAATTTACACTGTTCACCATCATAGCGAAAGTCAAACAAAAATCGTATTATTTTTCCAAATAATTCAACTTCTTCAAGCAATTCTCGTTTTATAGCATCATAGTAACTTTCTCCAATACCAACAGCTCCTCCCACAGTAACATCAAAATATCCAGGAAATACTCGTTTAGTAAATGTTCGTTGATGCACAAACAATTCTTTTTTTGAGTTTATAATAAAACAAAGCACTGATCGATGCAATAATTTTTTTTCATCAATAATTACTCTTTTTTCTTGATATAAAACCTTATCATTGCTATCCACTACATCAAGATATTCAGTTTTATCTATTTCAGGCGCATTCATTATTGTTAACCCCCTGCTTCTGCAATATTTTCTGCTGAATTCTTTTTTCTTGCAGCATCTTCACAAATTCGTCAAATAAAAACTGCGTGTCAGTTGGTCCTGGACAAGCTTCTGGATGAAATTGAACTGATTTAAACAAACCAGAGTCATGCAAAATTCCTTCATTACTATTGTCATTTGAGTTCACAAACCATGGTTTCCATCCTTCTGGCAATGTTGCTTCATCGACAGCAAAGCCATGATTTTGAGAAGTGATAAAACACCTTTTACTGCCAACAAGATTGCATGGTTGATTTTGTCCTCGATGACCATATTTTAATTTGTAAGTATTTGCTCCTGCTGCCAATGCAAGCAGCTGATTTCCTAAACAGATTCCAAATGCAGTAATTTCTTGCTCAATCGCTTTTTTTATATTTTTGATTGTAATATCACACATCTTTGGATTCCCTGGCCCATTTGTTAAGAAAACTGCATCAAAATCTTCCTTAAGAAAATCATAATTCCAAGGCACCCGTGTAACATGCAAGTCTCTGGCAACAAGATTTCTAATAATATTATTTTTCACACCGCAATCAACAAGCACAATTCTTTTCTGATTGTTACTGTTCTTATCAAAACTATTTTTTGAATATTCAATTACTTCAGCGCAGCTTACTTCTGCAACTAAATTCTTAATATTTGGATCATCAAATGGAATATCATCATTATTAATAACAATCTTGCCAAGCATTACTCCTTTTTCCCTAATCTTTTTTGTTAATGCTCTTGTATCAACTCCAAACAATGCAGGAATCTTATGAAATTGCAACCAATTACTTAAAGATTGAGCGCTATTCCAATGATTATATTGCACAGCATAATCAGAAATAATTAAACCTTGCACATGAATTGATGATGATTCAAAATCAACTAATAATTTGTCAAGCATTTTATTCAAAGGAATGCCATAATTGCCAATAAGAGGATAAGTTAAAATAAGAATCTGCCCCCTATAACTTGGATCAGTTAATGTTTCAGGATATCCAGTCATGCCAGTATTAAACACAACTTCACCAGCTTTGCTGATATCTGCGCCAAAAGAAACACCAAGAAATTCAGAACCATCTTCTAAAACAAGTTTTGCGGATTTTTCAGATTTAAACATTTCAAAAAGATGTATAACTAATCATTTCTTTAAATAGTTTGTTATTTACTAAACACCCACACCCCCACGGGTGCGACCACCCAACTTAGGTAATAGCTGTAAGTGGATTTTGTTTAATATTGTATATTTCTTCAATATTTCCGTTGATATATTCAGTTCTGATATGCGCCATATTGTTTGCATTTTCATTTGTCCATCTTATTCCTGG
>JACRKF010000032.1 GCA_016219865.1 Candidatus Woesearchaeota archaeon | reverse complement strand
TCTTGTTTTAAATCCGATAGATATCACCTCACTAATATCTAGTTATATAACTAGATACTAATATATAAAGTTTTCGCTTTTCTATCGTTAAATAACTAGCAGAATTACTAGAAGTTACCTAAAAGAACTAGTCGCACCCAGATTTATAAACTAAATCATTTTCTTAATTCTCATAATATAGAACCGCACATCTGTTCAAATAATGGTGATTTATATATTACAACCTGTGCTCGTGAAGAATCAATAATTGGATATTTGCAGAAATACAAGGATTCAAATAAAAACTTACGTTTTTATAAGGTTGAAATATGGAATCATGATTAAATAGTTTGTTCTGTTGTTTAAGCTTATCATTCTTTTTGTAAAATGTCTTCATATTCTTTAATAGCTTTTGTTGCAAACTTATCAACAACATTTGCTTTAATCGCAAATCCTAAACCTTCAGTTCCGCCTAATTTCAATGTGTTAATGCCAGCAATCTTTTTATCAATAGTTACTAATGGACCGCCTGAATTGCCTGGGTTAATCGCAGCATCTATTTGAAACAAAGGTGTTCCATTATCATCTTTTCTATCAATTGATGAAATAATCCCTTCGCTGACTGAGAATGCTAAGCCAGACGGATTACCTACTGCAATTACTTTCTGTCCTACTTTAATCACATCAGAATCTTCAAACTCAAGGAAATTAAATTCTTTATTCTCGAATGTCTTGCCTTCACTTGTAACTATTTGTAATACAGCAATATCTTCATTTTTATTAGTGCTAATCAATCTTCCTGCATAAATTTTACCATCAGATGTAAATATTCCTAACGCAGATATGCCATCAACAACATGATAATTTGTTACAAGGTATCCTTTCTTACTAATAATCACACCAGAACCAATGCCTTTATTTGTCTTTAATGACACCACTGTCTGAACAACATCTTCAATAATTGATGAAAAATCTTTATTCTGCACTTGTATGCTAGAGATGCTTTGTTTTAGTTTGATTACTTCTTCATCGCTTTTATTCTGAACCTCCTGCAGTTTACCTTGCAATGTAAATATCTTTTTTTCGCTTTCTTGTTGTGATGTTACAATCTCAGTTGATAATGCTGCGTATTTCTTCTCTTGCTCTTTTTTTAAATCAGTTATCTCTGTTTTTAATGTATTATCAACAGTATTAATTTTTCCAGTTAATTGTGTAGTAAGATCTTCTGCAGTTGTAGTTATTGATGTTGATAATGATTGATAATTCTGTTGCATTTGTTTGTTTAAGGAATAAAGATAATAGCTGACAACAAGCAACGATAGCACAAGAATAACAATAAAAACAATAGTCACTTTCTTAAACATAACAAACGAGTTATACAATGAATATTCTTTTTCTTTGATATCTTGATCAAAATGAGTTAGTTTTTCTTTCATAAGGCTATTCTGGAAGTTATTATTTATAATAGTTGTGAAATAAAAAACAAAACATTTAAATACTATTACTACTATTACTAGTAATTGTGATTACTATGCATTCAGCAGGAACGTACAAGATTACAAGACAATGCCAGATAACCTTGCCTTATGAAATACGTGAACAACTAAAATTGAAAGAAGGAGATAATCTAGACTTTTTCTATAATAACAACCTAATTCTGATTAAGAAAAAGAAATCACCTAAAAGTTTATTTGAGGAGATTGCAGAACGTACTCGTGAGCGCTTTAAACAAAAAGGTATAACTGAAAGAATGGTCAAGAGAATAATAAAGGAAGTGCATTATGATAAGAATAGTTCTTGATACAAATATTATTATCTCTGCATTTGGATGGCGAGGAAATGAATATAATATTCTTCAAAAAACAATGAATAAAGAACTACTATTAATATTGTCACCTGAGATACTTGATGAATATAAACGAGTATTACTATTGCAACGATTAGGGTTTGAAGAGCAAGAAGTTGAAGAATTTATTACAGCATTATTAGAAATTGCTGAATTTGTGATTCCTGCTTTCGAACAAAGCTCCATATTTATTAGGGATGCAGCGGATGCTAAGTTTATTGTTTGCGCAATAGAAGGAAAAGCAGATTATGTTATTACAGGTGATGACGATTTATTAGTCTTAGAGAAATATAATTCAATACATATTGTATCTTCTAAGAATTTTTTGGAGATGTTAGGAAAAAATAATTAATTTGAAAGAATTTTACAGAATTGCAGAATTCTTACTCAATTCCATTTCTCCATAACAATTGAAAAAATTTCTCATATGATTCAGCAGCAGCTTTGTTGCATATCAAAATCCCCATAGGTTTCTCTGTCCAGATGATAATACCTATCTTATCATTTCGAATAATTGTTTCAGTTAATGGTTCAAATCCTTTTTCAGTAAACTTATATTCAGTTTTTGCATATTTATTAACATCACACCATTGTTTTAACGATTCATTAAACAGCAATTTTGCTGTAATCCCCTTCAATGCTCTTTTTTTATGATAGTTTACCCAAAAAGTGTCTCCTAATATTAAGGATTCTTTTGCTGAGCCAAATGTGTGATGTTCTGATCCGCCTGCTTCTAACAACTCTAACAATAATTCTTTTATTCCTTTTATACCTCTAAATGTAATTATTTCAGGTTTTACTTTTGCTTGTTTTTGTTTTAATAATAGTTCTGGCAAAATCGTTTCAAAACGTTCTTTCTTTTCATTGATAAAATCAATAATATGTTTGGGATTGGTAGCTTGGTAATGGTTTCTCTTGCCCTCTTTGACGAAAGTTACAAAACCTCGCTCTATGAGTTTGTTTAAGGTCATGTGAACGACTGAGTTTTGTAATCCGCTTTTTTCCAGTATTGGGCCTGCGGTAGTAGTTCCTAATTCTAAGAGGGTGAAATAGACTTTAATCTCGGCATTGGAAAGCCCGATATCTTCGAGGATTTTAGTGTCCATGACCAGAGAATAGTATTGTTCTTTTTAAAGTTTTCGATTAATCCTCCAGAATTGGAGAATGAATATTTATATATCTGCTATGTTGTTACTGTCACATAACAAATAATAGTTATCCCGTCTGAACAAAATGGGGGGAGATAAAGAAAATGGAAAAACTAAGAATAGTTATTGGAGATGATAGTTTTGCCGACGAAAGAGCAGAAGATGCAGTAGATATTATGTTTTGCTCTATGGCTGAGACAGCTAAATATAAAGAAGCATACCCTATCAGAACAAAACTCGAAGGCAATATGTACACTGGAAGAAATGTTGTTCCCTATACTGCTGAGATTCAGGTAAGAACAGTTAAATCTGTAGATGAATTAATCAGAGAAGCTGAACAGGGGACATACGACTTGGTTGTAACTGATTTGGATTATGATCAATTTGGTGGAGAAAGAGGGGGAGTTAATGTTATCGATCATCTTCAAGGTAAATACACTCTTGCACTTTGCACCTCTTCACGAGACCGTCATTTGTTAGCTGATTTAGGAAGCAGAGTTCAAATTCTCGCAGCTACAGGACTCGAAGATGACTTTGTGCTTAATAAGTTTGAATTACTTGGAAAAAAGATAAGTCAATTTTACATGGAAGAAGAAAAATATAACGGAGGTAAAAAAAATGAGTAACAATGCAACGAGTATGTATCAAGAAATGCCTGAAGCGCTAACGCACAGGTTTGAACAAATTAAATGGGATGACTCGATTATACTAAAACATCGCTCAGTTAATCTCAATGTTGAATTACAAGAGAACGGATCAGGTTTGGTTTTCCTTGCGAACTTATATACACCACTTAGAAGAATAACAAGCCCAAAAGATGGCATAGAAGCTCTAAGTATACTTGATTCGCAACAAGTATTGCTTCATTTGAATGGGTATGAAGGACAATTTGAACATTATGACGAGGGAGTCGAGTTTACCTATAAATTTGAGATTGAATCTGCGGAACGTCTGCAAAGAGCATTGAGAGATTTTAGTTTCATTCCCTACAAGTTTGTTTTAGATGTTGATTTAGGAAATTACATTGATCCTAAGTCTAAGAGATTTGATGGAAAAATGATTATGTCGCGTGAAACAAGTGAAGTTATTACTGGTGCAGTTTACGCGTATTTGAACAGATACAATACAGAGAATCCAACAGCGAGAATAGGAGCTTATGGTGTGTCAATGAGAGCTTATACTTCTGTTGAATTTGAATCAGAAGATGAGCAAACGTTAACAAAAACAGAAAAGGATTTACGTAAAATTGTTAATGAGGCTCATGAACGAGACGACTTAGAACTAATAGTAACAAGGAAAGTAAGAAAGTAATGTTCAAAAGTTATTTGCTTTAGCTATAGATAGAGGAATGGAAAATGAATCCAGCAAGATCAATTATAGAATTAATGAAGAAAGAGAAATGCAGGCAGATTACATTCTATCACAATCCAGATACAGAAATGTCTGCAATCTTCGTTATTGATTCAGTTCCTAAAGAAAATTCAGAGAATTCAATAGTCTCCGGAGGAACAAGATTTGCGCATATAGATGAGGATGAAGCACTAAAAGATTGTATTAAACTAGCTAGGGCAATGACAAGAAAATGCAATGTTCTTGGAGTTAATGATGGGGGTGCTAAGGCTATAGTACTTGCTAATAAATCAAAAACAAAAGAATTTCTAGAATCTGTTGGGGATTTTATTCAACTACAAAATGGACTATTTAGGACTGCCATAGATTTGGGATTTAATCTAAATGAAGCTGAGGTAATTGCTTCCAGAACTAAATTTATTGACAGCTTATCTCATAATATTGGCGGTTTAGGAAGTACAGGAGAAAACACTGCTGAGGGGATGGTGCATTGTTTCAGACTTATTTCAGAAAAATTACTAAACAAAGAATTAGAAAAATGCAAAATTTCAATTCAGGGATTAGGTTCTGTAGGAATGGCATTAGCAAAAAGATTGGTTGTTCTTGGCTGCGAAATTGTAGCGTCGGATACTGATAAAGATAAATGTGATGAAGCTGAAAGATTAGGAATATGTATTATACCACCTGAAAAAATATTATTAGAAAAAGTTGATATTTTCTCGCCATGCGCTTTTGGTTCTGTAATAAATTCTAATAATATCAAAGAATTAAAATGCAAAATAATAGCAGGTGGAGCAAATAATATTCTGGAGAATGAATTATTAGATAAGGAGCTAAATGATTTAGGGATTACTTATGTTCCAGATTTTGTTTTGAATTGTGGAGGATTTCTACAAGCGTTAGTTGAACGTAGCGGAGGAACTATAATAGAAGCTAGGAGAAAGTCTATAATAGTTGGAAATAAACTAACTGATGTTATTAATCACTCAAGAAAAAACAAAATTACTTTGTTAGAATCGGCGACCAAATTATTTGATTGAAATGAATTAATTTTTATTTTGAGCGAAGCGAAAAAGAAAATTAATAACATTTATAAACAACCTCTTTTTCTCATAGTCTATTACCCAAGAACTATATATAATAATATAGTAGGGGAGCAATATGGAAAAAGAACTCATTATACAAGCATTAAAAGATATTCGAAAAGATCAAGCTAAAAGAAATTTTAAGCAATCTGTAGATTTAATAATTAATCTGCAAAGTCTTGATTTAAAAAAACCAGAACATCAAGTAGAATTCTTCGTCAATTTACAAAATGGTAAAGGTAAATTAAATAAGATATGTGCTTTAGTAGGTCCTGAATTAAAAGACGAAGCAGCTAAAGTATTTGATAAAACAATTGAAGCAGACCAATTTGATAAATATGCTGCTGATAAAAAAGCTCAGAAAAAACTTTCAGAAGAATTTGATTTCTTTGTAGCTCAGGCAAATATCATGGCAAAAGTTGCAAGCGCATTTGGACGTGTATTAGGTCCGCGAGGAAAAATGCCAAATCCAAAAGCAGGATGTGTAGTTCCTCCAAAATTGCAATTAAAACCAGTTTATGATAAATTGCAAAAAACAATCAGAGTAAAAGCAAAGACTTCATTAGCAATACAAGTTCCTATTGGTTCAGAAGATATGGACGATAGTAAATTACTTGATAATTATTTCAATATTTACAATACATTAGTGAATGCATTACCATTGCATGAAAACAATATCAAATCAGTTTTCATGAAATTAACAATGGGGCATTCATATAGAATATTATAGATAAGAGAACAATATGATCAAAATAATATAATCAGAAAATTGATGTACAATGGCAATACGAGCAAAAGCAGTTCCAAAGGATAAACACGAAGCAGTGAGAGAAGTAAAAGATTTGATTAGCAAGTACAAGGTAGTTGCAGCATTAAATCTTGAAAATTTGCCAACAAGGCAGTTGCAGTTAATGCGTGCTTCTTTGCGTGATGGTGTTGCAATTAAAGTTACCAAACGAAGATTATTCAATATTGCATTAGAAGAATCAAAAAAGTCAAAAGAAGGCGTTGAGAAATTAATTGCAGAATTAAAAGGAATGCCTGCATTATTATTCACAAATGAAAATCCTTTTTCATTATATAAAAAATTAGAAAAAAGCAAATCAAATGCTCCAGCAAAAGCAGGACAGACTGCTCCAAAAGATATTATTGTAAAAGCAGGTTCAACAAACTTTGCTCCAGGTCCAATCATTGGAGAGCTTGGCGCTGTTGGAATCAAAGCAGGAATTGATGCTGGAAAAGTTATAATCAAACAAGATTCAGTTGTAGTAAAAGAAGGTCAAGTTATTAAAGCAAATGTTGCAAGTATTTTAGGTAGATTAGGCGTTGAACCTATGGAAATAGGATTAAATGTAGTAGCTGTTTATGAAAATGGTTTAATCTACAAAAAAGACGTACTAGCTGTTGATGAAAAACAATTCATTGATAATATCACACTTGCAAGCGGATATTCAATTAACTTGGCAGTTGAAATCGGCTATGCATCAAAAGATACAATCATAACATTAATCCAAAGCGCGCAAAGAAATGCGCAAGGATTACAGTCTACAATAAAAGTATAATATACAGGAGGAATGAACAATGGAATATATATACGCTGCAATGTTAATCCACAAAGCTGGAAAAAAAGTTGATGAACATAATGTTAAAAAAGTGCTTGAATCAGCAGGTGTTGCGCCTGATGATACTCGTGTGCGTGCATTAGTTGCTGCATTAGATGGTGTAAACATCGATGAAGCAATACAAAAAGCAGCAGTTGCGCAAGTAGCAGTAGCAGCAACGCCAAGCCATGAAGAAAAGAAAGAAGAGAAGAAAGCAGAAAAGAAAGAAGAAAAGAAAGACGAAGAAGACGCTGCAGCTGGCTTAGGAGCATTATTCGGATAAAATTGTGAAAATAGAATTTTCACAATTTTAAATATTTTTAACTTATCTTTGTTTTTTTATTTTTATTTAGATGATTGAAAATTTCATTTTTTGAATGAAATTTTTTTAGGTGAAATCTTTGGATCAAACAGACAAGAAAGTATTATCTGAACAATTGCATTCCTTAAAAAAGGAAACTTCTGAAATAAAAGCGCAATTAAATCAGATTGACGAACAAAAGGAAAGTTTTTATTCTCAAAAGGAAGCTTTACATCAGGAGATTTCTAAGATAATTATATCCATAAAAGAAAACAAAACAAAAAGAGATGAATTAACAACACATGTCAAGGAGTTAAAATTAAAAAAGCAGCAATTAATTGATTCTATCAAGAAAAAAACAGAAGAAATGAGAATTCTCAAGAAAGAAGCAGATGATATTCGAAAAAAGAATAATATCACTCAGAATTACAATGATATCAAGAAACAGATTAAAGCAATACAATATAAAGTAGAAACAGAAGTAATGCCTTTTGATAAGGAAAAACAGTTAATGAAAGAAGTTCATGCCTTAGAGAAAGAGTTATCTCAATCAAAAGAATTAACTGATGTGTACAACAAGCTTAATCCAATTGGAAAAGAATTAACAGAATTCAGGAAAGAAGCAGATTCTATTCACCAAAAGATTCAGCAAATTGCCCAAGAATCTCAAAAGAAGCATGAAGAGATGATGGGTCTTGTTAAACAAGTTGATGAATTAAAAAAAGAAGAAGAAGATCTTTTTATGAAGTATAATGTTGCAAAGATGCATTTTGGCGAAGTAAATGCAAAACTAAAAGAGAAGTTTCCTGAAATGAACAAGTTATATGGTCAGTTAGATATGCAAAATGAAGAGATTAAGAAAAAACGTCAAGAATCAAAAAAAGAAAGAGAAGAACAGATAGAAAGAACATTAGAAGAAAAGAAAAAAGAAGCAGAAATGAAATTTAAATCTGGAAAAAAGTTAACAACACAAGACATTCTCGCATTGCAGAGTGGAAATGATTAATGATGGTTAAACAAACACAGAAGCAAATCAAGCGATTATGCCGCAGCAGATCTGACAAAGTTCTTGGCGGTGTATGCGTCGGAATAGCAAATTATTTTGAAGTTGATCCAGTTCTTGTTCGTTTAATCTGGGTAATATTTACTTTGCTTTCTATGGGATTAGGGATTATTGCATATATCATTGTTTGGATAATTGTGCCAGAAGAGCCTTGAGAGAACTTTGCAAAGTTCTTTATGTTATTAATTCCTTATTGTCCGGATTGCCTGCTGAGGAGAATTTTTTTACTTCTTTTTCAAATGCTTCAAGGTCAACTTTATCAGAGAACTCTCCTAAAGCTTTCATTCGAAAAGCAAATCGTTCTTTTTTATTATCATCATAATATATAGCAATATCAATATCAGAAAGCTTATTATTCTTTCCAGTTGCAACACTCCCAAAAAGCACAATGAATTGAATTGCTTTCTTCGTGTCAAGTGCTAGTAATCTTTGTTTGATTTTTGTGATGTTCATTATTATCAATAGGAGAATGCTTCTATATAAATATTGTTAGTTGATTATCTTATTGCTTCATCATATCTCTCAATAGTATCATATTGCAAAACAACAAAATTCTTTTCACAAACGGTCTTTGCTAATTCCAAAGCAACAGCAATCCCTCCTCGTGTTGACCTGCCATAATCAGTTCCGTCAAATAATGGATCATCCCAATGCGGCATTTGCTGCACTACATTTATTATGCAATTTCTTATGTCCGGATTGCCTGATGAGGAGAGTTTTGCAGGTGAATTAATTGCAAAGCAATTATGGCCTTTATCACAAAACTCTCTTAAGTATGCTTCATCAAGCGCTTTTTCACTTACTAAAAAAGAATCATCAACAATTCCTTCATCAATAACCTTCTGAATATGCGGAAAATCAATTCCTTGGTAACTTGTTCCTCGCATTTTGTGTCGAGGCAAACTTCCTGGTTTTATCTCAAATATTTGCTGATATTTTCCTGGATATAACAAGTCATACGCAACAGCAGACTGGAATGATTCAAATGCAACAATTGTTGTTCCATAGTCTCTATTTGCTTTAAACACTCTTCCTGGTCCAAGAATACTTGAGCCATTGCCAACTGCAGGAATAAAATAATCAACATGGACTTGTTGCAGAAGTTCAACAGCAATCTTGCTCAGTGCATAGAGTGTTACAGAATTCTCATTGAATGCAACACCATGTCTTGATCCCATTGAATGATTTAAGAACTTAAATTTATTATGATGCAGCTCTAAAAAAGCTTTAACAAATGCAGGAAATCCTGCAACATAATCTTTCTCAGGAGTAAAGTAAACAGTTTTATTTAATTGCTGATTCAATTCAATAATTCTTTTATCAACACCCTCTGGAATTGCAACATGGCATTCATAGCCAAGCAGTTTTCCAATGCCGCCAAACGAAACACCAGCAGTTCCAGAAGTAGTCTCCAATACCTTATCTCCTTGTGTTATTGTTCTTCCCTTATGATCGCCAAATTCCTCAAATTGTCTAAACAATGCTAAATAAACTCTATCATAATGGCTTCCAAATGGATTGTCACATTCTTTTTTAATCCATATTTCGTTGCCATTCAGAACTTTTCCAGGATACAAGACTAAAGGAGTATTGCCTATTCTTTCTTCTAATTTCTGATATAATTCTAAACGTTCTTTCCCCAACATAATATCCACCAAAAATTATTATATCTCTTCCACACTTTTCTTGAAAAACTCACAAAAATATAATGCGCCTTTGATTGTCCGATGATTTTCATTCGCTTTTACAGAGTAATGCAATTCCATTCCTCCAATTACAGCTACGAACTCTCCTCTGCTATAATTGCGCCATTTCAGATCCTCTTTGCTTCCAATCTCTCGTTGAGCAACAGCAACATTCACTCCTCTCAGAAACCATATTCGTTCATCATGTTCAGGAAGAAACATGAATGTTCCATACGGCAATCGTCCATAGCTTGGAGCGCGAGCATAGAGGGAAATTGCCAAAGGTTCCTGCAGCAATGGCCAAGACACAACAGTTCCATCTGAAAATTGGAATTGCTTTGGCGCATCTGCAAAGTTACCAATTAATTTATCTGCTATTTGCAGATATTGTCGTTTCAAATATTCAATCTCTGGTTTTTTTTGAATAAATTGTTGTAATTCTTCATCTAAACTCATAATTTACACCTTCATAGTTTCTGAATAACTACTGCATAGTAGCTTTAACTATATTAATCTATGTTGTCTTATGATAAAACGACAACTAGAAATCAAGAGATGTAAATTAATTTCTACCGCAGCCTCTTCTTTATATCTTCTTCTTTAGGCAAGTATAATCTGTATTTTGCAACAAAAATCTCTTCTTTGAGCCTGCCTAATGCATAATGTACTTCTTCACTATCTTTCTCTTTGCAGATAATTAAGCCAATTGGATCATTTTCATGCTGCAATTTGTTTTCTCTAAAATAAGTCAAATATTTATTAACTTGACCGACAAATTCAGGCTTAAATTTTTCAGTTTTCAGTTCAACTACAATAATACATTTTAGAAATCTATGGTAAAAGAGTAAATCTACTTTATGCCATTGTCCTGAAATAATTAGTTTTTGTTGTTTACCAATAAATGAGAATCCATTGCCAAACTCCAACAAAATCTTTGGAATATTATTAAGCAATGCTTCCTCCAATTGTTTTTCGTTATGTTCTTTATCGAGTTGAAGAAAATTCCAATTATATTCTTCTTTAAAGATTGTCAAAGGACCAGAGAAATATTCTAGTAATACAGTTTTATTATGCTTATCTCTTTTGTTTTTGAATTCTTTAGATTTAATCTTCTTTTCAAGTTCTCTTGTAGACCAAGAATTAAGAATTGTCTGGTCTTCATAAAATAAGCGTTCTTCTTTATTTTTTAGTTTTATAAGTAAACAATAATGGCTCCAGCTTAATTGTGCACACAGTGTGTGCACAATTGGATATGTTTTATAAAACTCTATAATGGATGTTGTCCTAAAAAAAACAACATATTTATAAAAAAAGAAATTACAAAGTAATTTCATGGACAAACAGCAAGTCTTGCAATCATTTGGATTAACAGAAGCAGAAGTCAAACTCTATCTGATGCTCTTAAATCTAGGCGAGGCAACTGCAAGCGAATTGTCAATTAAAACAAATACAAACAGAACATTTACTTATGACAGAATCAAAAAGCTCTTAGATACTGGACTTATCAGCTTTGTAATCAAAGATAATAAGAAATATTTCAAAGCAGCAGAACCATCACAATTAGTTGCAATTCTTAATGAAAAATTAGAGCAAGTAAAAACTGTTCTTCCAGAGCTTGAGAAATTAAAGCAACCAAGAGAACAAAAGTCAGAAGTAAAGATATTTTCTTCAAAAAATGGTATACGTTCTGCATTAAATCTTATTCTAAACAAAAAACAACAAGTTTACATTCATGGTTCATTGAAAAACTTCGAAAAAGTAATGGAAGAATATTATACAATTTGGAATGTGCGGAGAGTCAAAGAAAACATCAAAACTAAAATACTCTCTAATGAGGATATTTCATTAGAATTAGCAGAGATTGACTTGCTCACAGCAGAAGAAAGATCTTCCATCACAACATTTACATTTGGCAATAATGTTATTATTGCGCTTTGGTCAACATTGCCAATTGCTATCCACATAGAAAGTCAAGAGATTGCAAAAGACACTCTTAATTTTTTCAATGCAGTCTGGCAAAGAGAAATTAAGATTTATTCAGGTGTTGATGGTATCATAAAAGCATATTTTGAATTAATTCAAGGTTCTCCAACATATTATATTGGCATTGGTTATTCAGAAGCATTAGCAAAAGTGTATGGAACAAGAATGAGTGATGATTGGCATAAGATACGGCTAAAAAAAGATCTAACAGCAAGACTTATTTCTTACCCAGATAAAAACTCAAAAAACTATTTCAGAAAAAGAATGAAACAATGGCAAAAGTTTCATGTTCGTTTTCTTCCGAAAGATATCTGTGGTCCAGCATGCATCACTTTATCAGACCATATGATTGCAACCTTTATCTATACAGAGAAAGATTTCAAAGTGATTGTCAATAAAAACAAAGAAACTATCGCAGCATACAAAAAACACTTTGAAGAATTATGGAAGAAAGCTGAGAGATAACTATTTAAACATATCTCTGTTTAATCTCTAAAAAAACATATTCGAGGTGTTCCCAATGCAAAAACCAACAGCAACAGCAAAGAAATATATAAAAAACCATGATGTTGAAGCAATAGTTCTTCCAGTATTTTCAGATGAAAAAGATGATCCATTATTTCAAGACTATGATATTCTAATGAGCAAGCAAATCTCACAAACATTAGATGAAAACAAATTTTTAAGGGAAGACAACACATTTACATTATTTTACACAAACAAAAAGACAAAAGCAAAGCTGATTGCAGTTGTAGGATTGGGAAAAAAAGAAGAACTTTCTCTTGAAAAACTACGTCAATTGGGTGGAAAATCTTTTTCATATTTTGCAGAGAAAGATGCGCAATCAGTTGCTCTTCCGCTTATCACAGCGAAAAAACTCAAAGATACAGACGAAGCAGCAATAGAAAAAGTTGCAAGAGCGCTAACAGAAGGTTTTCTCTTAGCTGCATATGATTATGATCAGTTCAAGACAAAAAAAGAGGAAAAGGAGAAAGAAAAGAAGAAGCAAAAAATAGTTTCAATGCAATTGATAACTTTCAATGATATTGATCTTCAGAGATCACAGCAATCAATTGCAACAGTTACAGCAATAGTAAATAACGTCAACTTAGTCAGAGATTTAATCAATGGTCCTCCAAGTATTGTTACCCCAGATTTCATAGCGCAAACAGCAAAAAAAGAGTTATCCAACAAACCATATACAAGATTAACTATCTTCGACAAAAAATTGTTAGAAAAAAACAAGATGAACTGCATTCTTGGAGTTTGTCAAGGCAGTGTAAATGAACCAAAATTAATTATCGCAGAATACACGCCTCCAAAATATACAAAAACTGTTGTAATTATCGGCAAGGGTGTTACATATGATTCTGGTGGTATTAATCTCAAACCAACAGGCTACCTTGAAACAATGAAAGATGATATGTCAGGAGCTGCAGTTGTTTTAGCAACAATCAAAACAGCAGCAGAATTAAAATTGCCAGTTAAACTGATTGCATTAGCTCCTTGTGTTGAGAACATGCCATCTGGCAGTGCAATAAAACCAGGCGATGTAATTGTTGGTATGTCAGGTAAATCAATTGAAATAGGCAATACTGATGCAGAAGGAAGATTAATCTTGTCAGATGCATTGCATTATGCTGCAACCTGCAAACCAGATTACATCATAGATTTAGCAACACTTACAGGAGCATGCGTTGTTGCTCTCGGAAGCTTGTGCAGCGCAATAATGTCAAAAGATGATACATTAAAGCAAGCTATAACAAAAGCAAGCAAAGAAACAAACGAAAAAGTGTGGGAACTTCCTTTGTTAGAAGAATACAGAGATGATATTAAATCAGACATTGCAGATCTAAAAAATATTGGCGCTGGTAAAGGAGAAGCAGGTTCAATTACAGCTGGCTTATTCTTGTCAGAATTCGTAGGAGACTGCAAATGGATGCATATTGATATAGCAGGTCCAGTATGGACAACCAAAGGCAGCGCTTACACACAAAAAGGCGCAACTGGTTATGGTCTTAGGTTGATGATAGAGTTCTTGCAGGAACTGTCAAAGAAAAAGTAAAGAATTATTTAGGATCCATTTCGTAATATTTATAAAGCAGTAAATAAAAGAGTTTAGAAAAGTTAATAATAATGCATAATAATGCATATTCAGTATAAAAAAGGAGGGATTAATAATGAGATATAAAAATAAAAAAGCGCAGGGCGCATTAGAGTTCTTAATGACCTATGGATGGGCATTCTTAGTTATTTTAATTATGATTGGTGCATTAGCATATTTCGGAGTATTAAATCCTACAAAATTCCTGCCAGATAGATGTAATTTCGGTACAGAATTAAGCTGTAAAAAAGGAGAGTTTGTCATTAACGCAGCAGATGCTAACACAATTATTGTAAAATTAACAAATCAGTTTGGTACAAGCATCAGAGTTTATGGTGCAATAGTTACTTCAGATATTGAAGGATTTCCAGAATGCACTTTTAAACTAGGCGCTGATGAGATTCAGAAAGATGCACCAAAAGAAGGAGAAACAACAAAATTTGTTTGGAAAGATGGTGAGTCAAAAGAATTAATTGCCGATTGTATTGGAGCAAGTGCTTTATTAACTCCAGGAGATAAAGTAAAAATTGGTGTTGAGTTCAAATGGTATCCTGCTACGAGCAGTCAAAAGTTTGCAAAGACAATATCAGGTGAACTATTCACAGGAATACAAGAAGGAGCAGCTCCTGCAAAACCATAAATTTATTTTTTTATTTTTCTTCTTTTTTAAATCATTTACCTGCTGTAAGTTATTTTATTGATTTTTAACATGGTTTCTCGTGAAAATTAAGTATCATGAAATGAATGATAATTTAAAAACATAACATTTTTATAGTATAATCTCTTTATTGAGACTATTATCTCAAAAATGAGATTATCGGTCAGATGGGGATTATTTATGGAGAGCATAGAATACTCAATAATTGGGTTATTATCAACAAATATTAAGAAATTATATTCAATAGAAGAAATAGCTTCAGAAATTGTCAGCACTAAATCTAAGCATAGCCGTGCTTCCATCTTCAGGTACTGTAATCAATTGCTTAAACTAAAGATTCTCAAGTCAAAAAGTATAGGAAGAACAAAACAAATAACACTTGACCTGCAGAATGATGAAACAATTGCAATGATAATTTTGCTGGAAATCAATAAGAAAGATAAATTTATCAACCAATTATCACCTGAATTGAAAGAATATCTTATGCAGTTATTGAAGTATTTTAAACAGATTCATGAAGTATATAGTATTCTTATCTTTGGTTCTTATGCAAAAGGAAAACAAAGATTGAATAGTGATTTAGATTTATTATTCTTGATTGCAAAACCGCATGCATTATATACAGATGAAATGAGAAAGACAATAATTAAAAAGACAAAAGAACTAATTACAGCAGTAATTACTGATATTGAACCATTTGCTCCAATTAAAGTACAAACTATTATTATAGAAACAGATGATTATAAACAAGGATTACAAGAAAATAAGATTGATATTGTAACAGAATCTTATAAGAATCATATCATTATCAAAAACCAATCTAACTATTGGAAGTTAATTGACGAGGATATACTATGACAAACGAAGATATCATAATAAAACGGTTTGAAGAAATATTTGAGAATAAAAATAAACAATTAGTTGATACTATCCTACTTGATAATTCTATGAAACAATTATTCTCTGTATTCATGGAAAGAGGAAGAAAATCTATTAAATTTGCTGAATTTACCTACAAATTCTCTAATATTGAATATTTTGAGAAAGAGTCCCAGCAAATGTTTAAACAATTGAAAGTTAAATATTTCTTAAACTCAAATACTGCTTTTTATGATTGGGTGATTGAAATTGCTTATTATGGCATGTATGATTTAGCAACTGCAGCAATTGCAAAAGAAGGATTTAAGTGTGCAACACATTACACGACACGTCTTACTTTAGAATATTTATACTGCAGCAAAGGAAAAGATATCAAAAAACTATTTGCTATTTATGACAGGGTTCTACTTAAAAAAAAGATAATTGAAGATCTGAAGAACGCTCAAACAAAAAGAGAAACAGCACGTTATAAATCACCAGATTTGATCTCAAAGAAAGATGCAGAGGAAATATTGGCAGATGCAAAAGAATTTGAAAAAGAGATAATACAACTGATAATAAAAAAGTAAAAGAGGAATAATATGATTGATTCTCAACAATTAAAACTATTATTATGCGAGAAAGAAAATCTTACGTTGGAGTTTAAAGAAAAATATTCTCCGAGAATAGATGAGGATATTATTGCATTTTCTAATATTAAAGGCGGTATTGATGATAAAATAATAATAGCAAATCCTGGTTCATTAGCAAAAGGTCTTACAAAAGATAATTTTGGCAAACATTCAATAAGACGTAATGAATTAATTGCTGATCTGTTTTACAGAATGGATAAAATTGAGAAAGCAGGAACAGGAATACAAAGAATAAAGACACAATCTCTAAAAGCAGGAATTTCTGAACCAGAATTTGAATTTGGTTTATTCTTTTCTATTTTATTCAAGAGACATTCTTATTTTGTTGAACAAATAACTTCGGAGAAAACTTCGGAGAAGATTATTGCATTAATTAAATTGAATCCTTTTCTTAGCGCTAAAGAAATAGGGATAAAACTAGAAATATCGTCTAGAGCTGTAGAGATGCAACTATCAAAATTAAAAGAAGAAAAAAGAATAAACAGAATTGGAGCAGATAAAGGTGGTCATTGGGTGATCATACGATGAAGAAAACAACCATAATAATGCTATTTTCTCTTATTTTACTAGCATTACCCTCATTAGCGCAAGCGCAGTTATATGACGATTATCTTTCAGATGGACAAGATATAACTATCTTAGGAATTCAGTTTAAAGTTTCACATGATACTGAAAGAAATGAATTGCAATTAGATTCAAAATATGGCGCTCTTTTAATTCCACAAGGTGATTCAAGAACATTAGATAATAAAATCTTTAAATTCGTAGATGTTACTTCTGGAAGATATCACTTAATTGTTGATACATATCAAGCATCTACATATATTGAAAGAACGCTTAAAACAAAAGAAGTCTATCTTGGAAATAACGCAGAAGTTATGGTATTGATACAAAATAATGGCAATAGTGTTGTGAAAAATGTAATCTTTTCTCAAGAATTTGAAGAAGATAAGTTTATCAGCAATACTTTCTACAAAATAACGCGCGCTAATAGTGGTGGTAATAATAACAACAATATCAATAAAGAAGAAATTGTCAATATTACAGATGTTTCTTTTATTAGATGGCAGGGAGATCTCCAGCCAAAAGAACAAATAACTCTTGTTTATTATGCAATACCTGTAACTTCTGGAATTAATAACCAATTAGAATTAATGCCTGCAAAAATTATGTATGAGGAAGCTGGATTGCAATTAGAATTGTTTAGTGAGAAGGATATCATTAGAACTAAGAATATAGTAAAAGCACAAATTGAATTTATTAATGCAAAGCAGCCTGAACAAAAAATTAATACAACTGATACTGCAATAAACGCAGAATTAACAGAAGAACTTGAATACTTTAAGATTGGAACAATTGTTAATTATAAATTAGTGCTAACTAACATTTATAACTCAGCTGCAGTTGTGCAGGACTTTGCATTAGTCATTCCAGAAGAATTGCAAGTCTTATCAAAAGATAAAAATCTTATCAAGGAAAATAATACATTATTATGGACAGGAAAGATTAATAATGATGAATCAAAAGAATTCTTGTTTAGCGTAAAAGCTGACAAAAGATTTAATGCAAATTTCTCAATCAGATTTAATACTCCTCTTGGAAAATTTGATCTTAAAAATGATTATAACAAAGCGATTACTTTTGATGTTGCTAGATTAGAACCAGTTATTCAGTTCAATAAAGACGATACAGGAAATGAATATATAAGCAATGATAAACTGAACTATAGAATTACATTCAATAATCCAGATGCTTTATCGTTCTTTTCGCTGCTGTCTAATTTTACCATTGACTTTTTTGAGAAAAATATATCTTATTTAACTCTGCCAGATAAAAATGAGATATTGCTTGCTGATCAAACAATACAATTGCCATTTGCAGATAAAAAAAAACAGTTTACTGCCTTGTTTTCAGGTGTTTATAATACAAGCGGAAATGAGCAAATAAGTTTTAGCAAAACTAAGACTATCAGTATTAATCCAGGTGAGTTTGACAAGATTTATGCAATTGATTATTTATATTATAAATTTTCAAATGATTCAACTGTTGGTTTTGTGTTTGCAAGGATTGATATTAAAAATTTTCTTAAACAAGTGCAGAGATTACGCATAAAAACAACATTTACTGATAAATATGGACAAATGCATTCGGTTATTTCTAACTATGATGCAAATGAAGCAGCAAGGATAACAGAGAAAAGACCAGCAGGTCAATTACTCTTGTTTCCATTAGAAAATCTGACAGATGATGCTTCTGCGTCTTTCAGTTTTACGACAGAACTGCAATATGCTGTTAAAGATCAATATTATTATCAAGAAAATACAGTTGCGCTAACACTTGATGAGCTGATTCAAAGAATAAAAGAAGGTCATGAAACAAGTTATTTTGATATTGGCAGATTTCTTTCAAAACAAGCAGAATTTGAAGCTCTTTTGAAAGAAGAATCTATAAAAGTATATGAAGAAAAAACAGTTTCAACCAAGAATACTGTAATAATTATATTTATAATTATGACAGTGATTATTGCAATTGTTGCTGCAAATATTATTACAAAAAGACTTTCAAAATCAAAATACGCATATAAAGGAGCAATGCTTAAAAAAGATGCAGCCGCAGATATATTCAAAGCGCCAAAGCCAACATTTGATTATGCTGTATTGCATAAATATATTGCTTTTTGCAGACAAAATAATATAAGTAAATTTAAAACAAGGCAAAATCTTATCAAAGAAGGATGGCTGCCAGCAATTATTGATGAGTTCATAAAATAATTCATCTTTTGCGAAAGATGCATTATTTTATCAGTTCGGAATCGTAGAATCGTATATGGGGCATATGAAATGAAAATGAGAGAAAAAGCATTTAATCTTTTTTTCTTGCTTTGCAAGAAAAAAAAATCACAGATTGCTTTAGAATTAATTTTGTTAATGAGCTTAGCTATGCTTCTCTTATTACCATCGATGTCATTATTCTCTAATTTTGTAGTAGAATCAAGCAAAGAGATTGTTGAGACTCAGATAAAACAGATTGGAACTTCAATGATAGAACAAACACAATCAATGTTTTACTATGGAAATGGCTCTGCTATTGTTGTTGAATATAAATTCCCTGAAAGAATTAAAAGCATGGCGATTAATTCAATCTCTGAAAATAATTTTTATGAGATTGCTTTTGAACTTGACCTGCCAGGCGATATTAGCAAGTCATATGTTTCAAAAATACCAATAGCTGCAGCAAAAAATGATAAAGATGGCACAATAATCAATGATGACAAAGGTGTAGGCAAGTTTCCAGAAAATGCATATGCAAGCGGCAAGAAAAAGTTTAAAATACAAAATAATGGCAATTATGTAACAATAGCATATATTGAACCAAAAGATTGATTAGATAAATAGACTAAAATATTAATTGGATAATATGTTAAATAAGTTGATTAAATGGTTAAAATAATAAAGATTATGTTCGGAAATGAGAAACAATGGAATAAAAAGAAGCGAGCGCAGACTGCATTAGAATTTATTTTCATGTTTAGCTTTCTATTTATTCTTTTTATTGGAATGATGGGCGCATTAAGCAGCCAATTGCATGATGTTAAACTAGAACATGAATTTCAACAATTGCAATCAATACAAGATTATATTATCCAAGAATTAAAACTTGCAAAAACAGTTGGTGAGGGTTATTATAGAACTTTTAATCTTCCTCAAACAATTGGCAGTGAAGATTATCAAATAAGCATAGAAAATAATATGAGTTTAGTAATCACATTGAATGAACACGAATATGTAAAAATATTACCATTTAATGTTACAGGAAATCTTACACAGGGAGAAAATAATATTACCAAACAAGGAGATACCATTATATTTAATCCAGATTTTCTAGTTGAATAGTATAACTGGCGTCAAGTAATTTACGAATACAATTGACGCCAGTTATACTATTCAACAAACAACCTATATTTCTCATTACCTTCCATTTCTGATAAGATCCTTTTAACAACTATCTTTTCAGGATCTGGGATTAATTTAACTCTTGCTTTTATATCTTCAAAACTTGCAAATGGAGCATCCTTTCTCTGTTCGATTATTTCCCACATATGCTTTTTACCAAGACCAGGCAATAATTCTAGTTGATGCATTCTTGTTGATAATGGCTGCGCTTTATTAAAAAACTCAATAAATCTTTTTGAATTCTTAGTTACAATATCTTTTATAACATAATCTAATTCTTTTCTAGCAGTTCCTGTCAGCTTATTGATGTTTAATTTTCCAATAATATGGTGAATTTCGTCTCTTTTACCTTCACCAATATAAATCTCAGATAAAGGCCTTAGAAATACTTCTCTTCTTGGCACTAATTCTAATAATGTGAAATATTGTCTTCCAATTGCCTGCGCAATAGGTGTCTTTTTATGGGAAGGTGTATTATCAAGAGGATAACCATTGGGAAGATAATCTAATACAACAACATATTCTTCTTTTGTTTTTCTTGTAGCATCTGCTGCATTCATTGTATTTTGTGTAAATTCCATTGTTCTAACCCCTAGTTATATAACTACATAAATCCTATACCCGTAGAATACCTTATAGGTACATATATATAAACATTTGTATCTTCGAATTGTATAAACACACTAAATTATAATATTTGCTGTATGAACGAAGTGAACTTGCAAATATTAGTAATATTTATATAAGTAATCTTCCAGAGAAAATAGAATGACTGATCAGCGACTTACACAATATATAAAACAATTATCTCAAAAGGGGTATGATATTCAAGAAATTAGGGGATATCTTCTAAAATATTATTCTCAACAAGAAGCAGATGCAGCATTATGGCAATTTACAAAACAAGAAAGACAAAGAAAATTCATGAAGATCTTTATTATTCTGTTTGCAGTAATAATGGTGTTATTCTTAATTGGTCTTCTTATTTACAAAATGATTCCAAACGAAACATTAAAAGAAGATAAAACTAAAGCAGCTGCAATATTCACATTTTCTGTAAAAGAAAGTATTGTGCAGCAAGGTGGAATATTGCATTATAATCTAAATAGTATCCCTAAGCTGAGAAAAGAAACAATTACATTGGAATTTAAAATAGCTGATAAGCAAACAAATAAAGCTGCAGCTTCATGGAAACAAATAATCAATAAAGAAGATGATTTTAGTGGACAGCAAAGTTATACAATTCCACCAGATTTTGCTGTTGGAAACTATAAACTAGTTATAAAAATGAGTTCTGGAAAAGATGCGCAAGAATATTCTAAAAATGTAAGAGTAATTATGAAATCAACTGAAGAAAATTGTTTTGATGGCATAAGGAATCAAGATGAACAAGATGTTGATTGCGGTGGAATTTGCGCAGAGAAATGCGAAAAGGAAAGTAAAATCATTACTGAAGAAATACCTGCTGAAACAAAAGATAATAACGAGCCAGTAAAAACACCACAACAAACTGAAACAAAAGAACCTGAAGAAATACAACCAAAACAAAGTTACATTGAGATACAAAAAGATTATCAACTTAAATCACAAGCAGAAAAATCTGCTGCAGCATCACCACAAGATGCATATAATCTTTGTGTGCAGATAATCAGCAAAACAACAGCAGAAGATTGTTTGTACGAGGTTGCAAAAATAAGCGGAAGTTTAACATATTGCATAGATATTCAGACAGAAAAAGAAAGAGATTCCTGCTATATGTATTTTGCAACAAATAATAATGAATTTGCCTGTGATGAAATTGTTGATGCTGAATACAAGAATTTATGTTATGGTTTATTAGAGATCGATGCATATAAGAAAAAGAAGCAAGAAAATCTTGAAAATGGGATTACAGAACAAATTCCTATCAACGATTTTACTGTTGTTTATGAGAATAAGACAGATGCTGCTAAGACAGATATTCCATCAGTATACAAACAGATGCCTGAATTAAAACCTGAACCTAAAATGGAAGAGAAAATAATTATCAGCAATATTGCATTAGAAACAATCGATGCAGAAAAAAAGATATCATGGAAGACAAACATTGCATCAGACAGCCTTGTGATTTATGGCTATGGAGAAGCATTAGATCAACAGCAATATGATGAAGCTGTTGTTGTCGAACATTCAGTAATGATTTCTGAATTATCAGAGGGAGAATATTCTTTTATTATCAACAGCTCTAATGAGAAATTAAGCGCAGAAACAGAAGTTGGCACGTTTACATTTCCATAATTTAGATCTGTTAACGCAACAAAATTTTAAAATTGAAGTGAGAATATGAAACAAAACTTAGGTAAATTTGATAGAATATTGAGATTTGCATTAGCTTTCTGGTGGCTTGGGTCATGGACGCCTGATTATAGCGCTGCACTAGTAAATGTGTTCATTGCAATAATTGGATGGATAGCATTAATTGAAAGCTTCTTTGGTTGGTGTTGGCTGCATCAATTGATGGGAATGAATAAAACGGATTGAGAAGATTAGCTCTAGAATTAATTTTCTTTATTTACTTTTATCTTTCTTTACTGAACAATTCCATTATCCTCAAAATCGTGATTAATCTTTCCAGAATCAGTTTTTAATGGTTTATCTTCATAGAAAATATGCTTATTTCTTGTAGCAATCTTAATCTTCTTAAAATCATTATAGCTTAACTGTGTAAAACTATTTTCTTTATGAGTTGTGTAAACTAACTCTCCTAATTTGTGATCAGGAACTTCAATTAGTTTTATTTTCTTACCTTTTGCAGTAACTAATATCATGCCATTGCTTTTTATCCCTCGAATATCAGCTGGCTCTAAATTGCAAAGCATCAATACTTGCTTATTAAGAAGCTGATCTGGAGTGTAATGCTCTTTTAAACCTGCAACTAATTCTCTCATTTCTCCGTGTTCATTTCCTAAATCTATCTTCAAATGATACAATCTATCTGCATTTGGATGCTGCTGCACTTCTTTAATCTGAGCAACTCGAATCTCAAACTGAATCTTTTTTGGAATTAAATCAGCTGGTTCATCTTCAAGCTTTTTGAATAATGGCTCTCCTTTATTTATTTGTGTAGTATAAACCGAAAAATCAAGATTGTTCCATGAAGAACTATTGTTCTTTAAATTTATCTGCTGCTGTAATTTATCTGCTGCTGCTGGTAAGATTGGCTGCAAAAGAATGGAAATATTTTTTAGAATAATAACTGCAAAGGTCATCACTTGCTGTGCTTTTTCTTTCTCTTGTTTATCTCCTTTAATCAACTGCCACGGCTGGCAATCTTGCACATATTTATTGCCAAGAGTTGAGATTGCAAGCAGTTCTTTCATCACTTCACGAGAATCTCCTTTTTCGTAGTGCTTGTCAATTGCTGCAATTTTCTTTTCAATCTCTGCTTTATACTGCGCTTCATTATACAAAGTGCCTATTGTTGAAAGTTCTCCTTTGAAGTTATTGTTGACAAATGAAATTGTCCTGTAACAAAAGTTACCTATATTTGCAATGAGTTCATTATTAATTTTATCCTTAAAGTCTTGCAGATCAAGATTGATATCTTCAACTGCTGAAGTTAAATTTGAAGCAACATAAAATCTAAAAAACTCTGGATGAAGATGCTCTAAATATTGTCGTGCTGTAACAAATGTTCCTCTGCTTTTTGACATTTTCTCGCCATTGATTGTTAAAAATCCATGAACACGAATCTGTTTTGGAAGAGAAAAATCTGCGCACATCAATAAAGCTGGCCAAAATAAAAAATGGAAATAAATAATATCTTTTCCAATGAAATGAATAATCTCAGATGTTTCCAGTTTCCAATAATCATAAACATCTAATTTATTGTTCTGGCAATAATTTGCAGTGCTTGCAATATAACCAATAGGAGCATCAAGCCAAACATAAAAATATTTATCTTCTTCTCCAGGAATTTTGAAACCAAAATATGGACCGTCTCTGCTGATGCACCAATCTTCAAGATTGTCTAACCAATTCATCAGAAAATTAACAACCTGCTGTTGAAAATTGCTTGTTACTATATACTTGTTCAGCTTCTGTCTGAAATCCTGCAGTTTAAAGAAATAATGCAATGATTTTTTCAACTCTAATGGAGCGTCTTTTGACTTGCAGATACTGCAGTAAGGATTAATGACATCAGTTGTCTTGTATGATGTGCTGCAGCTTTCACAAACATCACCATATTGATCCTCTGCTTTGCATTTTGGACAAGTTCCTTTGATAAATCTGTCTGGCAGAAATCTGTTGCAGGTATTGCAATAGAACTGTTCAACTTCTTTCTGATAAATATGGCCTTTTTCTTTTGCCTTATTGAATATATACTCGCTAAACGCTTTGTTTTCAGGAGAATTTGTTGAATAATAATTATCGCAGTTGATATTAAACTGTTTCAAATCTTTGAGATGCTCATGATAAAAATTATCAATCAATTTTTCAGGAGTTATGTTTAATTCTTTTGCTTTTAATTCTATCGGCGTGCCATGCGTGTCATCAGCGCAGCAATAAATAACATCTTTACCTTTTAATCTTAAGTAGCGCACAAAGATATCAGTCTGAATAAATTCAACCATATGCCCAAGATGAAATAATCCATTTGCATACGGCAATGCGCTTGTAACTAAAATTTTGTGCTTCATGAAACTATATACTAAGAATCAGTTTATATGTTTTTTGGATAAACTATTTAAAAAAATAATTAAGCAATTTATTCTTTTTTCACATATTCTTCAACAACTTTTGCAATCTTCTTTGCATTATCTTCACTAATTGTTATTGTTGAACCAAGAAATAATAATTTAACTAATTCAAAAGTATTTGGCATCAAATCAATAATCTTGCAAATTTGTGCTTCCTTTACTCGCGGAATGTTTAAAGCAGTTAATTTTTCAACTAGTTCTTTATGCTCTTTGTAAGTATTCTTTACAAAAGAATTAAGATAATCTTCAGTTTTTGTAACACGGAAATTTAATTCTTTATCCCGTTTTTTTATTTTCTCAATTTCTTCTTTAACTTCAATTAAACTCATTGGAACTTCTTCAACAACTGTTGGTTTTGTCATTATTTCATCCTCTGTAAATGCACCGGATGCACAATCAACATCTTATCTTTACCAAAATCATTGATTTTGATTAGATAGCAATTTCCACGTTTTCCAGTTATTTTTCCAGATTTACCGTGAAATCTTGGATGGTACATTGCTTTTTGAATAGAAGGTTCTAATTTAAAGCAAACAGAATCTCCTTCTTTAAATTCTTGAAAGAATCTTGTAAATGATATTTTTCCCTTTTGTCTGACAGTTTTACTGAATTTGTGCCTTGTTCTTCTTCGAATGCTTCCTAATCTTTTTGGCATAAAAAATTCCTCGCTTTGCTCGTCATTTTTTTAATCAAAAACTAACGATTTTATAGATTATTTAATTTGTATTTTATTAAGATTAGCTACTCTTTTATAAATATTGTGTTTTTATTTTTCTCATGATTTTTTTGCATTGTGAGCGAAAGCGAACAAGCAAAAAAAATATTTCGAAAGTTTTATATATCAAGTATTTTCACTTCCACTTACACTCAGTATAATGAGAATAGGACCATCGGGCCCGTAGCTCAGCCTGGAAAATATTTTGGGCAATTGGAGCGCTGGTCTTATATGTCCAGGTTCTAAACATTAGTTTATGACTAAGAGAGCCAGTGGTCCGGGGTTCAAAATTATTATAATGAAAGTCCCTGCGGGCCCACGCCCTGTTAGTGTAGTCCGGAAAGATTTGCACCAGAAAGAGCAGATTTTGGATAACCAATCATACTGCCCTTTCGAGGCAGTGACCCGGGTTCAAATCCCGGACAGGGCATTTTATTTATAGATGCACTCAATTAAGCAACCTGTATGGTTTCACGAAGTGAATACCATATAGAGTGTGTTTTGATCAACCTTTTTTTAAAAGGTTGCCAGGCTTCAAATCCCGGACAGGGCATTTTTTATTATTAAAGGTGAAACATTGAAACGAAGTTCAAGACGATGGAAGAAAAAACGGCAAATGCGATGGAAATGGCAGCGTAAGAGAATGAAGAAAGAAAAACGAAAACGATTAAAAGCTTAAAGATTTTAGTGAAACTAAAATTTTTATTTTTGTTATCGATTATTTCTTGAATTTGTTTCTTTGAATAATTCTTTTATATCTTTTTACTTACCATATACGGAAGAATAAACAGTTCATAAAATGATTTCTGGTCTTGTTTAAATTTTGCATTTATATCGTCGGAATCATCAAGTTGTGTTGCTAAATAAGTTATTCTTTCTTTTGCGATACGTACACTCTCTCTTGCTTCTGGTGCGGAGATATGTCCAAGCATATATATCTCATTTTCAAGAAAGCTTTTTGCCCCATTTACAAGAAAGTAATCTAATCTTGTGATTGCAAGCAAATATTTTGTTTTTGGTTTCGGAGTCTTAATAGTGTTATTCTGATTAATTCTAATTGTACTGATTGTACTGAGTATACTTTTCTAAACCTAAACTGTCTCCTAAATCATCATTTTTCATTTTTACTTCCCTCAATTAGTTTAGCTGCTGCTATTTCAAAAAAATGAGACTTATTTCGATAAGTTTTAGCTCTTAGTAAATTTTGAATTTCTAAGATAGTATCTTCATCAATAGTTATGCTTAATTTATATCTCATAATGCACTATAAAGTACTACTATTATTTAAATCTTTTCTTTTTTAACTACTTAAAGATAACAAAATCATCTGAAATAATAAACTATATAAATAACCTCCAAATCTCTCAATATATTCTGAGAATTTATTCTCGTGAATATCACCTCCAATTCTATAAACTAGAAATATGTGTACTCTAAGAGAGAATGTCCTCTTTAAGTATGAAAGACGATGACGCAAAATTCTTTTAAGCTTTAGTACGAGCGACCAAGTACAAGAAGGATCGTTAAAAATGAATATCCGTTGATCCTGCGGACGGTTGCTGCTATTAGGATACGGCTAAGCCATGCAAGTCAAGGGGTCGCAAGACTACCGGCAGACTGCTCAGTAACACGTCGATAATCTAACCTTAGGTCGGAGATAACCATGGTAACCTGTGGGTAATATCTGATAGGGAATATGTTCTGGAATGATGTATTCTTGAAAAGTAATGCCTAAGGATGAGTCGGCGGCTGATTAGGTTGTTGGCGAGGTAATGGCTCACCAAGCCTGAGATCAGTAAGGGCCTTGAGAGAGGTTGCCCTGAGAAGGACACTGAGATACTTGTCCTAGCCCTACGGGGTGCAGCAGGCGCGAGAACTTTACAATGCACGACAGTGTGATAAGGGTATCCTAAGTGCTTATACTTAGTATAGGCTTTTTTTAAGAGTAAATATCTTGAAGAATAAGTGGTGGGCAAGACTGGTGCCAGCAGCCGCGGTAACCCCAGCGCCACAAGTGGCAACCATATTTATTTGGTCTAAAGCGTCCGTAGCAGGTTCAATAAATCTTTTGTGAAATTGTTGAGCTTAACTTAACAACGTGCAGAAGACACTGTTAAACTTGGAACCGGGAGAAGTTAGGAGTATTTCATGGGGAGTGGTAAAATATTATAATCCATGAAAGACTACCTGTGGCGAAGGCGCCTAACTAGAACGGATTTGACTGTGAGGGACGAAAGCCAGGGGAGCAAACCGGATTAGATACCCGAGTAGTCCTGGCCGTAAACGCTGTGAACTAGGTGTTGCATATCCTTAGAGGGTGTGCAGTGTCGGAGCGAAGGTGTTAAGTTCACCACCTGGGAAGTACGGTCGCAAGACTGAAACTTAAAGGAATTGGCGGGGGAGCACTGCAACGGGTGGAGCGTGCGGTTTAATTGGATTCAACGCCGGACATCTCACCAGGGGCGACAGCAGAATGATGGCCAGGTTGATGACCTTGCTTGACAAGCTGAGAGGAGGTGC
>JACRKF010000031.1 GCA_016219865.1 Candidatus Woesearchaeota archaeon | reverse complement strand
GAGATTTTTCTAAGCATTTTCCTTCTTTGCAGCCAAGTGAACATGTTTCCAGATTATTCTTAATCTTGCAATTGCCTAATCCATTCTTCTCAGTTGAATAATATGGTTTATATAATACATTTTTCTTTATTCCAGTTCCGCAATAAGGAGATTGTAATGCTGGAGTTTGCTTGCATTCAATTGGCTTAGGTTTTTCTTTTTCTGTCAAACATCTTCCTTCTGTTTTATGACAGCCAAATTCACAAACTGTTGTTTCTGAACCTAATTTTATACCAGCTGTTTTAACATCACAGAAATATTGTGTTAGTTTATCTGTGTTTGCAGCTTCATCTCGATTGCAAGTATCTTTTTCAGGATTGCTTCCTATAAACACAGCGCCTTCAAGATAAGGATTTTGTAAAGGATCTGTATCTTTGCATGCGAGAGTGAATGAATCTATTGGTGGTTGAGGATGTATTAATTCTTTTGTTTGCACAGCAGGTTTTTCAATTTTTGCATCTTTTACATCCAATTTCTTTGTATCCTTAACCATCAAATCTGCTCCTTTAACAACATCTTTAACAATAATTTCTTTTGAAACCTTGACAATATCCTTTCCATCTGAAACGGATAATCCTATTTTATATTTTCCTGATTTAGCAAAAGTGTATTCAAAATTTCCTGTTAATGCTTCTTTTTCTGTTGATACTTTTTTATTACTTATATACCACCCATAACTTAATTTATCACCCATATCTGCATCACTTGCTTTTGCTTTGAAAGTTACAACATTATTCGCATAAATACTTGTATCAACAATTTGATTCGCAGAACCTTGTGGATTTTGTTGTTGTTTCTTTGAATAAGTAAAGTCCGCAACAGGTTTATTATTTTTGCCATAATATTCTAATTTATTAATTGAAGAACTATAATCTTTTTTCATCATAGTAGAACTTTTTCCTTTAAGTTTACCATCAATTGTATATTCTGAATTAAAATAATATTTTGAATCTGGTGATAGAATTACTTTGATAGTCTTAAATTTAGGACCAGCAAAATCAGAAAAAGAGTTTGCATATCCATATTTATCAAGTGTTAAAGAATCTTGTTTTAGATTATAATTAAAAACTATTTCCAGTTGATCTCCTTTAAATTGATCTAACTTTTGTTTGAAAGTGCATATAGTTTCTTTTGAAACAGGTTTAGGTTTATCCTTATAATATTCATCAAACATTTGATTGTAATTAGATAAAACACTCGATAAATACTGTGTTTGGTACTTCTTACTAACTTCAGTTGACAATACTCCAGAAAGGTGAGATTTTAATATTGATTCATACTTATCTAAGTCAGTTGTATAAATAGAATCTCCCTCAATACAACTAAAATCAATATATTCTTTATCAGCATCTTCTTTTTGAGTCCCATAACTTCCAGATGGTAATCCATTAACATATTTTCCTCCAACTCCTAATACTAATATTCTCTTCAAATAAGGTGCATAACCATAGAAGAACTTACCTGATAAATCATTAGGACTATCTTTAAAATCTTGTTTAAACAAGTCTTTATCTTTAAAACTAGGATACCCTTCTAACTTAATTTTTCCAATAAGTTCTTTATTATTATTAACATAAATCTCTCCTGAAAAATAAGGTTCATCTTTTATACACTTACCATTCAGACTATTTCCATCTTTCTTACATACAAGAGTTAATGATTTACAATCTAAATCAATTGAACAAGATTTTTCATACATATCAAGAGCTGCAGTCGCTTTCCCCGCAACATCTCCTGTTTTATTCATATTTAAGAAGATAATAAATAATATCACCAACAACAATCCAATACCCGCCCAAACATACACTTTTTTATGGTGCGGATGCATTGATTGCTGAGTTTGATTATCTTGTTGTGTTGTTGATTGCAATTGCTGTGCTGATTGTAATGTTTGAGTTTCAGGAATAATTTTAACAACTTCTCTCTGAGATTTAGTTGGAGTTTTAACTATTTTAGTTGACCTTTTATTGCCACTTTTCACCGCTTTTTTATTTTTACTCATTAAATTTTCACTTAAAATATTATTCAATTCTATTTGCATGCATTAGCAGTATCATCACAGCCTTTGCTGCATTTATATATTTCCAGGACTAACTGTTTATTACTGCAGGAATATTTCTTAAGATTATTATTTCCATCAACACATTGATTTTTATATTCTTCTTTATTAAAAGTTACAGTTCCTTGTCCATCATCAGCACAGCTCATTATTTGCACAACAAATACTTTTTCAGCGCAGAAACCATTTTTACATTCTAAATCAGCAGAGCCGCAATCAGCATCAGTTGCGCAAACGTCACTAATTGCTTTACCTGCAATATCTTTTGCTTGATTTACAACATTTAATAAGAATATTCCAACTATAAGAACTAATAACACTAACCCGCCAACAAATATAATTTTAAGTGTTTTATGTTCTAATTGCATTTTCCTTTACCCACTTTTTTGTATATAGTAAATCTCTGTGAGAGCTAATATTTAAACCTTTTTATTCTGAACTTTATTTTCTTTTATAAAATCCATTATCTCATTTTTAAATATCATAATATCTGTATGTTGTTTCATATTTTCTAAATCTTTTATCATTTATAACATCAACCATAGAGAATCCCCTCTAAATATTGTTCATAATATTGCTTGTAATCATCAAACTTTTTAATTGTATCAAAATAAATATCATAAAGCGCATCTTCGTTTTTGCAATAAATGATTTTTGCATCTTTCAGAATTCGGTTTCGTATATACAACGGGAGTTGTTGGAATACCTGCACATCATATTTCTCATTAAATAATATATAAGAAAATCGCAACTGAGACAGTTTTTTTCTAGAATATTTGCCAGGCTTCAAAAAAATACACACATCAATATCGCGATATTCTTCACCTCGAGCATAACTGCCAAATATGCCTACAGCTATAACACACATATCCTTTTTTGCATTTTCTATAATTTTCTGTATATTTTTGTCTTTGATTAAACGTTTCATATAGAGTTTACCCTCGCGCACATAATTTTCTATTATTTTTTATCCAAACACAGCATCAACTTCTTTCATGTATTCTTTTATTCGTGAAACAATTGTTGGCAATAACAACTGCTCAAATTTCTGCTGATAAATCTCTGATAGATGTGAAAATTCAATAATTCTATAATCATTTTTTATTTTTTCAACAAGCAGAACATCTCTTAATCGCTTTATTTGCCGTCTTACATTTGATGATGCCACACCAAGCAATTGCAGATTAAACTCTTTTCGCAGCGCAATAACTGCATCCTTTACTTGTTCAGAATCCATTAATTTTTTTTCTTGTTTTGCGCGCAACAAAACATAGAGAATATCAACAATGATATCACGAGAATCACCTGGCTGCAATAAACCAATACTCAAACAGAATTTTTTCACTAATTCACGAGGATTAGATTTATCTGGACGCTCATATCTTCTGAGAGTAATCTCCATTAATGGCGTATCACGCAATACTTTTTTCATAAATAAAAAACCTCCTCACTTCGTTCGTCGTTTTTTAAAAATTATAATCTTTTTTTATTTATTGTAAGAACTTATATAAATATCTTGCTTAAACTTTTGTTGTATGTATTTAGCATCGTACCAACCACCATGCATAAAAAGTTGGTGCCGTGTTAATATTCGTTTTTTATTGGTCAATTAAGTATTCTTCTCCAGATATTGAAGAAGTTAGAGAATTAGTTGAATTACCAACTTCAACTTATCCGGAAGAATTTGCAGTTTCAAGAAGAATCTGGGATGAATTTTATGGTGGGAGACCATACGGTGCGTTTATAGAAACAGCTACTAGAATCCATTTGACTTCTGATGATTTAAAAGAAGGGAATATATTCTGTTATTTACATCCTTAATGAAGATCAAACATATTGGTTTGAGATAGGAAAAAACCAGCACAATTAGAATTTACCATTCTTACTTTTAGTATCAGATTTACTTTAAGCTAAATTTCTTCAATCAAATCCTTTAGTTCCAAGCATTTTAAGAACATATTTTATTTCATTGATTGTTTCTTGCTGATGATTTTTGTCAGACATCCTTACAAATCGCAACAAAAGATCAACAAGATCATCCTTGGTCATGCACTTCAGCTTAAAACCATCAGTAATAAAATAAAAACGAAAATTGTTATACTTCAATTCCTTAATAACAATACCGCCAACACTGCTAAGTAATTTTCCTTTGTGCGGATTTGTTTCAAGCTCATGCATTAAGTCAAATATCTTAATTGCATCTTGCTTAAACTTTTTTTCAATTTCTTCATAGAGGCTTTCAACAATCTCTACTTTTGCCATTTTTCTATATGCCTCTTGCAAGCTTCTGCTAAAGAGATAGTATTTTCTGAAGAGAGAAGGAACTCACGCAACTGCTCTTTAACTGCAAGTTTGTACATTCTTTTAATAATATGTTCATAGGTATCTTCTTTAGTACCAAATGTAGCTATAAGACTTTTTGTTTCTTGACTAAGCTGAATTGTTGTTGCCATATTATAGCTACTATAGTTATTATAGTATATAAATTTTACGAAAATAAATTTCTTGAATGAACAGAGTGAATTTGCAAGTTATGATAAAGATTTTGATAATCTAGAAATTAAAAGAGTAATGTAAGAGAAAGATTATCTAAACAAATCACCAATCTTCTTAGGCAATCCTCGCAGATAAAGCAATGCTAATGGTATTCCCCAATTTGCCCATCTCTCTACAAAATCCCATACAGGATCTCCAGCAATTGGTCTTGCTAAAGCTGTTAAGAATCCCCAAATTGATGCCCAGATAAGCATCAATCGCAAAGGATAAACTAATGCAAGAATTGCAATAATTATATCAAAAACCCCAATAGTAATCATTGTATATTGCGCATAAACTCCAGTAATCCCTGTGAAAGCCGCAAGCATTTCCAAGAATCGCGGTTTTAATTGTATTGCAAATATACCATGCCCAAAGAATTCGCCAAATAAAGCTATGCGAAGAATCCATTCAATTGCTTTATAATTTGTAGTGTCTTTTTTTAGATTAACATTATTTTTTTTAGCGATATTCTTTTTCTTAACCATATTATTATCCCTTGAATAATTACTATTTATTATTTTGGGACTACTTAAGAATAACTACTAAGAAAAAATCCATTATCAACCACACTCATTACTAATGAGAAGATTTATATATAAGTACTAATTACTAATGAGTATGGTTGACAAAGATATTTTAAGGAAAATTGTAATAAGACAAAAAGAAGAAATTTTAACTAAGCAGAACTTTGTAAGAAGAGATTTGCTTGACGATATTTTAAAGTGGATTAAAGATAATAGGGTAATTATTCTCACAGGTGTTAGAAGATGCGGCAAGTCTACATTGCTCAAGGAACTCATGCAAAATGTATCTGGTTGGTGCTATGTTAACTTTGAAGATGAAAGATTCTTAGACTTTATGGCCCAGGATTTTGAAGTACTTAATGAAGTTCTTATTGAAGAGTATGGCAATGCAAAGATTTATTTCTTTGATGAAATACAGAATATCGAAAAATTTGAGACGTTCGTTAGAAGATTGCAGGATGAGGGAAAGAAAATTATAATTGCAGGACCTAATGCTTCTTTGCTTAGCAAGGAATTTGGCACAAGATTGACAGGAAGATATAAATCTTTTGAAGTATATCCTTTCTCTTTCAAAGAATTTCTTAAATTTAAGAATATCGTATTAGAAAAAAAAGATTTTTACATCGCCGAAAAGAAAATTAGCTTGATAAAACTCTTTAGTGAATATATGTCATTAGGTGGTCTGCCAGAATACCTAAAAAACAAGGACAATGAATATATTAGAACAGTTTATGAAAATATTTTATACAAGGATATTATAGCAAGATACTCTATAAGAATGCATAAAATAATTAAAGAACTAATAAACATGCTTGGCACAAATATTTCGTCGCAATTCACATACAATTCATTAAAAAAAGCTCTAGGATTAGGAAATGCAATAACAGTAAAAGAATATATATCTTATTTAGGAAATTCTTATTTGTTTTTTGAATTGCTTAAATTTTCTTATTCAGTAAAACAACAGCTTAATTCACCAAGAAAAATATACTTGGTGGATTCTGCATTTAACCAAATATGCGGAGTAAATTTTTCAGAGAATAATGGAAAAATAATGGAGAATATGGTATTTATTGAATTAAAGAGAAGAAATAATGATATATTTTATTACGCAAATGAAAATGAATGTGATTTCATAACAAAAAAAGGAACAAAAATAACAGAAGCCATACAAGTATGCTATATATTGAATAAAGAGAATAGGGAGAGAGAAATAACTGGTTTGATTGAAGCAATGAATAAACTCAAACTAAAAAAAGGAACAATACTAACATATGAACAAACAGAAGAGATAAATGTAAAAGACAAAAGAATACAAGTGTTGCCAGCTTATAAATGGATGTTAGAATAACTACTTTAATCAAACAATATCCAATCCAATCCGCACAATCTTTCCTTTTATCTTCTCTTCAATATTATGCTTCTTGCTATTGAACTCAAGAGAAACCTCTAGATCATCAGCGCCGCATTTTTCCTGAATATCTCCGCTTAATGGACGAATCATCTCAAGAAGATCATTTTCCATAGATACCACTACACTAACTCTGTCTTTCTTTTGCAGTCCAATATCTTTTCGAAGCATTTGAATTCTTCTCATTATTTCTCTTGCATAACCTTCTGCATCCAACGCTGAATTTCTTTCTTTGTCGATATAAAGATCGCCATATCTAAAATCACAGACTGCTAAATGATCTGGAACTTTTCTTTCAATAGTAAAATGTTCTTTGCGCAGAATGCAATCACGATGATCTAACTTTACTTTCAAAGTTCCCTGTTCTAAATGCTTTATTATTGCATGTTCATTTTCTTGCACAAGTTTTCCAATAATTGCAGGAGCATCTTTTCCAAAATCAGGGCCAAGTGTTTTAAAATTTGGCTTTGCTTTGATACTGATTGACTTAAATTCTTTCACAATATGCACTTTTTTTACATTTGCTTGTGTTTGAATAGTAGATGCTAATGATTCAACTGCTGCCTTTAACTCTTCATTTTCTGTAACAATTACTGCTTCTTTAAGAGGCCAACGTATCCCTAATTGTATTTTCTCTCTTCCGCCAAGAATACTTTGAATAACATCTTGGGAAAGAATAAAGTGTTTTTCTAAGACATTATTAATTCTTTTTTCATCATATTTCGGCCATGATACTAAAGATATGCTTTCTTCAGTTAAATCAGAATTTACTGGAGTAGCATTTCCTTTTCCTAGTCCGGAAAATGCTTCTTTTAATTCCAAATAAATCTTTTCTGAAATAAATGGAGCAATTGTTGCAAACATTTTAAGTGTTTCATAAAGTACAGCATAAATTATTGAAAATATCTGCTCTCGTTCTTCATGAGTGCCAAATGCTATTCTATCCCTCACCAGCTGAATATAAGTTCTGGATAATTGCAAAAATAGATTTTCAATTGCCCACGGAATTTCATTGATCTGATATTTTTCAAATTTTTCTGTTGCTGATTTTATTGTTGTATGAAGAAGTGAAATCATATATTTATCTTCAACACAAAGCTTTTTTTCATCAGTTTCTTCACCAAGCTCAGATAACTGTTTTATATGCAGATCATAACTTTTCTGCATATCTGCAAGAAATTTTTGGATATTCCACAATACTCCCAAATTTTTATACTTAACTTTCATATCTTCAAAATTATAATTAAGATCCATTCCGGGATTTGCTGCGCCAATCATATAATACCTGCATGTATCACTGCCATATTTCTCAATAACTTCTTGAGGGAGAATATAATTTCCAAGTGATTTTGACATTTTTCTGCCCATTGCATCATTGATAAAACCATGCATATACACTGTGTTAAAAGAATGTTTGCTCATGCTCACCATTGATGCTACAAACAAAAGATTAAACCAGCCGCGAATTTGATCTTTTCCTTCAAGAATAAAATCTGCTGGAAAATATTTTTCAAATAAATCAGTTCTGACAGGATAATCCAAACATAACCATGAAGCGCATCCGGCATCAACCCATACATCTAAGACATCCTGCACTCTTTCTTTTATCTTGCCGCATTTACATTTAATTTTTACAGCATCAATATACGGTTTATGCAGATCTTCTGGAAGTTTAGCGCCTGAATTTGTTTCCTGCAATATTTGCAATAATTCTTTAGCATCACCAATTACAATATAATCATTGCATGACTTGCATTTCCATACAGGCAATGGTGTTCCCCAATAACGTTGTTTTGTGATAGAATTATCACGAAGATTATCTAACCAAGAATGAAACTGCCTGTTTCCTGCCCAATCTGGCATCCAATAAATTGTTTTATTTATCTCTTTCATATTTGCAGTTAAATCCTCTACTTTAAAGAACCATTGCGATGTTGCTCTAAATATAACAGGAGTATGATGCCTCCAACAATGAGGATAATCGTGTTCAATTAGCGTAGTTGCAACTACAACATTCTCTGCTTCAAGTCTTCTGATAAATTCTTTGTCATCTTCTTTTGCTTGCAAACTTGTAAAACTTCCCATATTTTCAAAATATCCGCGTTCATTTACAAAATTAAAAGGCGGCAGATTATTTCTATGTCCAACTTCATAATCCTCAGGACCGCAGCCAGGAGCGCAATGCACTAATCCAGTTCCTGCAGTTGTATCAACATGTTCTTCCGACAATACGACAGTATGCAGCTTGGATGAATTAGTTTGAGTCCGGATTGCCTGATGAAGAGAATTTTGCAGAGATGCAAAATTCTCTTTAGCAATTTCTTTAAAATAATCAATAGATTTCGCAAAAGGATGCAAATACTTTAAACCTTCAAGACAACTTCCATCAAATTCATCAATTATTTTATAATCTTTGTCACAAATTTTTTTTATAACAGTTTCAGCAAGATCTTTTGCAACAATCCATGTTTCTGCTCCAACAACTGCCTTGACATATTTGATTGCAGGATTAACAATTACTGCAAGATTAAAAGGAATTGTCCATGGTGTTGTTGTCCAGATGATAAGATATTCATTATTATCTCCTTCAAGACGAAGTTTGACATAGATTGATTTATCTGTTAATTTTTCATATTCTAATTCATGTTTTGCAAGCGCAGAACTGCATTCGCTGCACCAAGTCATTGTTCTTAATCCTTCATATAATCTGCCATTTTCATGGGCTTTTTTTATAAGCCACCATTCTCCTTCAATATAAGAATTATTGACAGGCATATAAGGATTATCATAATCCATCCATATTCCTAATTTTTTGAAATCTTGAATCATTCCATTCATATTATTGACTGACAATTTTTTACATTCTTTGATAAAATTCTCAACACCAAACTTTTCAATATCTTCTTTATAAGGCAAACCCAAATTCTTTTGCACAGCATTTTCTGTTGGCAATCCGTGCATATCAAATCCAGCTCTATCCCAAACATCAAATCCTTGCGCTCGTTTATATCGTAAAACTGAATCACGCAATGCTCTTCCCCACGCATGCCCTATGTGAATTTTTCCAGAAGTATAAGGTGGCCCATCAAGATAATAGAATTTTTTGCCTGAAGCATTTCTTTGTTTAATTGTTTGATAGATTTTATGTTTCTGCCAGAAATCATAGATTGTTTGTTCTACAGTTTTATAATCATAAACTCCTGCTTTCTTAAGAGGTTCTTCATTCTCTCTTGTAGTTAGTTTTTCTTTCTCTTCTTTATGCATAGGAGTAAGAATTAAATGGTTTATATATAAAGTTTGCTATGAGAAGTACGTAATAAGTTAGTGTTAGTAGTAAGCAGTTAGTGGTAAGCTGCAAATTTGCTGCAATACTATAAACCACTAACTACCAACTACAGACTTATTACATACTATAAGAAATATAAAACTACAACTAGATTGCTTATAATATCATAATCATAATAAAATATATACCGCAATTGCCCCAAACACAAGCAAAGAAACCATGTTAACAATATACCCTATCTTAATCTCATGTTGTTGATGCTCACCGAGAAAATAATAACAGATTGTAATTGAGAAAAAACCAAACAAATGCGCCAAATGACCAATATTATCTTGAATTGGAGAGAGTAACCCTTTAAGATCTGAAAACAATGTAATCCATCCCATTACCATTACAGGAATTGGAATAATTAGATTATACGTCAGATAAAATGGCGCCAAAACAATAGCTGCAGAAACCAATCCCATTAATGCTCCTGATGCGCCAAGGCTTCCTGTATCATTTGGAATAAAAAACAAATAAATCAAAGAAGTAAACATTGTTGAAACAAATCCGGCAAAAAAATAAATAAAAAGTGTCTTAAATGGACCAATTTTATGTTCAACAATTCTGCCGAATATAAATATTCCAAACATATTCAAGAATAAATGCTTTGCATTTGCATGTAAAAACATTGATGACAGCAGTGGAAAGAAATTAAGTTTTAATATATTAGATGGATACCATATATAATTATAGATTATATCAGAATTAATTTTACCCATCATAATAAAGATAAGAAAGATATAATATACTAAAATATTAACAATAATTAAATAAATTGTAACTTTTGCTTGAAATATAAATTGAAACAGCAACTGCAATGGTTCAAGCAATTTTTTAGCATCTTCTTTACCAATCAGCACAAGGATCAGATTATAGAGAAACTTCACTAATTCTTTGCAGAATTTGATTAAAAATTGCGTTTGTGAATGGATATTATGATTCTCTAAGCTAGGCATTTTCTAATTTAAAGAAACTGCTAGATTTAAATGTTTTGGTAAGAGAATTTTTTAGAAATAGATATTTCTAAAAAATTCTCAATTAATTATCAATATCTTCTTCTTCAGGTTGAATATCAATATCTTCGCCGCATTGCGTGCAATAAAATTCTTTTGGGTCTACAACATAACCGCAAAGATTGCATTTCACATCATTAGGATTTGCCATTTAAATTCCCCTCTTTTTTAGATAATTATTCAAATAATAATGAATGATAATAATAAAAATAATAATGATAAAATTTCTCAATTTTATTGAGAAATTTTATTCAGCCATATCATCTTGTGCTGACGCTCGAGAAACCGTTGGAGCAACATTTTCTGCTGCATCAACATTCTCAATCAAAATCTTTTTCCTGATTTGCGGAGCTATTGGTTGTGGCATTGTTCTTTTGATAGTGAATGAAATAACATCAGCTTCAATTTCTTTTGCAGCAATTGCTACAACATCATATTTCATGCTTTCTAATTCTTGTTCATTAAATTTTAATAATATTGGAGCGCCCATTGACAATTGCAAAGCTCTTGCTCCTATTAATCTTGCTCTTTCATATTTTGTATATTTCATTGTTGCACCTTTAGTTAATAATTATTACTTAGTTAAGATTATTATCCTATTAATAATTTATTTTGTTAATGATTATTCTCTCAATTCAAATGCTGTTTTATCAACAGCTTATCTTTGCCGCAATAAGGACAAAGATGTTTTTGCGGTGAATCTTTTTTAACATGAAAAATGTAATTGCATCCTTGACACTGATACTGAATCTTCTGAACATTTTGTTCTTGCCTCATTATTGGTTTTTCTTTATAATCATCAGATTCAGGAGTCATACCTTTTTTACTCATCTTATATTTTTCTAGACAAGTACTGCAGATCATATTTGTTCTATCTGCGCTTCCAATATAATGCACATCAATAGAACCTATGTCTTTATTGCATTTAAAACATTTGTATAACATTGATGGCATTTGAACACCTTTTTGAGATATTTTATTATATAGTTCAATATATCCTTACTATTCAAAAAGATATCATTTTCTATTTAAATATTTAACGTTTTTATATTTGCTTGTTCACTTCGTTCACAATGCAAATATATCCCAGAATTATAGTATTTCTTGAGTGAACGAAGTGAACTCAGAAATACTAGTCTATAACTAATCCGCATTTCTTGCAAAATCTTTCTTCGCCGCGAAGATCAAATTCTTTACATCCGCAATCAGGACATTTTTTTACAGATTCCTCTAATTCGATTGCATCAACAGATTTTTGTTCGTATTGCTGCGACATGATAATACATAATAAATGATAGTTTATAAAGATTTTGCAAAATTCTCTTAATATAAAAAGTATCATAAAGCATTTTACGGAGAGAATTCTAGTGCTGAAATTCAGATCAAATTTTATGCGCCGCCATTAACTGCAGAGGATTCTCTTGCAGCAGAAACAGCTTGCAGAATATTAGGCGGGATTGAAAACTCACGATTATTTACAAGGATAAGAGAAAACATTCGTGAAGCTGCAAATAGGTGCTTCCCAAGTTCTAGAGATGACGAGAAGTATATATTATTATTACGAGATCCTTTAAAGAAAGAATAAGATTGACAATTGCCGAAAAGAGGCACAATCAAAAAAAAAACAATTAAGTATATAAATAATAGAAAACTAAACATTGCTATGGAACTAGACACAGCAAAAGGAGTAAGAGATTTCCCTCCAGAACAAAAGATTGAAAGAGATAAAATAATCCAGAAACTTACTAATTTATTCAGACTTTACGGATTTTCTCCGTTAGAAACACCAATTATTGAACGATTAGATGTTCTTACTGCAAAATATGCTGGAGGAGAAGAAATAATAAAAGAAGTATTTAAACTCAAAGATCAAGGAGACAGAGATCTTTGCTTGCGTTATGATCTAACAGTGCCTTTAGCAAGATTTATTGGTATGAATCCAACAACAAAACTGCCATTTAAGAGATATCAAATTGGAGATGTATTCAGAGATGGTCCAATTAAACTTGGAAGATTCAGACAGTTTATACAATGCGATGCTGATATTATTGGCGGAAAATCAATGCTTGCTGATGCGCAATGTATTTCATTAGGCGAAGATATTTTTAATGCATTAAATATTGCTGTCAACATTGAAGTAAACAACAGAAAGATATTAGATGGAATTCTAGAATATGCAGGAGTTCCAGAGGATAAAAAACTCACAACAATCTTAACAATAGACAAACTTAAGAAAGTTCAAGCTGAAGGCGTTGAGAAAGAATTGACAGAAAAAGGATTGCAGCAAGAAGTGATTAAAAAGATAATTTTCGCAATAAACACACCAGGCACAAATAAACAAAAGATAGATGCGCTTAAGAAAATAATAAATACAACAGCAGCAGCAACAAATTCAACAGCAAAAGAAGGAATAACAGAAATAGAACAACTTCTAAGTTATTGCAAAGAAAGAAATGTGATATTTGCGCCATACTTAGCGCGCGGACTTGCATATTACACCAGCACAGTCTATGAAATTTTTGCTAAGAAAAATACAGTAACTTCTTCATTAGCTGCAGGTGGAAGATATGACAAGATGATTGGCGGCTTTTTGCAGAATAAACAAGAATATCCAGCAGTGGGAATCTCTTTTGGAATAGAACCAATTATTGAAGTCTGGAAAAAACAAAATGCAGACGAAAAGACACAGAAAACAGTAACGCAAGTATATATTATACCAATTATCAATAAAGAGAATAAAGAAAACAACACAGTTAACGAATGCATAGAATTATGCAAAAAACTAAGAGAAAACAAGATTTCAACAGATATGGATCTTAATGGCAAAGGTATTACAAAAAATCTTGATTATGCTAATTATTACAACATCCCATATGCAATAATAGTAGGGAAAGAAGAAATTAAACAGAAGAAAATAAAACTAAAAAACATGATTTCTGGAAAAGAAGAATTATTGAGTATCAGTGATGTTATCAAGAAACTAATAACTAAATAATGCAATCAACCACCCTAAACCAACAAAATAACTCAGCAGCAAAGTTATTAAGAAACTTGGAATAAAAGGTATGCCTTGTTTTATCTTAACAGTATCAATCTTTCCTTCTTTTCGCAATTCAATAAGCTTGATAATCTGAACTTTTTCAATACCTAAATCTTTTGGACCTGCAATATAAATATCATCAACAACAATATCTTCAGCTATCCAATCACCCTCAGTTAATTCTTGTGGTTGAACAAGTTTTAGCATTGCAACTTTCTCAATAACCTTAATAAATTGATAAAGATAAAAAGTGAAGATTAACATCAGCAGCAAACTAGTTAATAATAATTTTATTGCAATATCATTGACAAAGAAAACAACTGCAACAATCAGAAGAGAAAATCCCATCAACAACTTGCGAAGAAGAAGTATGTCTTTTTGATGAATCCTTTCATCAAATGCAATAATGAATTTCTTCCAAGAAACAGCAGCCAAATAAATGCTCCATAATAAACCATAAAATCCTCCTACAATAAGCATGTAAATAAAAAAGATGAACAGCAATGGAGGTTGGTTAAACCATTGCAGCAAAACAGTTTTTAGAGACAAGACAGAAAAATGAATCGGCAGCTGAAGACCAATGCCAAACAAAGCTCCTATGCCAAACAACATCTTTGCATCTCCTCCACCCCATTGACCAGTATAATACATGACCATTGCAATCAAAACAGCCAACAAAAAACCAAGAATTGATGAGATAATAAAATTCCAATCTGCATAGATTGCTGAAAGCACCATATTGATGCCAAATGCCAAAGCAACCAATGAAAAATTAACAAGATCTGCAACTTCTCGTGTTTTAAGATCTGTATAACTGCCAATGAGAAGATAAATAATTGCAATTATGAGGAGTATCTCAATGATCATTGATATATCAGAAGTATGATTTTGTTTATAAAAGTATTTTTCTGAGTGAACTCAGAAGAATACATAGGATATATAAATAAGTAAAAATACTTATATAAGTGAGGTGATTAATATGCCAAATATGACGTTAGCAATACCAAAAGAACTGCACAATACATGCCGAAGGCATTTGGACACATGATCCTGATTTTCTAAAACAAAGAGAAGTAAAAATATTTACCAATAGAGACTTATTGAATATTTTAAGAAGCAAATACTAATATTTTTATACTTAATCAGAAAACAAATCTCAATGGAAACAAAACAACCAACAATTGACGATTGGCGCAAAGCAGGAGAGATTGCAGCAAGAGCAAGAGATTTCGCTGCTAAGCTCGCAAAACCAAATACATTATTGCTTGATATTGCAGATAAAGTTGAACAAAAAATTCTTGACGATGGCGCAATTACAGGATTTCCTGCAAATCTCTCACTAAACACAATTGCTGCGCATTATACACCGCATGTAAATGATCAAACTATTTTAACAAAAGAACATGTTCTAAAAATTGATATTGGCGCTTGCATGAATGGAGCAATTGGTGATACAGCTTTAACAGTTGATTTAACTGGTAAATATGAGAAATTAGTTGAATCTTCACATCAAGCTCTAGCAAATGTCACTAAATTACTCCAAAAAGAAACAATAAAAACAACATTAGGAGATATTGGTAAAACAATCCAAGAAACAATTGAAAGTTACGGCTACAAACCAGTTATGAATCTCTCTGGACATGGCATTGGTACATATGAAATACATAAAACTCCATCATTTCCAAATTATAACAATAATAATAAACAAAGAATTACAGTTGGCCAAACATTTGCAGTTGAACCATTTGCAACAGACGGCGCAGGTAAGATCAAAGAAGGAACAAATCCAAACATATTTGAACCAATTGAACGAAAACCAATCAGAGACAGCAATGCTCGCGCTGTTTTTACCGAGATTATGGATAAATACAAAGGCTTGCCATTTGCAAAACGCTGGTTAATTTCTCAGAAATTGAATGAACAACGCATTGATTCTGCGTTACGCATGTTAAAAGCAAACGGAAACATTATATCGCATTCTCCTCTTGTAGAAGTTGCAAATGGAATTGTAACGCAAGCAGAACACACATATTTAGTTGAAGAAGATAAAGTTGTGTGTCTGACGAGATAATATTGAGAATCTACTTTGTTTTTTCTTTCAATTTTTAACTATATGAGCAAAGCGAATAAACTAAAAACTACTGCACATCAATAATTATTCTATTCTTATTTTCAGGATGCGCATTACTTTTCCATTTGCGCCCAATCCCCATAAACATTTTTTTTTTGCAGTTTCATCAATTTTATCAAATGTTTCCTCATCAAAGATTTCTTCTGAGCATTTAGTACAAACATATGCAGGAAATTTTCCCAATGATTCTCCATAAAGTTTAAAATCTACATTTTTCTTAACAACTTTTCCATTGCATTCATCACATTTAGTTATTTCCATAATTTCACCATAAATTTAGTCTAAAATATAAAATGACCCATTTTCCACTCTTTTTTTGCATTGTGAACGAAGTGAACAAGCAAAAAAAAACAAATATTTATAAACCACTTGTTTTTTCTGATAAACAATGGCAAAAGAAACAATCGAAACATTAGTTGAAGGTGGAAAAGCAACAGCTGGTCCGCCATTAGGTCCTGCATTAGGTCCAATGGGAATTAATATTGGCCAAGTTATTGCTGAAATCAACAAGAAAACATCTGATTTCAAAGGGATGAGAGTTCCAGTTAAAGTTACAGTTGATAAAGAGACTAAAAAATTCGATGTTTCTATTGGCACGCCGCCTGCAAGCGCTTTGATCTGCAAAGAAGCAGGAGTAGAAAAAGGTTCAGGAAACCCATTAGCAGAAAAAGTCGCAGACTTAAAAATTGAACAAGTTATCAAAATCTCAAAGATGAAATCTGATTCTTTATTAGGAAAAGATAATTTTGGCAGAGTTAAAGAGATCATTGGAACATGCCAATCAATGGGAGTTATGGTTGAAGGAAAACCAGCTCATGAAACTATTGAAGATATTAACAAAGGTATGTTCAAAGACAAGATTACTGCAGGAAAAACAGAATTATCTTCTGAAGAATTAAAGAAATTAGAAGAAGAAAGAGTAAGATTACAAAAAGAAATTCAGGAAAGAAGAGCAGAATTCGAGTCCAAAGCTAAACAAATTATTGCTGGTTTAGCAGGTAAAGAAAAAAAAGAGATCAAAGCTGCATTAATTGAAGCTAAGATTCCTAAGTTGATTATCGACGAATTACTGCCAGCTGAAGATAAGAAAGAAGCAACTCCTGGAACTGCTCCAGCAGCAGGAGCTAAGAAATAGATTTCTTTTTAATTATTTTATTCCACTTTCTTATATCTGCTTGCCTTACTTGCTCTTTCTCCATGAATTTCTTCATCAACGAGTTCAAACAAGTCAAGCATGCTAATCTTTTGATTTTTTGCCATATCAGCATCCCCCTTATAAAAACAATGATAATATAAGTTATCTTGCCTTATTTATAATTAATGCTTATACTAATTATAAATTATATAATTAAGCAATATTTATAAACAAGTTGTTACTACCATTAAATATATGAAAAGAAAAGTAATCCAGATAGCTGACAGCACTCAACTGATTTCATTGCCTAGAGAATGGGCTAAGAAATATAGCATCAAAAAAGGTGATGAATTAGATATCGAGATGAAAGGCAATAAATTAGAGATTTGTTGCGAGAAAGATATTGAGCTTGAGAAGATCTCAATAGATATTTCTGGATTGGATAGAACTTCAATTATGTATTACATAAGAAGCGCATATAGGAGAGGTTATAATTTAATAGAGATTAATTTTGACAAAGATTATGCAACTCATTTTAGAATAGGTAAAGAAGTAAAAGTAATCTCAATTATTCATGAAGAAGTTAATAGATTAGTTGGTGTTGAGATAATCCAGCAAAAAGATAAATTCTGTGTAGTAAAAGATATCTCAAACGCATCATTCAAAGATTTTGATACAGTTTTAAGAAGAATTTTCTTATTATTGCTTGACGCTGCTAGTAATTTATTTGCTGCAATGAAATCAGGCAATAAAGTATTAGTTGAGAATATTGAACAAAACCATGACAGCATTACCCGATTTATCAGCTATTCATTGCGTCTTATCAACAAAGGTGGATTCTCAGAACAGCATAAGAACTCATTACTTTATACAATAATCGTAATTATTGATAAGATAGTTGACATATTAAAATATGCTGGAAGAGATTTTATTGAATATGATCTTAAATTAAGCAATGAATCAAAAGAAATCCTTGATAATATTTCCGCAGCATTTCAGATTTATTATGAATTATATTACAAATATGAAGCAAAAAAAGTGTATGAGTTATACCAAAATAGAAATAATACTATCGATAAATTAAGAAAGTTACAGAGTAAATTACCAAAGAATGAGTTAATGCTTCTATCTGATTTAAGACAATGCCATGAATACATTACAGGAATTGTCGAGAATAGATTGAGTTTATTGTTCTAGAAGTTTTTGAATATCACGCGGATTTCTAAAACCAATATATAACATATAAGGAGATTTGGAAGCGGATTCTGAAGATTCAGGTTTAATGTCAGATAAAGCATAGTAAACACCCATGCCATCTTCATCAATTACATAAGAGTTTCCTAAAAAAGAAGTAATTGTGCCAAAACGAATGCGATTTAAAGGAGAAAGATTATCTAATTCAAATTTAGAAATATGACCTGTATGAGGAAATAATAATTGCAGAAGACCATTATGACGATGCAATACACCATGTTTATATATTGCACGTTGAATATATTTATGTTTTATTTCTTTTTTAAAAACATAATCAATAACCTGAGATCTAATTACCTTAAGATTAACATTAACAGAACTGCCAGGAAGAGGTAATGAATAATCAAAACCAAATAACTTATTGATAAAAATATTAATATAATTAATGAATATACGCATCTTATCTGGTTTTACTGTTAGTAAAGATTTTGCTGTTTGCTCATTACCTCGTTGAGAACTAGAATAACGACTCTTATGCCATTTCATATACTCCTCTATCCTTGATGCATGAATCTCAGCAGTTGAACGACGCAAAGTATCTATCTCAGGATTATTATTAATAAGAATAATATCAACACTTGAATTTAATGAAGCAAATATATCCTTATCAGAAATAACTGAATCTATTGCTTGATTGATAAAAACAGGATCAGTAATTCTTTCTCTTTGATATCTCTTAGCAACTCTTTCCTTAAGATCAACATTATTTTGAGAAGTTGTAGTAATCATTACATTCATTGCATTAGGAAATAATTCTTCGTTTAACAAATATTTAAATGCATGTGGATTAACAACACCAATTACAGGAAACGTATTTTCATTTCCTCTCAAATTAAACAATGCATCATTTGGAATACCATAAAAATTACCATTATAAGAATAAACCATAAAATAAGCGGCATTATTATAATTTCTAATAAATGCATCTTTTTCCAAGTACATATGATCAGCTGGAATAAAAGCTTTCTCAGTTTTTCTTTCTTCCCTAGTAACATGAGTCCTTACTTTAACAAAATTACGATTTACTTTATCAATAAGCGTATCAACAATTGTTGTTTTTCCAGATGCTCTATGACCGCCTAGCAAAACAAAATTAGGAGAATATCTTTCAGATCTTTCAAGAAAAAGATTAAAACCTGGATTAAACTGTTGAACAATACAATTAACACCAGTTCTTAGTGCTGTCTCTAAGTCAACAACTTCATTAGCAATTAGACTGCCGCCTATAACTACATCTGCCATAGTACTACCCAGTAATAATGAAGCATTTATAAATATTACTAAAAACAGAGCTTACCCAATGAGTGACATATATAATTTATAATAATTATATAGACATCAATTTATATAACAACAAATTTCTTTAAGAGGTGAGTAAAAAGAATATAGAATACCTAGGAGCATATGATCATGAAGGTAGACTAAGAAAAGTTAGAGAAAGAAAGAGATTACTTGAAGAAATAAAAACATATTCAAAAAAACACAATGATGCAAACCTTGCTGTACGAGTAGTTCACTTATTTCTTATGAATAAGATGGGAGAATTATATATTGTAAAAAGAGGAGATAAAGATGAAAACCCATTCCTTTATGATAAAACCCTTGGCGCTCATATGATTCATGGAGAAGCATATGATATTGGATTAAAAAGAGAATGCTTTGAGGAATTTGAACTTGAAACAGCAATAGTTGAACCTGAAGCTTACAAATGGGTAATCAAAAAAACAAATTTATATGAAAAAGCTGCCATTACAAAGATTGCACTTGATCCTTGGTTTAAATCAGTGCGAAAAATGAAAAAAGAAGAACCTTGGGTAAAACGCCATAGAGTACAAACATATGTTGGTATGTATGAAGGTGCACTCAGATATCTTGATGGTGAAGCAATAAATCTAAAAATGATTACACTAGATAATTTAGAAAAAGAAATAATCTCTCAACCAGAAATATACACTCCTGACTTAGTTGATTTAGTTTCAAGATACAGACCTCACTTGCTGTTATAATAACATTTATATACCACCATTTCAATAATTCTTATTTTTATGAAAGCAATAATTTTAGCAGCAGGGTATGCAACAAGGTTGTATCCATTAACATTAACAACGCCAAAACCATTGTTAACTGTAGCAGGCATACCTATGGTTGAATATATTATTAACAAGATTGAAGAGATTTCATCAATTGATCACATTTATATTGTAACTAACAATAGATTTTACAATCATTTTGTTGATTGGAAAGAAAATTTTTCATCAAATAAATCAGTAATAATAATAAATGATAACACTAATTCAAACGAAGATCGTTTGGGAGCAATAGGAGATATTCATTACGTTGTTCAACAAATGAACATCAATGATGATCTTCTAATAATTGGCGGAGACAACTTGTTCACATTCAGCTTAGAAGAACTGCGCAAGAATTTCAAAGAGAAAAATTCATCAGTAATTGCATTATTCGATACAAAAGACAAAGATATAATTGCAGGAAAACTTGGCTGTGTAACAATAAATGCAGAAAATAAGATAATTAATTTTGAAGAAAAACCAGCTGCGCCAAGATCAACCCTTGCTGCAACATTATGCTACTTATTCAAAAGAGAAGACATAGAAGAATTAGAAAACTGCATCAAAGAGCATAACGCGTCGGACAACACAGGAGATTTTATAAAGTACCTTTCAAATAAAAAAGAAGTTTATGCTTATGTTGCAGATGGAATATGGTTTGACATAGGCAATAACGAGCAGTACAAAGAAGTAAATAAACTTTTTCAGAGTTTTTTGCAATGCAAAAAACAATAAAAAATGAGCGACGCGAATTTTTATTGTTTTTATGAGGTGAGATTTTTGCACAACATAAGATTACTGCACATCATTGAGGATGAAGCAGAAGAAAAAGAGGTTGAAAATCCATCCTTTTTATTAACTAATAAGAAAGGAGGATACTTATCATTAGCATCATGCAGTAATATCTCTAGATTTCAAGGATGTTATTTCTTAAAACAATTAAATGAAAAGAAAGCAGTGATGTACAAAGTAATTGAATCACTTCAGCTAGATGATGTGCCAGCGCAAATTATAAACAATTTTTTTTGTATAACAAGAAGATATGGCAAAGCAAGCGAACAATTCACTCAATTTTATAATAATGCATTTCTCTATTCTGTGCAGAATTATACAGGAGACATTCTTTTAACACTTGATACGCGAGAGATATACGATTATGACGATCAAGGAAGAATCTACAGCATCAATAAGATAAATGAAAATGTAATAATTGAATACATTAAATACAAAGATAACTCATTGAAAAACACAATTTACAAAGTCTGCTTAGTGATCAAAAGTTGTGATGAAAGAAACTCTCCGATTGAATATGAATTAGTAAATAAATGGAGCAAAAAAGAATATGAATATGACAAAAAAAGAAATTCACAGCCAAATGAATTATTTATTTATGATGCAATAAAATTAAAGATCAAGAAAAATACCAGATTAGTATTTTCATATAATGATTCAAAACAAGAAGCAATAGATACTGCAAATAATGTTGCTCTTAATCAACTAACATTGTCACGATTAAAACAAGAATATACAAAAACACTTGTAACTCACAACATTAATTTAAGAAACAGTGAAGTTTCACTTGCTTATAAGAATTGCATCAATTCTCTGGATCAACTTTCAACTGAATTAAGCAGTAATGAGAGCAACAACAAAACAAAAAAAACAAATAACAAAGGCATTTTTGCTGGATTGCCGTGGTTCTTTCAATTCTGGACAAGAGATGAAAACATAGCATTAATTGGCCTTATTAAAGAAGAGCGTTTTTCAGAGGCAAAATCAATCTTATTTAGAATGCTTGAAAATATACTTCCTGATGGAAGACTGGCAAATAGATTTCCAAAAGCAGAACTTGGCTGCGCCGACAGCATTGGATTATTGTTTAAAAGAATCTCAGATTTGATGGAAGAAACAAAGAAAAAGAAACAGTTTCAGCAGTATTTTAGTGACAATGATATTCAATGCATTAAAGATGCATTGTTAAGATCACTTATTAAAAACGAAAAATATCATACAAAAAGTGGATTAACCCACAACCTTAAATTAGAAACATGGATGGACACAACAATTGACAATACATCAAATGATGCAAGAGAAGGAGAAAGAATAGAAATACAAGCAGCAAGATTATTTATGATAAAATTCATGATTGAATTAAGCAATATCACTAATGACAACAAAAAAGCAAAAGAATATGCCAAGATTGAACAAGAATTCACAAAAAAAGTAAAAGATATATTTTTCGCAGAAAAATATATTCTTAAAGACGGCAAAAACGATGCGACAATACGTCCAAATATATTTTTAGCGCATTATTTATATCCAGAATTATTATCACAACAAGAATGGGAAGAAGTATTTGATACTGCGTTAAAACAACTTTGGGTTGATTGGGGCGGATTAACAACAATTGACAAAACAAGCAAATATTTCACATGGGAACACACAGGAGAGAATAATAAAAGCTATCACCGAGGAGATTCATGGTTTTTCTTGAACAATATTGCCGCTATTTGCCTCCATCGCATTAACAAGACAAAATATGATTATGCAATTAGAAAAATAGTTGATGCATCAACGCAAGATATTCTTTGGAATGGTTTTATTGGCCATGCGTCTGAATTAAGCTCTGCAAAAGAACAGCGAGCAGAAGGTTGTTTAGCGCAAGCTTGGAGTGCTGGAACATACATTGAATTAGTGCAGGAGATATATGGAAAGTAAAAAAAATCAGAATAAAATAATTTTAATTTTTTACAACAGTAAAAAATTAATCACCATACTTCTAATTTTAATTCAGGGATATTTGCAAAGTCTTTTCCATTTTTAGTAATAAGCACAAGATCATGAGCAATTGCAATGCTTGCGATCATTAAATCAGCTTCTTGCGTTGGTTTTCCTTTCTTCTGCAAATATGCATAAAGCTTCCCATAAATAAGACAAGCATTTTCATCAAAATGAATAAAATGCACACTTACCCTAAACTGATTAATAAATTGCAAAGAATCTTGTGTTTTATTAGACAGAAAAGCACCCTTATACAATTCACATAAAACAATAGGTGGAATGAATAAAGGATCATTTTGAATTTTTTCAAAGTTTAATTTAATAACATTATTTCCACGAAAGATATCAGCAATTACATTTGTATCAAGACAATAATTCATGAACATCCCTTGTTTTGAATCTTTTTCTATCTTCTTTCAATATTCTTTCAATCTTATTTAATTCTTCTGCCCCGCCCGGCCATTTTCCGAAAAAAGCGCTGATTGGCATTTTAGTTTTCTTTTCAGTTAAACGTATAACTACATCAGAAAAAGATTCTGAATCTGCTTTTATTGATTTCATTCTGCTATATGCCTTATCAGATAATGAGATTATTTTGGTCATCATAAGTATATGCGCATACACATATATAAACATTTCCATCATACAACCTCACAAAAGGTTTATATACCCAGTTAGTCAAGACTCTCAAAGAGAAGAATAAGTTAGTTAATACTCTAAAAAGGGGTTGTATTGTGAAAGTATTAATGTTTGGATGGGAATTCCCTCCAATAAATTCAGGGGGATTAGGTACAGCGTGCTATGGATTAACAAAAGCATTGAATCAAGAAAATGTTGATATCACATTCGTTGTGCCGCAAGGAGAACAAAGCAATAGCTCTAGCCATCTTAATCTTTTAGCGCTTAACAAAATAGAAAATGATTCAACAGATAAATTTATGAAAATTAAGAAAATTGCAAGCATTTTAAAACCATATATCAGTTCACAAGATTACAAAAGAATAAAACGAAAAGGCGATTATTTCTCAGCATTATATGGCAATAACCTGCATGAAGAAGTCCAAAGGTATGCAGAAATTACTAAAAAGATAGCAAAACAATCAGATTGTGACATAATCCACGCGCATGATTGGCTGACATTTCCAGCTGCAATAAAAGCAAAAGAAGAAACAAACAAGCCATTAGTTGCGCATATCCATGCAACAGAATTTGATAGAACAGCAGACAATCCTGATCAAATAATTTATGATATAGAGAAAGAAGGAATGATGCGGGCAGATAAAATAATAGCTGTCAGCAATTTCACTAAACAAAAGATAATTGATAATTATGAGATTCCAGCAGATAAAATTGCAGTTGTACATAATGCAGTTGAACATAAATCACGCATCCATAACATACACAAAAAATCTCATGAAAAGATTGTGCTGTTTTTAGGCAGGCTTACAGTGCAGAAAGGCGCTGATTATTTTCTTTATGCTGCAGAAAAAGTTCTTAAGATAAATCCAGATGTGCTGTTTGTCATTACCGGCTCTGGAGATATGGAATCTCAGATAATTGAAAAAGCAGCAGAGTTAAATATTGCAAATAAAGTTGTATTTACTGGATTTCTTACTGGAAAAGATGTTGATAAGATGTACAACTTAGCAGATTTATATGTAATGCCATCAATATCAGAACCATTTGGCATTACTCCATTAGAATCATTAAGCAATGGCACTCCGGTATTAATATCAAAACAATCAGGAGTAAGCGAAGTATTGCGCCATGTATTAAAAGTTGACTTTTGGGACACAAACCAAATGGCAAACAAAATATTAGCGGTACTGCAATATCCTGAGCTTTATCATAATTTAAAGATTAATGGAAAAAAAGAAGCAATGCGATTTAATTGGCAGATTCCTGCGCAGAAATGTGTTGATATCTATAAAGATCTGATCGAACTCCATAAGATAAAAGAGGATTAACAATGGTAAACATCTGCATGTATTTCCAAGTTCACCAGCCATTTAGACTTAGAAATTACACTGTGTTTGATATCGGCAACAACAGCAAATATTTTGATACTAAGAAAAATGAAGAGATTTGCAAAAAAGTTGCCAATAAATGTTATCTTCCAACAAATAAAATAATCTTAGATTTGATCAAACAAACAAATGGCAGATTTAGAGTTGCATTCTCAATCTCTGGCTGCGCTTTAGAGCAATTTCATTTATATTCTCCTGAAGTAATACAAAGCTTTAGAGAATTAGCAAATACTGGCTGTGTTGAATTTCTTTCAGAGACATATTACCATTCTCTCGCATATCTGCAGTCAAAAGAAGAATTTGTAAAACAGGTTAACCTGCATAAAAGCGCAATAAAAACAATTTTTGGCCAAGAACCAACTATATTTAGAAATACAGAACTTATTTTTAACAATGAATTAGCAAATTTTATTGAATCACTTGGCTATACTGGAATACTTGCAGAAGGCGCTGATCATATTCTTAATGAAAGATCTCCTAATCTTATTTATGGCGCAACTTATAGCAATAATATAAAAGTTCTATTAAAAAATTATAAACTTAGTGATGATATAGCATTTCGTTTCTCAAACAAAGACTGGAAAGAATGGCCTTTAACTGCAGAGAAGTATGTTTCTTGGATCAACAACAACAGTAATAATAATAATAATGATAATAAAGATAATAACAAAGATAATGGGGACGATGAAACTATAAATCTATTTATGGATTATGAAACATTTGGCGAGCATCAATGGGAATCAACAGGAATATTTGACTTTCTTAAACAGTTTCCAATTGAGTTTTTGAAACTAAACAAGAGCAATAATAATATTAATGATGATAACAATGATAATTCTTTTTTGCTGCCTAGCGAGGTTGCAAAAAAGAATATAAAAGATATAATTGATGTTCATAATTTCATATCATGGGCAGATATTGAACGCGATCTATCTGCATGGCTTGGCAATCAGATACAACGCTCAGCATTTCATGAATTATATCAGCTTGAAAAAGAGATAACTGAAACAAATGATAAAAAATTAATGCATGATTGGAGAAAACTGCAAACATCAGATCATTTTTATTATATGTGCACAAAATGGTTTGAAGACGGCGATGTCCACAAATACTTTAATCCATATGAAAGCCCTTATGATGCATTTATCACATTTATGAATATCCTAAAAGATATAAAAATAAGAATAAGAAAAGCAAATGAAAACAATTTAAAAGAAAAAGATATAAATGAGAATAATGAATTAATAATATAAGATAATATAAATAATGGAAAAGAGAAGAAAGATAAAATGGAAGAAACCCAACAAACAACCCTGCCTGAAACAAAGCAGAACTTAAAATTCATCAAGTCTGCTGATGAATTAATGGAAGTAAAAGAGGAAAATAAAGAACAAACTAGCGCTGAGCTTAAAAAAACATTAGGTTTTGGAATTTTGTTTATTTTAGCATTAAACTTTATTTTTGATTCATCTATATTCTATATTCCACAATATGGGATAAATTTTGCAGGAAAAGCATCATTAATCTCATGGATTTTAATTACAATGATTGGAATTTATATTGCAATGTGTTACGGAGAACTTATTAGCATGTTTCCATCATCAGGAGGTATTTATGAAGTAAGCAAAATAACTTTTGGCACATTTATCTCATTTATTGTTGGTTGGCTGAATTGGTTAGTTGGAAATATCGGTGTTGCTATCTCAATTACAGCAGGATTAGAAGTATTAATTCCTGAAGAATTAGTAATAAATATAACCTACACCTATATCTTAAAAGCAGCAATTTGTTTAGCAACTATATTCTTACTTTCATATCTTGCAAAAAAAGGCAAGGACATCGGAAATAGCATTATGTTTTATTTTACAATAATAATTTTGTTTGCATTTGCATTATTGATCATACCTATGTTTATTGATATACCATCGCTTACGCAAAATGGCATAGTGAGATCTCATGTTAATTTTAATTTGTATGAACCATTCTTCAGCGCAGAAGATCCAGGTCTTAATTTTGCTTTGATATTTGGCGCAATATTTATTTCCTGCACTTCACTATTCGGATTATCAGCAATTTCTTATTTATCTGGTGAAGTAAAAGAGCCTGAGAAAGTATTGCCAAAAGTATTCAAATGGTCAATGATTACAGTTGGGATAGTTACATTATTATTTGTTATTGGATCATTTGGAGTTCTAGATACAGAAACTTATGCAGAATCAAGCGCATACTTTGCAGATATAGCGCAAATAACACTTGGCCAGTACAGCGCGCTTTTTGTCAGCTTTCTTATTATTTTAGCAGGAATACTTTATTTCTTTGAAGGATTAGGCTGGATATTATCAGGACCAAGACTGATTTACTCAATTGCAAAAGATAAATTATTTCCAACAAGCTTCGCAAAGATTGATGAAGAATTTCAGCAGCCAGTTAGAGCTATAAGATTTCAGGCAAAAACATTATCATTATTCATAATAATTATGTACATCATGTATATCTTCAATGATTACTTTGATGAGATTGATCCTTTTACCTACTTTCTAACAATATTTATCTTCTTCTCAATCTTATTAGTCTGCATCACATTGCTTGCAATTCCTGTGCTGAGAGAAAGATCTCCGGAAGCAAAACGCCCATATAAAGCAGCATTTGGGAACATTCTGCCATACATAATAATCATAGCGCTTTTCATGATAATAATACTTTGGGTAAAATATGATGAGAATGGATTGCTTGTCTTATTTTCAGCAATTGCTTTGCTTCTTTTAGGTTTTCCTATCTACGCATTGCTAGTAGTTTATTTTGATCCTGACGTCTATACAAAACTGAAACACTTTATGAATTACTTCAGCTGGCTATCTGAACCATTAATATTATCAAGAAATATTAGAGATGAATTGTATGGAAAAATTGGAGATATAACAGGGAAAAAAGTATTATTATATGGAACAACAGGAACACGATTTACAATAGATGTTGCAGAAAAAGTTGGAAACACTGGAAGAGTATATGTTACAGATTTATCTGAAAGAACAATCTTCAAAATAAGTGAAAAGATTGAAAGAAGAAAGATTACGCAAATTACTGCAATACACGATGAACATCAAGTTAACAGAGTATATCCGCATATTCCTCAAGTAAATGCTATTATTTCTACAGGAATGCTGGGTCATATTCAAGATCTGCGAAAAGTTGCAAAAGAAATGGCAGCAATATTGCCAGATGGTGGAAGAATTGTCTTTAAAGAAGAAGTTGATGTATTCTCATTTGTGCCAAACATAGGCTGGATTGCGCAGCCAGAAAAAGTTGTTGAAATCTTCCGAGAAGAAGGCATCAGCATAAATTATGTTCATGTAAAGAGAACATTCTGGACAGATTTGTTTGTATACGGCGTTAAGTCAAAAGAAGATGTGCCTGTGATTTAAACAGTTTTATAGTTGAATAATTAATAGAGTTATTAATTAGACTAATAATTATTTATTATTTCCAAAATAACCAGATACTTTTCATGAATACACAGTTATACTGAATATTCTTCAGATTTATTGAAAAAGTCACCAAAGAATATAGAAGATTTCCGGGTTTTTGAGCGATGCATATATTAAATACTATACTATAAAAATACTGTGGAAATTGTATTTACTGCACATGCTAGATTCAGAATGGAAAGGAGAGGAATAACAAGAGAAGAAGTTGTTTACTCATTGAATTATCCTGATATCATAATAAAGAAACATGGAAAATACTTTTTCCGCAAAGATTTAGGAAGAGGTACAATTGAAGTTGTAGCAAGAAAATGGGAAAGATTTTTATATATACTTACTATTTATTGGTTATAGTGATACTTATGGAAATATCATACGACAAACAAGCGGATGCAATGTATATAGAATTTCGTAAAGGTAGATTTGCAAAGAACAAAAAAGTAGATGATTCTACAATTATTGATTTAGATAAAGATAACAATATATTAGGAATCGAAATTCTTGAAGCTGCAAAAAGAATACAGTTGGACACTCTGTCAAAAGTACACATTAAAAACTCTTAATGATGGAACAGTTCAAACAACAGCTTCGCACCCTCTACTAACCTTGGTCCAGGTCTATTCAATAAAGAATCATTAATAGCAAACACTTTATTATTTTCAACTGCTTTAATCAAATTCCAGCCTTCTCTCTGTTTTATCTCATCAACATTTGCGCCTATTCCAATACCGCACAATGAAACAATAATCACATCAGGATTTTCTGCAATAACTTCTTCAGATTTCACTTCTTTGCTATGAATTCCTTCTTTTATCAGCACTGGATCTCCTCCTGCAATTTCAATCAGCGCAGGAACCCAATTACCTGAAACAGTTATTGGTTTGTGCCATTCTTCGCAATATACTTTCATACGAGGCAATGGAAGCGATTGCTGTCTAATTCTTTCAAGTTCTGTTTTCATCTCGCCAACAATAATATGAGCTTTTCCTTCTTTGCCAACAAGCTTTCCTATGCGAATAATTGAATCATAGACATCATCTAATGTTATAGGATCAAGATGCATAATTTCAATTCCCATCATTTTAAATCTTGCAACTATTTTATCTTGCACAAATGTAGAAGTAATAATTATATCAGGATGATACTCTGCAATAAGTTGATACTTAACATCCAACCAACCACCAACCTTTGGTTTGCTCTGCGCATCTTCAGGATGATCACAATAGCGAGTATTGGCGATTATATGTTCTTCTGCTCCTAAAGCATATAATATCTCAGTATTGCTTGGCGCCAATGATAAAATTCTCATAAATTTTCCCTCTTTTAATTAAGAAAAGAATATGTATTTTGTTTTTAAAGATTCTCTTTTTGAGGTGCTTAATAAAAACTGCAATGTCCAAAACAAAACATTTTTATATATCTCTTTCATTAGAAAAAAAATGAACATCACCCAGATAACAGAAACTTACATTAAAGAACATCCTTCTATCAAAAATTGTTTAAAGAATAATCTGATCAATTATTCAAAGTTATCGCGATTGATTATCAAAGAGATGCATCTTGAGAAAAAGACAACAAAAGACGCATTATTGATTGCTGCCAGAAGATATCAGACAAAACTAAAGAAACAGCAATCAAATGAAAAAGAGATAATTGCATTATTAAAAAAAAGCGAGATTGAAATCAAGACAAAGATTGTTGTCTTTATTGTTGAGAAAAGCTTATATCTCGATAACTTATTGGATCTTGAAAAAAGAATAAAGAAAAAAGCGGATTTATTTTACACAATCGAAGGAACATCAGCATTTACATTAATCACAACTGAGAAATATTATGATGACTGCATTGAATTTTTTAAACATAAGATTGTAAATGAATCACGAGAATTAGTGATGATCATCATCAAAAGTTCAAAAGACATAGAAGAAACACCAGGAGTAATGGCATATCTATTATCTCTTTTTGCAGAGAACCAAGTCAATGTTTACGAAGTGATGAGCTGTTGGACTGATACTATTTTTGTAATCACCCAAAATGATTTGGAGAAAGCAATGGGATTCTTGAAGTTCTAAGAATAAGACTATTTTCTTGCATGTATTGCATGCATATCAGCTGTAACTACTCCGCCGCCTGCTGCCCAAATATTTCTTGTGCTGAGAAAAGGCATTTGTATTCTTAATCCTGCTTCTTTTTGCGCATCATAAGAAACATATGAAATACTATAATAAGGATTAAATGGTCCAGCGCTTCCAAATTGATAGAGATAATCGCTTATATTCAGGAGAGTAGAAGGATCAGTTGCATCAGGTTTATAATCATTAGTAAGTGTTCTAAAATAATCATTATATGCTTGCCTATTTATCCGGCCATTTACAAAGATTTCTTCATCTGCAAAAATTCCATTTGGTGATAATAATTGAGATATCTTTTTCCATACCAGCTTTTTTTGCGCATCAGGAAAATGAGTGAAGAAGAGATGCGTTGCTATTAGATCAAATTGAGTTTCTGCAATTCTATCCTCCAATTGATCTGCTAGAATATCCTGTTGTATATAAGTTATCGTAGAATTAAAAAGTTTATTTCCATAATAGCTTTTACCTGCATTTAAAGGATGAGCCATTTTATCTATCGCTAAGATATTGCTCTGCTTGAATCCAACAAGATGAAGCATTGCTGCTAAATTCTCCAAAGAATAAATAGATGAAAATCCTAATAAAAGTACTCTTGGAGATGATATTCCTTGATTCCGTAATTCTCTCAATGCAGAAACATAACTTCTTTCTGCAGTATCATAATGCCCAAGTGTGCTTTGGCCATGCATGAGAGTATAATACAAAAATGCAAGAACATGATAAGGAATAGATTGAATCTCTTTTTTATGCGCTTTTCTTTCAGAATACAAACATTGCTGATATGCTCTTTCTTGACGAGAATTTGCTAAGTTATGTTGAATGCCAAAATACAGAGTTTTACTTGTATCAATCAAATGAGTAAGCAATACTAATTCTTTCTCTAAACGAGTATCAAGAGATAATTTTCTCTGGTTAATATCTTGTGGTGATTCAATCTGATTAACAAGTTGCGCCATAAGCAAACCAAAATCTGCAGCAGAATCAATTTCTCTGATAACTGTTCCATTTCTAAAAAAGATTCCATCAAATAATTGCATAGGAAATATTGCTTTTGCATACAAATCTTTATTAAATTGAGTATCAGTCATTTTTTATGAGGAAAATAAAACAATTTATAAAAATATTGTTTTAAAAAATAGAATTAATTACTTATAAGGGATTAAGTTAAGAAAGTTTATTAAGAGTATTTGTTTTCTATGCATAAAATGAATAAAGAATGGTATGATATTTGGAAAATCTTCAGAGATAAGAATGTAATTACCCCAGAACAATATTTTGATACTGAATCAGATTTTATTAGGAGAGTGCAATCTGCAGCATTTCCTATAGGTAATAGAAAAATTAGTCAATCATTCAAAAATGTCGGCGAACTTGGCAGAATTGCAAAAGGTGAAGAAACGCCGCATCATTATATGCGCTATGGAAGCAAAGAAGAAACTGCGCTAAATCAACTCTTTGTACAAGCAGAAGCAGGTTATTTAGAAGAACGTGGTCTAGAACCATTAGAACATATAGCAACATCTTTTTTTCCTTCAGGAATGTCCGCAATCAGCAATACATTGTTTACAATTGCTTCTTTAATAATACCTGATGAAAAAAAAGAAAAAAAGTTTATACAAGCAGAAAGTGACGAAATTTATTCTGATACAAATAGTGTATTGCATGAAATAATGCACATTCTTGGTTTTTCTGCGCCTCTTAAAATTAACTTACGTAAGAATCAGGGGAATGATCTTCTTGATATTCTTCCATATCACAAAGGAAAAATTGCCGGAATTTATTATGAACCTATTTCAAGTTCTAATTTATTATACACAGACACAAGAAGATTAAGAGAAATTGCAAATTATTTTAATATTCCGCTTATTGTTGACAACACATCTCTTACACCTTATCTTCAGCAACAGATGAGATTAGGAGCAGATATTGTAATCCATAGCTTAACAAAATATATCAGTGGAAAAGCAGATTTTACTGCAGGAGCTGTAATTGGACCAAAACAATTTATTGAATGGATGAGAAAATTACAAATGGTAACTGGAAACACAATACAATCACCAATGATTATCCAACAATTATATGAACAAATGCTTGAACTTCCCGCAAGAATGAAATCACATTGTGAGAATGCAACGCAAATTGCAGATTATTTAAGAAATTCAGCATATATAGAATCAGTAAATTACCCCAATCTTAACAGCCTCACAAGGTTTGGATCAGCAGGAGGAATAATTAGTTTTACAATTGCAGGAGATGATTCTAAAATAAAAACAAGGAGAGAAACTTTATTTATGCAGTATATTCTTAAAAATGGCAGAGATTCATATCAATACAAAGTTAGTTTTGGTGAAGATCCATATCTATTCTTTGGTGAAACTACACATGGAGCGCCAACAAAACAAAACCCTGGATTAATACGGCTAGCAGTTGGAAGAACACCAAAAGCAGATGAAGCTATTTCTTTTATAGATAATGCATTAAAATATGCATGTAAATAATTGCACATCAATAACAACAGACGATAATATAGAAGATTGAATTTTAAACAGAAATATATATTACTTTACAAGAGATTGTACGAATTTCTCAATGAAATAAAACTAGAAGGCCCGGCGATAATTTTTGGCTCTTTTGCAAAAGGAACAGAAACAAGATTCAGATTTCAACAATATCAAGAAAGATAATCTTCAATTCTGGGAAGATTTAATAGAGTATGGTATTGTTTTAGATGAATCCGATTTATTCTTCAAGAAGATGTATCTAAATGATTGAAAAATTTATCAGACTTAAACAGTTAATAAAAGATCCTACAATACCTAAAGAGCATAAGGACGATGAATGGATTGTAGTAATTGCCTACTATGCAATGTATATGGCTGCATTAAGCTTAATTGCTAAAGAGAATTTTTTGTTAAAAGTAAATTTCGATAGTAGAGAATAACTTTTACACCATCGGCATCTGCTGACTAATGCAATGCAAAGTTCCAAACCCTAAAACAAGCGCTGCGCAATTAATGCCAACAACTTTTCTGCCAACAAAACATTCTTGCAGAATCTTCAATGCTTTCTCATCATTTTCATGCCCAAATATTGGAACAACAACAGTTTTATTTCCAATATAAAAGTTTGCATAGCTTGCAGGCAAACGCTTGCCAGTTTCTTCATCAAACACTTTGCCGGGCATTGGCAATTTAATAATCTTTAAAGCATTTCCATCCTGATCTTTCGCCTGTTTTAAAAGTGTATAATTTTCTGAAAGAAAATTATAATTTTCATCACTCTTATCATCTTCATAAACGCAGACAACAGTTGTTGCATCCACAAATCTTGCTAGATCATCAATATGGCCATCTGTATCATCGCCAACAATTCCTTCATTCAGCCAAATAATATTGCTTGCGCCAAGATAATCTTTCAGATATTGTTCAATCTCTTTCTGGGACAATTGCGGGTTTCTATTTTTATTAAGCAGACATTGTTTTGATGTCAAACAAGTTCCTTTTCCATTCACTTCAATTGAACCGCCTTCTAATACAATCTTTGGTTTAAATCGCTTCATATTCAAGAATTCATTCATTTTTTTTGGAATAATATTATCTGCTTTGAGATCATCATATTTATTTCCCCAAGCATTAAATATCCAATTAACCATTGCAATTCTTTTTTCTGTTGCAATATCTTTTTTGTTTTCCTGACTATTTTCTATTCTATTTACAACAAATGTTGGACCAATATCTCTCATCCAAGCATCAATTGTTTTTATCTGATAAAAATTAACTTTAGAAAGATCAATTTTTTTATTTTTAAACTTCTCTCGAACAATAGTTTCTGAAGCTTTATCATCAACAAGAACATTTATTTTCTGATCAAAATGTAAATGATAGACAAACTCAATAAAAATCTCTTGCACTTTTGGCAGAAAATCCATCCAAGTTTCTTCATTCTTAGGCCACGCTAACCATATTGCTTCTTGTTCTTCCCATTCAGCTGGCATGTGATAACCTAATGATTTTGGCGTTGGCAATTGTAATTTCTGCGTTTTCATAGAAGATCACTTTTTAATCTCTTTAATCTCTTTCTCTAACAATCCTTTATATGCATCTGTTCTTCTGCCATTAAAAAATCCCCATGAATCACGCACTTCTTTATTCTCTGAAAGATCACAATCTGCATACAGAATCTCTTCTGATTCACCTGCATACGCAAGAAATTGTCCAAAATTACCGCAAACAAAAGAATTGCCCCAGAAAGTTACTTTATCTGCAAATTCTTTTCCAACTCTATTAACAGCTGCAACATACACTGAATTTGCAATTGCATGACTCCGCTGCATTATCATCCATCCTTGTTTATATTCTTCATAAAGTTTTGGTTCCTTTTCCTTATACCATCCAATTGCAGTAGGATAAAAAAGAATTTCTGCTCCAGATAAAGTCATTAATCTCGCAGCTTCAGGAAACCATTGATCCCAGCAGATTAATACACCAATTTTTGCATATTTTGTCTGAATTGCTTGAAATCCAAGATCTCCATTTTTGAAATAATATCTTTCCCAGAATCCAGGATCATGAGGAATATGCATTTTTCTATATTTGCCGGCAATTGTTCCATCAGCATCAACAACAACAGTTGTGTTAAAATATTCGGAGAATTTTGCTTCGCAAAATTCTCCCTGTTGGGCAATCCGGACTTTAGGATTCTTTTTAATTGCGACTTCAAAAAAAGGAGTAATTATGACAATTTTATTTTCTTTTGCAAGCTTTTGCATTGTTGCAACAGTTTCACCATTATCAGCTTCTGCAAGTGAAAAATATTCTTTTTTTTCTGATTCTCCTATATAAATAATTCTAAACAACTCCTGCAAACAAACAATCTGCGCTCCATTTTTTGCTGCTTGTTTTATTTTCTGAACAGTTGTCAGGAGATTTTTGTTAATATCTTCTGAAACTGCGCTTTGGATTAATGCAATCTTTACTGATTTGTATTGTTTTGCCATAATATCAGTTGTAATAAAGAATTAAATTAAAAATGTTTCTGTTTTTTAGTATTTCCGAGTTCACTTCGTTCACTCAGAAAATACTATCAAATTGTTTTGTCTTCAAGCATAATCTCTATCCCACCTTTGTAGATATAATTTTTAGCAATATACAATTTTCCAAGATGATTCTTTCCAGATGGAGACCAATTTATAAAGAAAGCTGAAAACTCTGTTTTTCTATCTGTTGTCTCATCAATATCATTGAGTATTGCAAATGGTTCTGAAACAAATGTTTGCGCAGCTGAGCGTATAAGCAATTTATATCTATAATTGCATGCAATAACAGGTTTTCCTGGAAAAAATAGATCAACTGCAGGAAAAACATCTCCCTGCAAATCTTTCTGAGGAACAGGATCAATATAAAAAGTAATTTCCCTGTAATTCTTCAGCGATCTATAATCTTCTTTGTTATTAAATTCACAATGCGCTTTTATTCTTCCTAACGATGGATAATCACCAAACATGTGGATTGACTCTTGAAGAGAAGCTCTTTGTATATCATGCTTCCAGAAAACACTAATATCAAGATAGAAATGGAAAACAGCATCATCAAGAAATACAGCGAGATTTCTGCTATGCGCTTTTTCATACCAATCCATTCCAAAAAGATCATCTAATCTCTGCCATTTATTTGAATAGATTCTGTTGATTGAAATCATTGCAAGAATGGAAAAAAGAACTAATATAAAAAATGAATACTCTTATTTTCTTAACCCTTTTCCTGAACTCTTTCTCTTTTTCTTAATCCAATGCCGCAAACAATATCCTAAAACAACTACTGAAACAATAAACACAACAATAACAATATGCAAATAATAATTTGCTGGTGATACTGACAGCGTTGCTGCTTGCGCAGCTTCAATCGCCAATTCTTGAGAAGTTGACTCTGCTGATTCAGCTGCTATAGCTTTACTTGCAGCAGTTGCCTGAACTGCATCTGATTTTGCTGCAATTGCAAATATCTTAGAAGAATATTTATTAAAAAATTCTACAAACAAAAGTATTCCAGAACCAACAACTGCAACCAATGAAGCAACAAATGCAAGATAAACTTTAATCTCTGTTGGCGCAACTACTTTTTTTCCTTTCCATGTCAATTTGTAATACTTCCATTTTCTGCCTTCATCTAACTGCTGCACTAAATTAGCATCAACTAACACTTGCAGATGTTCTTTAATAGAAGATGGCTGCATCTTGAGCAGATCTGCTAAATCTGTCAAAGTGTATTGTTTTCCAGCAAGCAGCTTTAAGATATTTATTCGTGTATCAACTGCTAAAGCTTTAAATGTGTTTTTGTCCAAAATAATTTTTTCTTCTTCTGTAACTTTCATTGGAATAAATTATAAAAAGAATAAGGCTGTGGGACAGTAAACCTAAATTCTAATCTTTAAGAATAATAACATAAACTCTTCTTCCAAGATATTTACGTGGTATGTCCGCTTTTGCTGATGTCCCTATCTTATTTACAGTTCTTTCTAAAAATCCTTCAACTTTTTCATCTGTTAATGTTAATCTTTCATTCTTAAGTTCTATTTTTCTTGACATTTTAAGAG